>NZ_JBVHHE010000041.1:0-48705 GCF_055561235.1 Kitasatospora sp. NPDC022856 | reverse complement strand
TCAAAACCCGTACCCACTACAGCGAAGCGACCGCCTGGGCGCACCACGCCCAACTCCATGCCGCTTGACCTCTAACGACATGGGGTGTCTGAACCGCCCCCGTGCGCCCCCGCACCGAACACTGGCCGAGGCGGCGGCCCTGCTCGACCCGGACCTTTCCGACCGGGCCGCCCGGCACCCGGCCGGCTCCCCCTGGGCCTGGCTGGAGACCGGCCCGCACCTGAGCGGCCACGATCACGCCGAGATCTCCGACGCCCAACGCCGGCTCACCGCAGCAGAGGAACAGGCATGACCGACCTGATGGAGGACATCACCACCCAGGCGCCCGGCCGGACCCTACCCGCCGGACACGCCGTCACCCGGCTCCACCTCACCTCCCTGCGCACCACATCGGGCCTTGACCTGAAGGCGCTTGCCGCGACCACCCGCCTGGCCCCGAAGCGGATCGAGGACATCGAGCACGGCCGCACCGCACCCACCCGCTCCCAACTGAAGACGCTCGTCACGGCGCTGGGCGCCCCCGAGGAACTCGACGCCGTCGCCGAACTGTCCGCCACCGCCATGAGAGCGTCACCGGCCGGTCCCACGGCTGGACCACCCGCCTCCAGAACGTGCTCACCGGCGCACTGACCTGGCGCAGCACCTGCGGCGACGTGGCCCCGCTCGGGCTGCGCACCGCCGCCTACCACGCGGCGTGCCCCCAGCCGATGCCGACCGACGGAGCCTTCGCGGCGACGGGGCTCGCGACACTCGCCGTCACCGCGCCGTCCCGCCGCACGTTCCCGCTCGCACTCCTCGACGAGTCGGTCCTGGAACGGCCGATGGGCGGCGCGGCGGCTGCGGCCAGCGGCTGCTGATGTGCCCCGGTGGCGGGTGCGAGCCCGGCGAGGACCCGCTGGCGGCGGCGCGCCGGGAGCTGGCCGAGGAGGTCGGAATCCACGCCGCCGAGAGGGCTGCAACTACTACCCGCCCGCACCTGGGGTCGGCCGCCACCTCGTGCACGACCTCGCCGCCCGGGGCAGCCTGGCGCCGAGAGGCGCAGTATCGTGTCGGCTGCCTACGTGGCCGACACCGACATCGACCGTGGATGTGGACTGGCACCATGTGAGTGCAGCGGTAGACCGGAGTAGAGGGCCTGTTATCCAAGGCTGCCCGATAGCGGCCGGTTGCTCTGCAGGAAGGCATCCGTGCTGCCGGTAGGCGAGGGTGTTCAGGCCGGTGAAGACGGGCATGTCGAGCTGCTGCTGGGAGGCGAAGCACGTCAGAGCCTTCTGCTTGGCGGCCAGGAGCTCGGGAGTGCCGACGAAGAGCAGGTTGGGCTCGAAGTTCCGGCTGTAGGGGGAGCGGAAGTAGGCCAGGTCGGAGGCTTCGCGCATCGCGACGGTGGTGGCCTCCGCGCTGGTGACGGCGTGGTCGAGGTGTTGGTCGTCGGGGAAGTGGGTGTAGACGATGTCGGGCCGCTCCTCGGCGAAGGCGTCGAAGAGGGCGGCGTTGATGGCGCCTCTGTGGTCGGTGAAGCGGGTGTCGGGGATGGCGGAGAACGTGTACCGGTCGATGCGGAGGATCTTCGCTGCGGCCAGGCACTCGGTGCGGCGCGCCTCGCCGTCGTCCTTGCCGGGGCGCCCGGCGCTCAGGCAGTGGACGCGGACGCGGTCGCCGGCCTGGGCGTGGTCGAGCAGTCGCATACCCATGGCGAGTTCGGTGTCGTCGGGGTGGGTGACGACGGCGAGGACGGACCGGCCGGGGCCGGGCTGGGGGGTGTTCACGGGGACTCCGGGAGGGTGGTGATCTGCAGGGCGCTGTGCAAGCGGCGGCCGTCGAGGCCTCGCCAGCGGAAGGGTTCGCGCTCGGCCTGGGGCCAGCGGAGGTAGTGGAGACTGCCGACCGCGTCTACCTGGCCGTTGTGCCGGTAGGCGATCTTGGAGGTCTGGCCGCCGTCGAGGTGGAACACCGCCGCCGGATCGTGGCCGGCCCGCCCGACCAGCTGCGCGGCCTCCTGGACGGTGGCGCCCTGGAAGCCTGGGGCGAGGGGCGCTCCGTCGAGGACGGTGAGGGTCAGGTGCCGGCCGTCGAGGGCGAGCAGGGTGCGGGCGTAGCGGGCTCCGGGCCGGAACGGGCTGGTGCCCAGGCTCTGGTCCCAGGCGGCGGTGTGTCCGGCGGAGGCGTCGGCGGCGGACGGCCCCAGCGACAGGGCGCTGTCGATGTCGGCGGTGGCGAGGTAGTCGAGGGCGGTGACGTGGACGGGCGCGCCGAGTGTGAGGTGGTCGGGCCAGGGCTGGTGGGTGCGCAGGATGTAGGCGCCGGCGAACAGGTCGGCGCCGCCGCCGGGGTGCAGGCAGTCATTGCCACATAGTGATCCCACGGCATTCTGACCGCCTCGGTGCGCGTTCAGGCCGCCGGTCCCCTTCGTAGGCCGGGAGTGCGTAGGCGACCGTGGTGCGGAGGACCTCGCCGCGGCCGCCCCCTCTCCTTGGAAGCAGGCCGGAGTCTCGCCGCCCTGGCGCTTCCGCCGTCAACGCACAAGGCGGTTGTACCAGCGGCGGAAGAGTTCCAGCGGGTCGTCCGAGTACACCCACGGCACCCGCGTCGGACGGTTGCCGAGCAGGGTGAAGACGTACCGGGCCTGGTCGGTCATGCCGGCCATCACCAGGCCGTGCGCGAGGTAGTTGAGGTCCGCGACGTCCTGGGCGAGTTCGAAGGTGCGGTGTCGGAGCCAGTGTTCGCAGCTCTGGTCGAGATCCCGGCGGGCGGCCTCGCTCCTCCAGTGCTGGGACAGCATCAAAGGGGTGAGCGCGCCACCCTCGGCGAGACTTCGGAAGTGTTCGACGCGGGCCACCTGCGTGAGGACGAGGAGGGGGGAACCGTACGGCGCGAATGAGGCCGTGTCCCGGGCGAAGTTGTGCATCCTGCCGTGTGATCCGTGCCAGCGGGCGGAGAGGTGGCGCAGCACCTGGTGGTGGCCCTCCCGGCTGTCGCGGTCCCGGGCCTGCAGTTCGCTCCACCACAGCCCGACCTGCGGGTGGCCGTCCGCGTACAGCCGGGCCACGGTCACCAGCGAGACCCAGGGCACCGGGTCTTCCGGGTTGTCGTCGGCGGCGAGCAGGCAGGCCCGCACGGTGCGGTCGAGCCGCTCGCGGTCGGTCGCGTCCGTCCCGGGCACCGGCGGTGTCCCCGCCGCGACGGAGTTGAACAGGCGCATCACATCGGTCTCGGCTCGCAGCACCATGGCGTCGTGGCTGCCCGGCTCGGCGGCCTGCCAGGTCTCGACGGTCCGGTTGCCCGCGGCCGCGTCGGCCAGCATGCGCATGCGGTGGGTACGGCGGTCCCAGTCCCGTCCGGTGGCGCGCAGCAGGTCGCGCGCGCCCTGCCAGCGCCCCAGGGCCACGTCCTGACGTGCCTCGGCGAGCGGCCGGTCGCCGAGGGTCGGATCGAAGGCGGACGACGGGGGACGGCTGCGCGATCTGGCCATGGGCTCACTCTCCTACCGGTGGACGAGGGGGGAGATGCGGCGATGGGCCGTCTGGCCCGGCGGCCCGCCGCCCGGGGTCACAGATCGGTGGCGAGGCCGTCCTGGCTGTCGGCGGCCATGCTCAACTCGCTCTGACCGTAGAGGGATTCGATGTCGTCGGCATCGGTCGCATCGAGCCGGGCCGGCCGGTAGTAGGAGCTGCCCCGGGCCCAGTACCACCCCATCGGAAGGATGCCGAGGGCCAGGGTTCCGAGTCCCAGTCCGAGTTGGAGGGCGGTGAAGTCGAAGAGGGCCTGGACGAAGACGAAGGCCATGAACAGCGCGCCCACCAGCGGCCAGAGTCCGATGAACACGGTGTTGGAGACCGACTTGAACAGCAGCCTGCGGTACGCGACGACGACCGCGAGGCCCGCCAGCGCGTAGTAGAAGGCGATCTGCAGTCCGATGGCGTTGACCGCGGCGGTCAGGATGGTGTTGACGGAGCCGAGTGCGTTGGAGGCCACCAGGAGCATCAGCGAGACGACCGAGACCGCGGCGAGGGCCACCCACGGGGTCTGCCGGCGTAGGTGGGACCGGCCGAAGGCAGCGGGCACGGTACGGTCGCGGCCCATGGCGAACAGCGAGCGGGAGACCTGGATCAGGGTGGTCTCCAAGGTGGCGACGGTCGACAGCACCACCGCCACGATCAGCACCTTGCCGCCCCAGCCGGGCCAGACGGCCTCACCCAGATCGGCGAGCAGGGTGCTGCTGTTGGCCTGGATGTCCTCCTGGCTGATGATCAGGTTGACCGCGATGGTCACCGTCTCGAAGATCGCGAACGTGGCCGCCACGCCGAGCAGGCCGCCACGCCCGGCGTTGCGCCGGCTGTCGGCCGTCTCCTCGCTCAGGTTGGCGGTGACGTCCCAGCCCCAGAAGTAGAAGGCGGCGATCAGCGCCGCCGCGGCGAATCCGCTCACCCCGCCGAAGTGCCCGAAGCCCCAGATCCAGGACCAGGAGAAGACCGCCGCAGAACCGCCGTGGACGAGCGCGGCCGCGCCGAAGACCACCAGGATCACGACCTCGATGCCCGTCATGATCCATTGGGCGTGAGCGGTGATCCGGGCGCCCATCAGGACCAGCGTGGCCATCACCAGGAACCAGCCGGCCCCGACCGCGGTGGCCAGCGCGGTGTTCTCGGCGAGCTCGGGCGAGAACAGCGAAAGCGTGTACGCCCCGGCGGGCAACGAACCGGCCACCATGAAGAGGGTAGCGGAGACCACCAGGGCCCAACCGCTCATGAAGCCCAGTGCCGGGTGCAGTGCCCGCCCCACCCAGGAGTAACTCGCGCCGGCGTTGACGTCGATCCGGCCCAGATAGTTGAAGGCCCAAGCGATGCCGAGCATGGGTATCGCGCACCAGAGCAGCGCGGCCGGCGAGAACAGCCCCGCAGCCCCGGCGAGCGTGGCGGTGGTGGCGGCGAGCGAGTAGGCCGGGGCACTGCCGGCCACCGCCATCACGATCGTGTCGAAGGTCCCGAGGACGTTCGAGCGCAGGCCCGACCCGCCTCCGGAGGAGCGGAAAGTAGTCATGGGTGGCGCCTTTCCTGGTGACGCGGCGGCGCTGCGGCACCGGCGGGCCCGTGATGAGTCTCGGGCGGCCGAACGGGATCCGGGGCCGTCGCCCTGAGCGGACGGGGCCGTGGGGCGTGCCGCGCGGAGTGGGTCCGTGCGGCTGCCTGGTTGGGGGCCTGGCGCAGGCCTGCCGTCCGCTGCGCACCGGCGACCGGGCCGCCCCGAAGGGCCGGGCACCGCATCGACGCTGCGCGCTGGGACGCGCTTCCATTCGACGGGAACCTGCCGCCGTCGGGTTGGCCGCGAGTATTTCCACTGGCCAGAGCGGCTGTCAAGGCACCTCATCGGTCCGTTTCGGAAACACCGGAATTCCGGCCGGCCGCGTCGCATCCGACACCGGTGGGGCTCCAGGTCGGACGAGACCGGCCCCGTGCACCCAGCCGTCGACCCGTCGGCGCGGCAGCGGACAGGGCGGCCAGGACCGGTCTCATGAAGCGGGGCAGGCCGCCATGGTCTCCCCGCCCCTGCACCCGCCCTCGGTCGCGCCCGCGGAGGTGCGCAGCCCGGAGGGCGAGGAGGTCACCCGGGCGGCAGCGGCAGTCGGACGGTGAACCGCGCGCCGCCGTCCTGCGCGCTTCCGACCGTCACCGTTCCTCCGTTGCGTCGGGTGGTCCTTCGATGGCACCGCGTCCTTCGGCAGGGCACCCTCGTCGACTCGGCTGTCCGGCGCGAGGACGAACTCCACTCCGGCCTCGTCGGCCTGAGCCGCCTTGCCCAGGCCCGCCGTGTTGCCGAATCGTGATGACGGGTGCGAGTTCGGCGGCTGCGCTGTCAGCGTGGCAGCACTGAACGGTGCTGCTACGTCCCTGGGCACGCCCGACTCCAGTACCAGCTACGGCCGCACCACTGCGGAGGTCCGGGGAATAAGGGTCTACGGATCCGACCGTCTGTCAGGGCGTGATCGGCGGTCGGGTCGACGGCGTCATCTTCCACTCGGACAGGGCCCAATACGGCTCGGCCGAGTTCGCCGGACTCTGCCAGCGCCACGTGATCCGGCGGAGCATGGGGCAGGTCGGCTCCAGTTACGACAACGCCGCCGCGGAGAGCTTCTTCGCCCCACTGAAAAGAGAGTTGATGCACGGAGCACGATGGGACCCCAGCAACGGGCGAGGCTGGACGTGTTCCGCTGGATCTCCTTCTACTACCTCCGCCGACGCCACTCCACGCTCGGCTACCTCAGCCCGATCCAGTTCGAACAGCAGACAGCGACGTCCCGTAAGAGGACGTTAAGTCCGTTTCTGGTAGCGGCCGCGTCCGGGTTGCTCGAGGACCTCTAATGCCGCCAGGCGCCCCGCAGCCGGGCATGCGTGGCATGACGGAGGAGGCGCGCTGGCTCTTCGAGGAGGACGGCGAGCCCACCGACCAGGTGCGTTCCGCCGAGCAGATCATCGCCTGGGGAGGCTCCTCCACCGCCGACACTCTGGGCTGGCTGACGGTCGGCGACGACCCCGACACCTGGCCGGTCCTTGTTCTGGACCGCAACGGCGGCGCGCCCCGGGTCTTCGACATGGGCATGACCTGGCGGCCGGAGGGTACGGCCGGGCTGGAGGTAGCCGGACAGGTGCCTCGGCCTGCCCCGCTCCGAGACGGGCTCCACCGTCCGTGGTGCGGACCGTTCTGGCGCGCAGCACGCGATCGCCGTCAACGAGACGATCCTGGCCTTCGCCTTGGGCGGCACCGCCGACGACGCACCCGGCGGGGGCGGCACCATCGCGGACTGGGCGACCGAGGTCGAGTTCACCCTGCCCGGCGGCCGACGCAAGGTCCGCCCCGACGCGGTCTGGCAGGTCCCCGAGATCGGCCTGCCGGTGCTGACAATCGCGTGATCACTCTCCGAAGTGTCCGCCCGGGTCGGGTACCGGCGACGGTTCCCGGAACACCGGACCCGGCCGTTCGAAGCCGGTCCTCCCCGTCGGGCCGAGCTGTCCAAGAACCCGCCACGGCATCAGAGGGGCCCTGACCGGCCTGCCGCGCGTGCCTGCCGCGGTGCGCCGGAACACGCGGTGTGGACCCCCGAGCCCCCACAGAAGGAACCCGTGCCGATCAGACCGATCAGGACCCCCGCCTCGTAGGTACTCGGCGGAGCCGTCGCCCTCTCCCTGGCATTCGCCCCGAGGCCCGTCGCCGCCGACCCTCGAAGAGCAGCTCCGTTCCGCCTCAAGATCGTGAGCACGCGGCCGGCCTGCGACCTGACCCGCACGCCACGCCGGCCGGGCCCTTCGAAGACCCGGGCCATCGGCCTGGGCACCCAGGAGCTCAGCCGACCGGTGCGGGAGCCGGCCACCCGGCTTACCTCGTGGGGCGCACCGGGGGGCGGCGGTGTGGCTGCGCGTGCCCCAGAACGGAGCCGGTGGGTTCGCGGCGTCACAGGTAGCACCGTCGGTGTCGGGCGCTGCCGACGACGCGGCCCGTGCGCAGAGCGAGTTGGGCCAGGAGGGCGGCGCGTCGGTCGGTGGGGCCGAGGAGGTCGGGGGAGTGGAGCAGGAGTGCCCACCAGGCGCGGGCGGCGTCACCCGGCCGTGCGGGCGGCATGCCGTGGGCGGCGAAGTCGCGGTAGAGCCTGGGGTGTGAGCGCCCGTAGCCGTAGGACTGCCGGGCGATGGTCCGCGTGTCGCCGCGGTGCCGGTAGTGTATGACGGCGTGGGGCGCGAAGGCCAGCCGGTAGCCGGCCAGTTGGGCGCGCCAGAAGAACTCGGTGTCGTCGCCGCCGCCCTGGTAACTCTCGTCGAAGCCGCCCAGGTGGTGCCAGAGCTCTTTGTGGAAGCCGCAGTTGGCGCCCGCCGGGTAGGGCAGGAAGCCGAAGGTGTCGAGCAGGGCGGCGGACTTCTTCGGCGGCCGTGCGGCGAGTGCGACCGTTCCGTTGAGCAGGCGGCGCTCCAGGGCGCCGCCCACGGCCGGGTCGGTGCGCAGGGCGTCGACCAGGCCCGTCACCCATCCCGGGGCCGCCACGTCGTCCGCGTCGCAGAGCAGCACGAACTCACCGCCGGCCTGCCGGCAGCCGAGGTTGCGGGCGTGGTTGACGCCGGGCGCGTCGGTGACGGTCACCCGCAGCCGCGGCATCCGCCCTTCCCAGCGCCTCAGCAGCGCGCGGGTGCCGTCGCTGGATCCGTTCTCGACGACGATCACCTCCCACGGGTCCGGATAGGTCTGCGCGCACAGGGCCTCCAACTGCGCGGGCAGCGTCGTCTCGGCGTTGCGTGCGGGTATGACGACGGAGACCAGACCGACGGGGCGGGCGGTCCCGTTCATTCCGGGACCCGAGTGAGCGACCCCGGCGCCCGGACGGCACGGACCACAGCGGCGGTGTCGCGCAGGTCCGCCAGTACCACGTCCGCGCCCGCCTTCCGCAGCACCTCGGCGCTGCTCGCGCCGGTGGCGACGGCGATCACCCGCGCTCCGCCGCTGTGCCCCGTGTGCACGTCGCGAGGGGTGTCGCCGATCAGGACGGTGGCCTCGGCGGCGAAGTCGGAGCCGTGGGCGTCCGCCGCGCGCCGCCGGGCGACCGGGAGGAGGGAGACGCGCTCACGGGCGTCGTCGCCGTACGCGCCGATGGCGGGGTCCAGGAACTCCGCCAGTGCGAACAGCCCCAGTTTGAGCGCGGCGTTGTCCCGCAGGTTCCCGGTCAGCACGGACTGGGCCACGTCGTCCCGGTTTCCCAGCGCTCGTAGGGCCTCGGCGGCGCCGGGCAGCGCCCGGCCGGCGCTCCGCAGGTCGCCGGCCCGCCGGCGCAGCTCGGCGGTGAGCTCGGCGGTGACCCGATCCGGTTCGATCGCTCCGACGTCGTGCCGGGCGAACAGCTCGTCCATGATGTCGAGTTCGGTCCGGCCCGCGATGCTGACGCGGTGGCGGGCGGGCCGGCCGGTGAGCCGTTCGAAGACGAGCGGGTAGATCGACTCGACGACGTGACCGCCGTAGATCAGCGTGCCGTCGATGTCCCATAGCAGGAGCGTCCGCGCCCCGCCCCGCCGTACCGCCGGCTCGCGGCCCCGTCCCGCCACCGCGTTCCGCCGTCCGGCCGCCTTGCCCCGGTCGCCCGTCCTCGCGACCTGATCGCCGGTCATACCCTGACCTCCGTCTGCCGGGCGGTGGGCCGGGCCGTGAACGGGCCCCGTTGCGTGGTGCACGCCGCGCCGTGGCGGGCGGCGAGGTCGAGTGCGTCGGCCGCGGTCGCGCCGGTGGCGAGCGCGTAGGTGAGGACGGCCGCGAAGTTGTCCCCGACTCCGTAGGTGTCGACCACGGGGCCCGGTGCGCGGGCGGGCCGGTAGCGCCGAGGGGGACGGTCGCAGTGGGTGAACACGCCGCCGCGCCGGCCTTCGGTGCTGACCAGCAGGTCCGGCGGCCGGCGCAGCAGCGCCGGGTCGCAGCGCTCGGCCGGGTCGCAGCCGCTGCCGACCAGCGCGTCGACCCTGACGCCGGATTCCCGCACGGTGCCGAACTCCCGCGCGGTCACCACGAGTACTTTGGCCCGGCGCGCCCGGCGCAGCAGGGCGGCGTCCCCGGCAGTGAAGAACACCGCGTCGTAGGAGGCCAGTTGTCCCCAGTCGACGGGATCGGCCGCGGCCGGCTGCAGGCGTTCGCCGAGGGTGACTGTGGTGCGCTCACCGCAGCGGTCGACCATGCTCACCGCCGTGCGGGTGGGGCCGGTCCTGGCCGCGGCCAGGACCCGTACGCCCCGGTGCTCGAGTTCGGCGCGGGAGCGCCGCCCCGCGTGGTCGTCGCCGAGGGCGGTGAAGAAGGTGCAGGTGCCGGCCAGTTCGGCGAGCCGGACGGCCGCGACCGCGCCACCGCCGGCCGGGCCCTGCCAGAGCCGGTCGGCGTGGGTCACCTCGCCGGCGGCGGGGACCTCGTCGAGGCCAGCGATCGTGGTCCATTCGACGTGTCCCACCACGGCGACCTTCGGTCCGCCCGGGGGAGCCGCCGTACCGGCGGGGCGGGTGTTCTCGTCCATCGTCCCTCGACTCTCGCACCGGCCCTTCGCCGGTGCCACTCCAAGGCGATCAGCACCCTCTCGTGTACGCACCGTTCTGTCCGCCGATCGTGGGTGCGTCGACGAACTATGAATGGCGGGACCGGCCGGGCTCGGCGATGATGGACGCTTGGGGCCTTGGCTCCCGGTATCAAACCACTGGCCGCGCGGCCGTCCGCTGCTCGACGGAGGTGTACGCGAATGAAGGATGTGGACGCGTTCTTCTTCGATTTCGACGGGACACTGTGGGACCCGGAGTCCGAGATATTCCGCGCGCACGCGGAGGTCTTTCTGGAATTCGGCCACCGGCTCCCGGTCGAGGTGTGGTCGTCGCTCGTCGGCACCATCGGCTCCGACCTGTGGACGCGGCTCGAACGGGCCACCGGATGCACGGCGGACCGCCGTGAACTGCAGGAACGGGTCCGCTGGCGGCAGCGCGAGCTGCTCGGCACACTGGTCGGCAGGCCCGGCGTGCACCGGGTGCTCGGGGCGGTCGACGCCCTGGGGATCTCCAGGGGGATCGTCAGCAACTCCACCCGGGAATGGGTCACCAGATATGCGCGGCAGTGCGGTCTGGCCGATGGGTGGAGCACCGTACAGTGCGCCGACGGGGACCGGGCGAGCGCGAAACCGGAGCCGGGTCTCTATGTCGCGGCGCTGGCCTCGCTGGGAATTCCCGCCGAGCGGGCGGTAGCGTTCGAGGATTCCCCCAGCGGCGTACGCGCCGCGAAAAGGGCCGGAATCCGATGTGTGGCAATTCCGAACGCGATGACCGCCGCGCTCGATCTCGACGAGGCGGATCTACGGTTCGAATCGTTCGAGCAGATCGATCTGCCAGGAATTATCGGAGGAAAGCCGATGCAACAGGCGAGGACCGCGGCCCGCACCGCCGCACCGAAGGCTCCGTCCGGCGGGGCGGCCGGACCGGCGCTCCAGCACTACTACTGCCGGCCGGACGACCTCCGGGTGGTCGGGGGAGAGGGCGTGTACCTCTACGCCGACGACGGCCGGCGCTATCTCGACTGCTCCTCGGGGACGTTCAACCTGAGCCTGGGCTACGCCCACCCCGAGATCGTGGAGGTGGTCCGCGAACAGGCCGGCCGGCTGATCCACGTCACCTCCAAGTTCCAGACGGAGCCGCTGAACGCCCTGGTGTCGAAGCTGGCCGAGGTCTCGCCGCCGAACCTCACCCGGGTGCACCTGAAGTCGGCGAGCGGGTCCGACGCCAACGAGAGCGCCGTCAAGATCGCCCAGGTGCACACCGGGAAGTCCGACGTGATCACGCTCTTCCGCGGCCACCTCGGCCAGACCCTCGGCATGATCGGTGCCTCCGGAGCCGCCTTTCGGCGCACTCCCTTCCCCTCGCACCTGCCCGGTGTCGTGCACGTCCCCGACCCGCACTGCCTGCGCTGCTTCTACCGTCAGGAGCGGGCCACCTGCGGCCTGCTGTGCGTCGAGCGGATCAACGACTTCATCGACTACGCGAGCACCGGCCGGGTGGCCTGCGTGGTGCTGGAGCCGATCAGCGGCAACGGCGGCAACGTCGTGCCGCCGGACGGTTATCTGCAGGCGCTCAAGGACCTCTGCGAGGAGCGCGGCATCCTGCTGGTCTTCGACGAGATCCAGACCGGATTCGGGCGCACCGGCCGGATGTTCGCCGCCGACCACTTCGGCGTCGCCCCGCACATGATGACCTTCGGCAAGGGCCTCGGCGGCGCGGGGATGCCCATCGCCGGGATCCTGACCGAGGAGCGGCTGACCGGGGTGGAGGGACACCACATCAACTCGACCTTCGGCGGCAACGTGCTGGCCGCCGCGGCCGCCCTGAAGACCGTCGAGGTCATCGGCCGCCCCGGCTTCCTGGAGAACGTGCGCGACGTCGGCGCCCACGTGCTCGACCGGCTGCGCGACCTCGCCACCAAGGTGCCGTTCGTCCAGGAGGTCCGCGGCGTCGGACTGATGATCGGCATCGACATCGTGGACCGCGACGGCCGCCCCGACCCCGCGCTCACCAACCACCTCGCCGAACGCGGCCTGGACTGCGGACTGCTGCTGCGGACCTCGCTGTACGGGCACGGCAACGTGCTGAAGGTCCGTCCGGCACTGGTGATGACCCGTCAGGAGGCTGACGAGATGTGCGATTTGCTGGAACGACTCTTCCTCTCGGCCCTCTCATGAGGGGCCTTGTCCAAGACCTGTCCGATCGGATCCGGACGGCCGTGCGCGAGGGGCTGCACGAGGTCGGCAGCCGCTACGTGGCGGGGACGGCGAAGGGCGGGGACGCCGAGTTCCCGGTCGACGTGCTCGCGGAACGGGCCGCCTGGGACTTCCTGCGGGAGCGCGGCGAGCCCGTGGCCGTCTACACCGAGAGCGAGGGGCTGCGCACGATCGGCCGGGCGCCCGAGCACGTGCTGATCATCGACCCGATCGACGGCACCCGCGGCGCCGCCGCCGACCTGGAGATGGCCTGCGTCTCCATCGCCGCGGCCCCCTTCGGCGAGGAGCCCACCATCGGCGACATCCGGTACGCGATGCTCCAGGAGATCAAGACCGGCCACTGGCTGTACGCCGACGCCCACGGCACCGGGCTCGAGTCCTGCGGCTACCCCGTGCCGGTACCCCACTTGTCCGCCACCACCGAGCCCGAGCGGATGTTCTGGTCGCTGGAGTTCAACGGCCACCCGGCGGAGCTGATGACCGGGGCCTACGGCCACCTGATCGACGCCTCGGCCAACACCGGCGGCGTGTACGTGTTCAACAGCGCCTCCTTCTCCATCTCCCGCGTCATCACCGGCCAGATGGACGCCTACGTCGATATCGGCAACCGGCTGCTGCGCGACCGACCCGCCACCGAGGCGGACTTCCGACGGGTCGGCCACGGGAGCATCCTGCACCTGTTCCCGTACGACATCGCGGCCTCGGTGTACCTCGCGGAACGCGCCGGGGTCACCATCACCGACGCCTACGGCAAGTCGTTGCACGACACCCTGCTGCTGGACATCGACCCGCTGAACCAGCGCTCGTGCATCGCCGCCTGCACCCCCCGGCTGCACGCGGCCCTGATCGACTCGATCCGCTGGTAGGAGACACCGAGGAGGCCGCTGCGGTGACCGAACACCGGCACGTGACCCGCGCCCGCCCGCCCGGCGGGTGGACCGACGAGGCGGCCCTGGCGGCCGTCGCCGACACCCTCGGCCTCACGGTCGGGGCCGAGATCCTGGACGGCGGCTCACCTGCCCGGGTCCACCGGGCCACCGGCCGGGCCGGGGAGGAGCTGGTGGTGAAGGTCCTGGTGCCCGCACCGGGCGCCGTCGACGGGCACGACCTGGTGTCCTTCCGTCACAAGCTGCGCCAGATCGAGCTGCTGCGCACCGTGGCTCCGCGGTTGGCGGCGCACTACCTGCCGGTCGCGCACGTCCTCGACGGCGACGGCTGGGCGGCCTGTACGACGCCGTTCTACGCCTCGGCGGACCTGGCGGCGCCCCTGCGGGAGTCACCGCGGGGCGCCCGGGAGTTCTTCCGCTGCTACCCGGCCCTCCTCCAGGCCCTGGTGCTGGACGGCTACGCCGCGCGTTCCCACCCCGCCCCGGCCGCCCATCTGGCGGACGTCGTGGTGGGCCGCTTCCTGCGGCGGCTGCCGGTGCTGCGCCGGGCCCTGCCGGAAGACCTGATGGGCGCCGAACGCCTGACCGTCAACGGCGTGCCGTGCGAGGCCCCGCAGTTGGTCCTGGAACGGCTGGCAGGCCGGCTGGCCCGACTGGCTCCCGCCCGCCTGATGGCCCCCGCCCACGGCGACGCGAACACCCGCAACGTCCTGGTGTCCACCCGCCCCGGCGCGGCCGCCGCGGACTTCCGCCTCATCGACCCGCGCGGCTGCGTCGAGCCCTGGGACCCGGTCTACGACCTGGCCAAAACCCTGTTCAGCCTCAGCGTGTGGGATCCCGCGCTGCGCACGGGCTTCGCGGTGCACCGCGGGCCGGGGCACGGCTACCAGGTGGGCTTCCGGCAGCCGGTGTTCCCGGGCTACCGCGCGGCGATCCACGCCTTCCTGCCCCGGCTGGCCGCCCACGAGGGCCTGTCGGGCCTGTTCCACGACGATCCCCTCTGGTGGGAGCGGCTGCTGCTGACCCACGACCTGCACGTCCTGGCGGAGGCACCCTGCCGCCTCTCCGACCGCAAGCCCAAGCCCGACCTGCGGGGCCGCAACTCCACCCCCGTCGAACTCGCACTCGGCCACTACCTCCTCGGCACCCTGCTGATCAACGACCTCGCCGCCCAACTCGCCCGCCCCGGCGGCGTGGACCCCACGAGCCACCTTGCCCTGGTGGCCGACCACCTGCCCTAGATCGGAGCGGCCAGATGCGCGAGCGCGGAGTCCAGGGTGGGGCCCAGCAGGCGGTGCCGGGTGCTGCGCAGCACCAGCCGCGGCGGGCGGCGGCAACCGGAACCGGCCGCCGTCACCCGGGTGGGCACCACCCGGGTGGGCAGGTCCAGGGCCTGCTGGACCCGGGACATCAGCTCGAAGCGGGTCACCACGTCGGCGCCGCCGTAGTGCACGACACCCGTGTGGTGCCAGAGCCGGGCCAGGGCCGGGGCGAGGCTGGGCAGGTAGACGGGGGCGCAGACCAGGTCCGTGCGGGCGACGGTGGTCGGCGCGGCGAGACGGGACAGGAAGGTGTTCGCCCAGGGGCCGCGCCCGTAGACGAGGGGGATCCGGACGATCAGGTGCCCGCCTTCGGCGAGCAGCAGGTCCTCGGCGGCCACCTTGGTCCGCCCGTAGACGTTGACCGGGGAGCGCGGGTCGGCCTCGGTGTACTGGGGGCGGGTGCCGTCGAAGACGTTGTCGCTGGAGAGCAGGACCAGCTTCGCCGCGGAGCCGCGCAGGGCGTTCAGCAGCACCTCGACCGGGCGGACGTTGAGGCGGTGGGCCAGGGCGGGGTCGGCCTCGGCCGCCTCCAGGGGAACCAGGCCGGCCGCGTGGACGACGAGGTCGAAGCCGTCGGCCGCGAGCGCCGCGAGCCGGGTCTCGTCGCGCAGGTCCAGCCGGACCAGGCCCGGGGCCGGCCGGGTGGCGTACGTGCCGACCACCGCGTGACGGGGGGCCCACCGGTTCCAGAGGCCGCCGCCCACGAACCCCGACGCACCGAGCAGCAGGATCCTCGGGCGGGAGTCGGCAGGTGGTTCCCGAGGCGCTTCCCACCGATCCGCACGCCCATAGCGTTTCATACCGGACACCCTATGACACTGTTGAGACACGAACCGCTGGGAGGCTGCGATGAAGGCCGTCGTGTTCGAGGGCGTGGGCCTGCCCGGCATCCACGATCGTGCGGTTCCCTCCTTCGAGGCGGACGAGGTCCTGGTCAAGGTAGCGGTCACCGGGATCTGCGGAACGGACCGGGCGATCCTGCTGGGCGAGTTCCCCGCACGCCGGGGCGTGGTGCTGGGGCACGAGGCGGTCGGTGCGGTGGCCGCAGTCGGAGCCGGCGTCGCCGCCGTGGCGCCGGGCGACCGGGTGGTGATCAACCCGACCTACCACTGCGACCGGTGTCGACCCTGCCGGCGCGGGATACCGGCCCACTGCGGGGCCAAGGCGGGCCGGGAGGTCGGCGTCGACCGGGACGGCACGATGGCGGGCTTCGCCGTCGTACCCGGGCGTTTCGTCCATCGGCTGCCCGACTCGGTGCCCTACCGGCGCGGGGCGCTGGTGGAACCGCTCGCCTGCGTGCTCAACAACCTGGCGGCGGCTCGGCCGCGTTGGGACGACCGGGTGCTCGTGGTCGGCGCCGGCCCCATCGGCGCGCTGTGCGCGCTGGTCCTGGCCGGCCGCGGCACCAGGGTCACGCTGGCCGAGCGCGATCCGGCCCGGGTGGAGCTCGCCCGCCTCCTGCTGCCGCGCACGGTCCGGGTCCTGGCCGCACAGGAGGCGGCCGGAGCCGGCGCGCCCGACATCGCCATCGACACCACCGGGTCGCTGCCCGGGGACATACTCGGCACGGTTGCGGCCGGAGGCATCGTCGTGGTGATGGGCGAGAAGGAGACCGGCGTCGCCACCGTCCCGCTGAGGGCCCTGGTGACCAGGGGAATCCGCCTGGTGGGAGCGGGACCCTACCGGCCCGCGGACTTCGCCCGGGCGGTGGCCCTCGCCCGGGAACTGCCACTCGAAGCCCTGGTGACCCATGTCCTGCCACTCGAACGGTACGCCGAGGCCCTCGCCCTGCTGGCCGTCGCACCGGCCGGGCCGGGCCGACCGGACACCGACGGGTACCGCGCCATGAAGGTCCTGCTCGCCACGGACGAGAGCCCCGCCCCATGAGCCCCCGCTTCCTGGACGGAACGCTCTGGCTGGACGGCCGGCCCCGGTTCCTGATCACCGGCGAGTACCCCTACTACCGGGACCACCCCGGACGTTGGGCGGCCAAACTGAGGGCCATGCGCGAGGCCGGCATCGAGGTGGTGACCAGCTACGTCCCCTGGCGCCACCACGAGATCACCCGGGACGACGGCCGGCAATGGTGCTTCGACGGCGACGGCAACCGCGATCTGGCCGGCTTCCTGGACCTCGTCGCGGCGACCGGCCTGCTCGCGGTGCTCAAGCCCGGCCCCTACGTGCACGCCGAACTGCCCTTCGGCGGGCTGCCCGACCGACTCAGCCCGACGCTCGACCCCGGGCGGACCGCCGCCCGGTCCGCCGACGGCCGACCGCTGCCCTGCCACCGGTTCATGCTGCCCTCGGCCCTGGACCCGCGGTTCCTCACCGACGCGACGGACTGGCTGCGCGCCGTCGGCCTCTTCCTGCGGCCGTTCGCGCACCCGCACGGGCCCCTCGTCGCCGCCCAGATCGGCAACGAAGGGCACTACGGAGAGAGCGCGCTGCCGATCGACGCGCTCGACTACTCGCAGCCGGCGGCCGACGGCTTCGCCGCCTTCGTCCCCGGCGTGGCCGCACCCACCCGCGCGCAGGAACGGCCGTCCGCCGAAGGACTGCGCTCCCTGGTGGCTTGGGGCCGATGGTCGGCCCAGTCACTCACCACGGGGATGACGCGACTGGCCGAGGCGTTCGGCGCGGACCTCCCCGTCTTCACCACCTACGCGCCACCGGCCAGGGCGGATCGCGTCCCCGCCCGTGCCGCCGGACGCCACGACGCCTGGCTGGCCAGGAACCGGATCGGCGCACCCCCCGCGCTGCCCCGCGCCTACACCAGCTGGACCGGCCCGGTGCTCTCCGACGAAGAGGCCCTGGTCAACTACGTCCTGGCGGCCAAAGGCGGGCCCGGCCCCAACATCGAGGAGAACTGGGGGCTCCGCTGGGCGGAGCCCGGCTGCGCGTTCCCGGTGGTGCCGATCCACCACACCCTGCTGGGCGTCGCCTGCGGGGCGACCGGCATCAGCGTCTACCCGGCCTGCGCCACCGACGGCTGGGGCCCGCACCTCGCGGTGGACCGCGCCCGGCTCCCCGAACCGGCAGGCGACCCCGCGCAGTTCGACCCGCCGTACGGGGACGCCGCCCCGATCCGGCTCGACGCCGGCCCCGGCCGCGCCTTCGCCGCGCTGCGGGTGCTGACCCACTTCCTGGCCGGGCGGCAGGAGCCGCTGGCCCTCTCCCGCCCGGAGCCCGGCGTGTGCTGGGGCGTCCATCCCCCGTACGCGGCGATCGGCGCGTGGGCGGGGACGGCCGACGGCGAGTGGCCCGTGCCGTCGGCCGCCCGCACCCTGGTGCCCTTCGTCGCCCACTGCCTGCGGCAGAACCTGCCCTTCCGGCTGGCGGAACTCACCGGTCGGGCGGAACTCGATCCCGCGTCAGGGCCGATGGCCACCGTGTCGGGCCGGTTCCTGGAACGGGACGTGCAACGACGGCTCGCACGGTTCGCCGAGCAGGGCGGCTCGCTCCTCCTGATAGGTGAACTTCCCGCGCTGGACGAGGACTTGCGGCCCTGCACCGAACTGGCCGACGCGGTTCGCCGGCACGGCGGGGGCCGGGTGCGCACGGTGGCCCTCGGCGAGCGGCTACTCGCGACGGCCGTCGAGGACTGGCTCGGTGGGAGCCACGACGTCCCCGTGCGGGCCAGACCGGGGCCGTGGCTCGAACTGCGCACGAGCGCCGCCGACCCCGAGGAGGTGTTCGTCTTCCTCTTCAACCGCACCGGCTACCCCCTGCGGGCCCGCACCGCGTGCGGCGTGCACCGCGTCACCGCCGACCTGGTCGGCGGCGGCTGCGCCGTCGTCCAGGTGTCGCACGGACGGCTCGGGGCGTGCTACGTGAAGGGACTGAACGAGAAGTCCGGTGCCCGGCTGCCGGTCCGGGTCCGGGTGGGCGGCGATCTGCTCACCTCCGACCGGCCGTGCGACCTGTCCGCCCTGTGCGGAGCCGGCGGCTTCGAGGTGCGAACCGCCGCGGGGCCCGGCGAGGCCCGTGTGACCCTGCAGGAGGCGGCATGAACGGCTCCCAGGCCGAGGCGGTCGGCGTCGACGTCGGCGCCACCAAGATCGCGGCGGTGCGCGTGGCGGCCGACGGCACGGTGTCGGCGCGGGCCCGCTGCGCCACGCCGCGCCGGACGGCGGCGGAGCTGGTCGCCGCCGCCGCCGGCCTGGTGGCGCGGGTGCGCGGCGAGCGGGTCGCCGCCGTCGGCGTCGGGCTGCCGGGGATGGTCGACGCCCGGACCGGGGCGCTGGCCTTCGCACCGGGCCTGGATTTCGCGCGGGCGCCGCTGCGGGAGCTGATCGCGGACGCGGTGGGACTGCCGGTGGTGACGGACAACGACGCCAACGTCGCCGCGTGGGCCGAGTACCGGCTCGGTGCCGGGCGCGGGCACGAGCACCTGGTGCTGGTGACGCTGGGCACGGGGCTGGGGTGCGGGGTGGTCGTCGGCGGGCGACTGCTGCACGGCGCGCACGGCTTCGCCACCGAGGCGAGCCACCTGGCCGTCGATCCCGGGGGACCGTGGTGCGAGTGCGGACAGCGCGGGTGCTGGGGTGTGGCGGCGTCCGGAGCCGCCATCGAGAAACTCGGACGGCAGGCCGCGACGGACCTCCCGGCCTCGCCGCTCGGCCGCCTGATCGGCGCGGGCCGGCCAGATGCCGGAACGGCCGTCACCGAGGCCGCGCGTGGCGGCGACAGCCGGGCACTGGAGATCCTGGACCGGATCGGTACGCTCACCGGCGTCGGCCTGGCCGCCCTCGCCAACCTGTTCGACCCCGCCGTGGTGATCGTCGGAGGCGGTCCGGTCTCCGCCGGTGACCTGCTGCTCGCACCGGCGCGCGCCGAGTTCGCCCGCCGGCTCTACGCGCCCGGCGACCGCCCGCCGGTCCCCGTGCTGGCGGCCGGTTTCGCCGACCTCGCCGGTGCGATCGGCGCGGCCCTGCTGGCGCTCGACCACGCGGGCTGACACCGTCGCCGCAGGCGCTCAGTCGCCCCGGTCCGGCCGCGGCGTGGCAGGGTCGGCGAGCAGGGCGGCGGCCGCCCGTAGCGCCCGGTCGACGTCCGGCGCCCGCCGGGTCACGGACCGGTGCTGGTCGTGCCCCCAGGTCTGCCAGTAGCCGCCGACCTTGCCGTGCCGGTCGTCGATGACGACGTGCGGCAGGCCGAGCAGCAGGCTCAGCAGGTGGCCGTGCAGCCGGTCGGTGACCACCGCCTCGGCGCTGCCGAGCAGCCGGCAGCCGCGCCGGAGCTGGAGCTCGGCATGGCGGTCCTGGGCCTCGGCGAGTTCGGCGACCGCCCCGCCGCCCGCCGTGCGGCGGACTTCGGACGAGGCCGCCGCGATCCGCTGCCGGACGGCCAGGGCCGCCGCGGCCCAGGCCGCGTCGGCGCCCTCCTGGCCGACCCAGTCGGTCCGGTACACCCCGCCGCCCGGGTCCGGCTCCGCCTGGGCGGCCGACTCGTGGTCGGCACGCCGCAGCCACAGGATCCCCCGTTCGGGCCGGCCGAGACGGGGCATCCCGTTCATCGCGAAGGCGCAGTCCGGGGCGAGCAGGGAGGGCGCGCGGAAGGCCCGTCGGGCCGCGCGCAGGCTCGGCGCGTCGCGCAGCAGCAGGACGAGGTCGGGGTGCGCGTCGAAGACCGCCCGGGCCCGGGCGAGGGCGGCCCGGTCGCCGAAGTGGACGGACTGCGGCAGCTGGATGATCCGGTGCCCGGGGAAGGCGCTGACCACGTCCTCGCGCATGCGCTGGTGGCTCGGCCAGAGGTCACCCAGATTGCCGCCGCCGGTGATCAGGATGGTGCCGCTCGGAAGCCGCTCCGCCAGGGCCGCGGGGTGGAAGTCGTGGTGACCGGCGGTGTAGACGACCTCGGCGCCCAACTCGGTCAGCAGCGTGCGTGCCCCCAGCCAGATGGCGCTGTCGCCGACGTTGCCGTAGTCGGGGAAGCCCAGCAGCGCGCAGCGGCTCGACGGCGCGAGCAGGGCACCGAGCACGTCGCCGAGCCGGCGTCCGAGGCAGGCCCACCGCCCGAACCCGGTCACCGCGTCACCGTCGGCGGGGGGACGGGCCCGTAGCGGTCCGCCGCCAGCTCGGCCGCGTCCGCGAGGTCGGGGCGGCCGCCGGCCCGGGCGTCGAACCCGACCTCGCGCATGGCCTCGCGGGCGTCCGCCGAGCTCATCGGGACGGTGCGCAGCCGGTCGAGGTCGAGCACGCCGGGCAGCGTCGAGCAGCGCCGGAGCACCCCGGCCAGCTCAAGGGTCACCATGGTGCGCAGGCACTTCTCACACGCCCCGCAGTTCTGCCCGGGGCGGCCGCGCCAGCACACCGCCAGGTGCTGCAGGGCGAGGTCGGAGCGGGCGATCCAGCGTGCCACCTTCTGCGCCCTGGTGGCATCGGCGCCGTCGTGCACGACGTCCAGCGCCTCGGTGGACCACAGGTGGTCCAGCGCCGGATGCGAACCGTACGGGGGCAGGTGGCGGTACTCGAAGCTGGCCGCGATCAGGCAGCGGCCGAGCAAGCCCTGCAGCGCCAGCGCGGAACCGGCGAGCGCCGCTCCGTGGAAGTCCTCCCAGCGGACCAGCGGGGCCGTGAAGGCGCGCACGTTGGTCTCCACCGCGACGGCCCGGCAGCCGCTGCGTTCGGCCACCAGCCGGACCCGGTCGAGCAGCCGGTCGTACTCCGGCCCGGCGTGCTGCTCGAAGTTCACGAACAGCAGTTCGGAGACCGGCCGGTGGGCGGGGTCCGAACGGTGCTCGCGGTCCCTGAGGAGGCTGTAGAAGGAGTCCACGCCCAGGGTGAAGAACAACCCCGCGCCGTCCTGTCCGCGCTTCGCTCCGACGAGCTCGCCCGCCGTCACCCGGACCTCGCGCAGCCCGGCCCACCAGGCCGCGTAGATCTCCATCACGGTCCGCGCCGAGCGCAGCAGCCGGCCGGAGACGGGGGCGTCGACCACCAGCTCCTCGCCGAGGCTCATCGCCGGCATCAGCAGCGCGGCGAGGAAGGCGTCGCCGCGCTCGGGCAGCCAGTCGCCCTCGCCGCCGGGCACGGTGAAGTGGAGGCGAGCCGAAGGGAGTTCCGCCCCGGCCCGAACCGCTGCCGACAACCGCCGGCCGGCGGCGACCGGTTCACACCGGACGTCGTCGACGATCATTCCCGCCGCCCTTCCGGGCCCGGTGCGCATCGCTGTCGGCAGCTCATGATCGGCTTTTATCAGGCTGGCACCGGCCTGCTCGGTTACCGGTGCGCCACGGGCCGGGTGTTCACCCAAGCGGGCGGGGTCGACCCGGGCCCGGTACGGTCTCGGTCGAGGGCGCGGCGGTCGCCTACGCGGCACGACCCCGGCGGCCCAGCGCCACGACGCCCGCGAGCTACGGGCCCAGGCCGAACGCGCCAAGAGCACCGCCGACGAAGCGATCGCCGCCGCCACGACCGCGCTGACCCGCGCCCGCACGCTCCGCCCCACATCCCCCCGCCGACTCCGGAACCCCACGGCCGCCGGCCAGCTCCGGGGCGCCGTCGAACGCGACCTCCAGGACGCCGAGGTCCCGGCAGCTGACCTCCGATCGGCGGCAGCCCGGCTGCGGACGAATGCCGCCAAGTACCAGGACCTTCTGGAACAGCTCACGGCCGAGGCGAACACTCGCGAACTCGACCCGCGCCAGCGGATCGCCGAAGACCTGGAACGCGAGACACAGCACCGGCAGCGCCACGAGGGCGGCGCACCTGCTCGAACCAGGCGTCCGGCCGAACGTCATCCGCGTGCCGGCCGATAGCCCAATCCACCCACCACCGGACCTTCGCCCACCTGACACCGGGGCACCAACACCACGCCGACCCGGCGGCCGGTGCGCGGAGCACGACACCGCTACAGCATCCGACCAGAGGCCGGCCACACCGGGTGCGATCCGGCCATCGAGCGTGTCTGAAAGCTGGCTCTGTCCCGTAATCGGTGGTAGCGCTCTGTCGTGGCCCCGGCCATCCGACGCAATCCGCTGACCTGTGGTTGTGGTTAGGTGCGTGGAACGCGGTTCCCGTCAGGTTGAAGATCACTTCCCCTTGGGCGGACAGTACGACTGCCGACGGGGCAGGTGGCGGCCGGGTCTCACTCCGGGAGGTTGGCGCGGTGGGTGCCACAGTGGAGTTGGCCGGGATAGGCCGGTCGATGTCGTTGACCGTGGCGGCCTTGGTCTGCGCGGGCCCGCGGCATCCGCTCAAGGACCCGGGCCCGGCCCAGCGCCGGAAACGGGTGTGCAGAGTGGCCCAGGAGCCGTACCGCTGAGGTACGTCCCGCCAGGCCACTCCGGTCCGGACCTCCTACGCGATCCTGTTCAGCACCGTTCGGTCGTCCAGGCGCGGACGCCCTGTCGTGACCTTGGGCTGTACTGCTCCACCAGCACCCATTCGGCATCGGAGAGCCCATGTCGGCGTATCACCCGCCATGATCCACTGTCCAAGACCACTTCGACGGGTACGACTCCTAGCTAGTTGCGGCCGTCGTGAATCGTCACGACGGGACTCTCGCCGTCCACGTCGCCGATCCAGTTCGAGATCTGGACGAGGATGGCCTCGTCGGAGGCCTCGACTTTGAGGGTGTGCTCCGAGGAACCCCACGCAATGTCCCAGTAGACCTTGACCGTGATGCCGGACCCGTCGCCGAGGCGGTAGATGACCGAACCCTCGGTGGCCGACCCGGCCAACCCGGTGCTCGAACGAAACGCCGACTTCCTCGTCTCCGCCGGAACATCGACCGGCGGGAAGTCGCTCTTGCCCTCCCACGTCCCCCAGACCAGCTGGTACTTCTCCACCTCAAGGGCGACCTTGGT
Organism: Kitasatospora sp. NPDC022856; assembly: GCF_055561235.1. Classification (NCBI taxonomy): domain Bacteria; kingdom Bacillati; phylum Actinomycetota; class Actinomycetes; order Kitasatosporales; family Streptomycetaceae; genus Kitasatospora; species Kitasatospora sp. NPDC022856. Next base: position 25,425 of record NZ_JBVHHE010000041.1, on the reverse strand, counting down.
GCGGTTGTCGATCGTGGCTTCGATGAAGATCTGCTCGGACATCTTCCTCTTCCTCTCTTGGTGTTCTGTCTCTGAATCTCGCCCGGTCGATCAGCGACCGTCGTGAACGGTGAGGGTCACCGGTCCCCTCCCTACCCAACCCTTCACGTTGACCGCGATGTCGGGGTCGGAGACCTCCACGTGAAGGTTGCCGGAGCCGCCCCACGGGACATCCCAGAAGATCTTGATGGTGGCGCCGGAGCCGTCTCCCAACTGGTAGATGACGTAACCCTCGGCCTCGCTCGCGGAACCCTCCTTGCCGCTGGCCCGGAATGCGGCCAGTTCCTTACCGGCCGGAACGTCCACCGGCGGGAAGTCGCCCTTGCCCTCCCACGTCCATTCGGACAGCTCGTACTTCTGTACCTCCAGGGCAGTCTTGGTGCGGTTGTCGATCGTCACGGCGATGAAGTTCTGCTCGGACATCGCGTGCATCCTCTCTCCTCGGTTCCACTCCAGTGGTTTCCGCGCCTTCTCCCGCCACCCGCTCCAGGAGGGCGGTGGCGGACCGGGGGCTGCGGTCCCGGGTCACTCCGCCGCGCCCGACCGTGGCGGGCGCGGCCGCATCAGCGGTCGTCGTGGACCGTCAGCACCACCGACTCCTCGGCCGCACTCCCCGTCCAGCCCGCGATGTCCACGCGGATACCGGCTTCGGCGGACTCCACCATCAAGCGGTTGGCGCCGCTCCAAGTGACGTCCCAGCCGATCCGGATCCGGGCCTGGAGGTCGTCGTCGATCCGGTAGACCACGTACCCGGACGTGCTGCCGGTCGTCGGGTTGCGTGCGATGCCGGCCAGCGCGACGGTCTCCGCCCCGGCCGGCAGGGCCAGCAGCGGGTAGCGATCGTGTTCCCATCGCCCCCACAGCAGTTCGTCCTCCTGGAGCTTCAGCAGCTTCCCGGTCCGGTTGTCGACGGCGCACCGGAACGACAGCCTGGCGACGTCCGGCCCTCGCGGACCGTTGGCGCGGGGCCCCGCGGGCTCCCCGGCGCTCACCGGTCCGTGGGCGCCGGGTAGGTGGGCGCCGTGTAGTACGCGTTGGCCTGGAAGGTCAGGCCCTCCTGCCCGGAGGCGAGCGTGTGGTTCGGGTCGTTGCGGACGACCTCGATGCAGTGGCTCTCCGAGTAGAGCGCCGTGAGGTGGAGGCCGGGAGCGGGAGCGCTCACCGCCTTCACCTCCGAGGACATCGTCGAGACGGAGTGCGTGCTCTCGTAGCCGAGTTCACGGCTCAGCGAGGCCGTCACCTTGGCGCTGAATCCCTCGACCTCAACGCCCACCTCGAAGCCGACGGACATGCCGACGCTCTCCCGGTACGTCTCCGAGGTGGTCTTGCTCACCCCCCACGAGACGCTGTGGCCGATGGTTCCGGACTCCGGGTTGTGCCGGAGGTTGAGCGCCTCCTGCCGGGTGTAGAAGCGCTTGCGCCGCACCGTGTACGTCGGCGAGTTCTTCACGATCCAGTCGATCGTCTTACCCGTGTCGACGACGGCGGTGCACGGGACGACGACCTCCCAGTCGATGACCGGGGCGGTCCGCTCGGGCACGTCGTCCCAGTCCGAGATGACCGGGTCCACCAGCTTGCCGTGCTCGGTGTGCTTCATCGGCACGTCGAGCACGTAGACGTCCCCCGGGTCCTCGCCCTCGTAGTCACCGTCGAAGTAGTAGATCCAGGTGGCGATGCCGGGCGACAGCAAGCAGCCCGTGCCCTCGGGGACGGCCTTGGGACGGATGGTCTCGGGGATCTCCAGGCCGCCGTGGCCCCGCCACGCCGCCACGGCCACGTAGGGGCGGCCACCGATCTCCTCCTTCACGCAGCGCAGTTCGCCCTGCGCGACGAAGGCCAGGCCGCGCAGGTCGGTCATGACGTCGTGGGCTTTGAGGATCCGGTCCGACGTCCACAACGCGCTCAGCGCGCGGTACCCGTCCGGGGCGACCGGCACCAGGCCGCGCAGCACGTTCTCGGAGTCGGTGACCTTGCGCCAGTCCTTCGGCTCCGCGAGCGCGCCGGAGCCCGCAGTGGTCTCCTTCACCCAGGTCATCGGCCCTTCCTTGGGGATGACGCTGCACAGCGCGTGGTAGCCGGCGGGTGGCTTCGTCTCCCCGGCGCTGAAGACGAAGGTGAGCTCGCCGAACTCCTGGGGCGCTGAGTAACTCATGTCCACTCCTGCGTATTCTCGGCCGGGTCGGACGGTCCCGCCCCGGCCAGGGCGGGGGCGGTCCGCCGTGCGACCGGTCGCACGGCGGACCGCCGGGGCGCGTCGGCTAGCCGCGGTCGTCGTGAATGGTGAAGACGGGGGCCTCACCGGCTCCCTTGCCGACCCAGTTCTTGACGTTGACGGTGATGTCCTGGTCGGAGGTCTCGACCTTCAGGGTGTTGTCCGAGCTGCCCCACGGGATGTCCCAGTAGACCTTGAAGGTGGCGCCGGACTCGTCCCCGAGCTGGTAGACGACGTAGCCCTCGGTGCCGGAGGCCGAGCCCTTCTTGCCGCTGCTGTGCCAGGCGGGGATCTCCTTGCCCGCGGGCACGTCGACCGGCGGGAAGTTGCCGACGTCCTCCCACTTTCCCCAGGTCAGATCGTACTTCTGCACCTTCAGCGTGACCTTGGTGCGGTTGTTGATGGTGGCAGCGATGAACATCTGCTCGGACATCGTTCCGGTCCCTTCTTCGTCATCTGGTCCGGCGCACTTTGCGCCGTCGTCAACCGCCGCGCGCCGGGGGCGTGCGGACATCTGTGGGGCCTTCGGTCCCGTAGGGCTCAGCAGCCCGCGGTCACCGGGTAGTGGTCGCTGAAGTCGGTGTACGTGCGGCCGCCGGCCGTCCACTGCGGGGAAGTGACCTTGAGGACCTCGCTCGCCCAGCCCGCGCACGGGAGCGCGTGGCCGTTGCGGAGCAGGACGAAGTCCATGTCCTCCGGGGGATCCGCCGGGTAGCGGTGCACGGCGACGCTGTTGCCGATGGTGTCGAAGGAGTTCTTCCAGCCGGTGCGCGGCCCGGGGTCGTAGACGTTCCCGAAGCTCAGGACGTCCGCGAAGTCCGGAGAGCTGCGATCCGTGTTGAGGTCGCCGGCGACGATCACCGTCTCGTCCGCCGGGACCTGCCGGTCCGTCAGGAACTGGTTGATCTCGTGCATCTGCGAGCGGCGTGAGACCTTCGCCTGGCCGGCGCCGCACCCGCTGTCGTCGGACTGGAGGTGGGTGCCCACCACGTGCACCCGCCGGCCGCCGACGTCCAGGAGAGCGTAGGCGAAGCCCTTGTCGGCCTCGGCGTCCCAGCCGCACGCCATGTCGTAGATGTACTGCTCGCACCGCAGGATCGGCCACTTGCTGACGATCGCGACCCCGCCGCGCACGTGCAACTGGGAGATCGTCTTGCCGTGCGTGGCGTCCCACCCCTGCTCGCTCACCCCGACGACCGGCGTGCGGTGGGGGTACCCCCGGCCCTCCAGCCCCTTGAGCAGCACCTCCGACGGGTCGGGGTCGAAGAGCTCCTGGAACACCAGCACGTCGTGGTCGGCGACGTACGCAGACTCGGCGATGAGCCGCGCGCGCTCCGCGTTGTCGAAGCTGCCCTCGCTCTGCTGCATGAGCCAGGACAGGAACATCACGTTGTGGGTCAGAACCTTCAAGGTCTTGTTTCTCCCGGGAAAGCGACGCGTACGGGGGTGGGCCACGCGCCGGCGCCGGGCCGGACCGCCCAACGTCGCGCCGCAAGTCAATCGATCGTACGCGCACCGCTCCACCCAGGCGCGCCGCTCGACCGGCACTTCCGGAGGGCGCGCAGGAGCACGGCGGGCTCACACTGGACCAAGAAGGGGCGTACACGGAGCATGTGCGCCGGGCGGAGCGCCCCTCATCAATTCCGGCACCGCGACAACCGTTCGACCGCAGGAGCGGAATGTCGGATCCGCATGCTTCCCGTGCCGGTCCCTTCACCCCGCCCCAGGTGAGAGGCGGCGCGCCGCACGCTCGCGCACCCCATGTGGTCGGTGCGCTCACCCCCACCCGATCAACTTCCTCACACTCCTGTGCCCGGCGGCCGACGCGTGGTCCCGGAGGCGCCGACGCCACCACCACGCCGACGGGAAGGCCTTCGCGGACATCATGCGCGGGGAGCGCGATCTGAGGCTCTTCGGCTACGACGTCTTCCGCTTCGGCTCCACCGAAGTGAGCTGCCCCGACCGGGCGCGCCCCCTCCTGCGGCAGTTCTTCATCGATTCACTCTCGCCCCGGACCGGAGGGAACGCCAGCTCCTGCAGCCACCGCACCGCGTCGAACCACCCCACTCCACAACTCCCACCTGACCAGCTAAAACGTCTCTGTCCTCACAAAGATGTTAGCCTGCGCGTTTCATCTGGGGGCGCGTCCGGATCATGATCGGAAAAGCGAAAGTGCCTTCTGAGCTGCAACGATGAGGCTTGTCTAAGGTCCCAGTCGTACCAGCAGGAAGGCACGTTCTGCGTGCACCCTACCCGGTCCCGACCCAAGCTCGTCGTCAGCGCCGACGGGCACGGGGTGGTCAACCACGCCGGCTCGCGTCTGCTGGCGGATCTGGCCGACGCCACCTCGCTGACCAGCGCCTTCAGCGACGCCCTGCGCCGACTGCGGCCGCGCGGGACCGGGCACGATCCCGGCCGTGTCGCGGTGGACCTGGCGGTGATGCTCGCCGACGGAGGCGAAGCGATCCGAGACCTGGCCGTGCTGCGCGACCAGCGCGACGTGTTCGGCCCGGTCGCCTCCACCCCGACCGCCTGGCGCCTGCTCGCGGGCATCGACACCAACAACCTGAACGCGCTGCGGGCAGCCCGGGCCGCTGCCCGCGAGGTCGCCTGGCTGCAGACCGCCGAGACCACGGACGGGATACCGCCAGCCCGCGCCGGAGGACGTCAACTGCCCGACCTGGTCCTGGACATCGACGCCACCCTGGTCACCTGCCACTCCGAGAAGGAAGAAGCGGCCGCCACCTACAAACGCGGCTTCGGCTACCACCCGATGCTCTGCTTCCTGGACAACACCGGCGAGGCCCTGGCCGGCATCCTGCGACCCGGCAACGCCGGAGCGAACACTGCGGCCGACCACATCACGGTCGTCGACGCGGCCCTCGCGCAGATCCCCGACGCCCACCGCCACGGCACCCCGGTCCTCATCCGCGCCGACAGCGCGGGCAGCGCCAAAGCCTTCCTCGCCCACCTACGCGCCCTCCGGCAGCGAGGCATCCAGACCACCTCCTCCGTCGGACACGCCGTCACCGAACAGGTCCGCAAGGCCATCCGGGTCCTACCCGACCAGGTCTGGCACCCGGCTCTGGAACAGGACGGCACCCTTCGTGCCGGTGCCGAAGTCGCCGAGCTGACCGGCCTGGTCGACCTCACCGGATACCCGGACGGCACCCGCATCATCGTCCGCCGCGAGCATCCCCACCCAGGCGCCCAGCTGTCCCTCTTCGACCAGGACGAAGGCATGCGCCACCAGGTCTTCCTCACCGACACGCCCGTCGCCGGCGGCGGCTCGATCCAGTACCTGGAGGTCCGCCACCGCGCTCACGCCCGAGTCGAGGACCACATCCGCTGCGGCAAGACCACCGGCTTCGGGCGCTTCCCCTCCCGCCACTTCGCCATCAATGCGGCCTGGCTGGAGCTGTCCCTGACCGCCGTCGACCTGCTCGCCTGGGCGCGGACCCTGCTGCTGGACGGCGAGTTGGCCACCGCCGAGCCCAAACAGCTCCGCTACCGCCTCCTGCACGCTGCCGCCCGGATCACGCGCGGAGCGCGCCGCCTACACCTGCGGATCGCCGCCACCTGGCCCTGGCGCCACGAACTGACCGCGGCGTTCAACCGCCTGGTGGCACTACCCCGACCGGCCACCTGACAGACCAAGCCGCCCCTGACCACCACGACACGAGGAACAGGAGCACCCGGCCATCGCGCCGGGCCCTCGGCATGCCCACCGTCCGACGGCAACCCCACGACCTTCAACCTGGAGATCACCCCAGATCAGCCGACGCGAAGCGAAACACGGAGGTTAGGACAGAGACGTACCCGGACAGCAAAACGGCTGGTCAACCCGCTATAGCGTCGGGTTGACCAGCCGCATTCGGTCGGTTGACCAAGTGTATCCGCCGCCGTGTCCTCGCACTGCCGTGCCGCCCGCGTCGAACACCTGGTGCGCTGGCACACCCCGATTCGTAGTGCGTGATCTCTCGCTGGCGGAAGCCGGGGTGGTGCCATGCCCCCATTCGCCTCGACTCGCCAGCCTCTGTGCACAGCCACAGCTCGGACTACGGCCGGAGTAACAGCCCCGCTGTTCCTGCGCGAAATCTCATCGGAACGGCCAGAGGAAATGGCCGTGAAAGACGAGGCAGAAATCATGAGCGAAGCTCAGAAGTCCGCTCCGCGTGGTGCAGGTATTTCGGAGTCCGACGCACACCCCGGCACAAGTGCCCCCCACCCACCACCGTCACCCCCTCCAGCGCCCCGCCGTCCTCGGCGAAGCCCGTCACCCCCTCCAGCAGCCACTTCACGGCCTCACCGGGAGTACCTCGGTCCCGTCCGTGCCGGCGGCCTCTCCCTCGCCGAGCGCGATCCGGCCGGGCCCGTCGTCGGCGTCCCTTTCCGGGACGGGTCCGGCCTCCCCCGCCGCTCCGGTGCCGAGCATGAGCGAGGGCGAGCCGGAGCAGGTGTCGTTCCCGATCGCCACGCCGACCATCGCACCGTTGGTGATCCCGCCTGCGGCGGTCGCCAAGGCCAAGACCACGGCCGACACCGTCGAGCGGAGTCTGGCCCAGACCGGCGGGGGCGGTGACAGCACCGCGATCGCCGTCGCCGGCGCGGTCCTGCTCGGCACGGGTGCCGGCGCGCTCGTGGTGGTCCGGCACCGCCGGTCGGCCCGGCACGCGTAACCTCGGCGAAGTGACCGACCGCCGCGGCCTCAGGGCCGGGGCGGTCCCGTCCGCGCAGATTTCCGCCGCCGTCCGCCTCGTCGCCGTTCATCTCTCAGCCCCTGGGTATCAGCTGGTGGCGGCCTGCCCTCCTCCTTCCGGGCCACCCTCAAGCGCTGGAGCCGACACCGACCTGGGCTGCGCACGCGGACGGTCACATCGGGAGATCCAGGGATGTGACTGGGGGCCTTGCGTGGTTTACGTCGGCGGCTTGCCGAGGGCGCCGGGGTGGTCGCCGACCGCTACGGTTCCGTTCGGCGGCGGTGCGCATCGCAAGACCAGATCGCGGCGGGTAGCGATGCTCGGCGTTTGACCCTCTGGTGGAGTCGATCTAGCCTCCGAGTATGGGCGGTACCGGGCAGAATGCCCACGAGGCGGTCGATCTTCCCGATCAACTGACCAGCTTCGTAGGTCGTGAACGGGAGATCTTGAAGGTCAGGGATCTGCTCTCGACCACGCGCGCGGTGACCCTGGTGGGCCCCGGAGGTGTCGGAAAGACACGGCTCGCGCTGCGCGTGGCGGGGCGGGTGCGCAGGGCGTTCGCGGGCGGGGTGGCGTTCGTCGATCTCGGCTCCTTGCGGGACGGTGACCTGCTCACCTACACGGTGGCCGGGGCGCTCGGCATCGAGAGCCGCAGCCCGAGTGGCGGGGTAGGGGTCCTCACTGACTTCCTGCGCGACCGGCGGATGCTGCTGGTGTTCGACAACTGCGAGCAGCTCGCGGATACGTGCGCCGAGCTCATCAACACACTTCTCAGGACCGCGAGCTGGGTGCGGGTTCTTGCGACGAGCCGTCAGCTTCTCGGCGTGACGGGTGAGCACCGGTGGCAGGTCCCCCCGCTGCCGGTGCCGGCCCCGGACCGGCCGGGACGTCTGGCCGGTGTACCGAAGTCCGCGGCACTCGCCCTGTTCGCCGAACGCGCCGCGTCCGTCACAGACTTCACCCTGACCGACGAGAACTGGCGCGACGTGGCGCGCCTGTGCCGCAGGCTGGACGGCCTGCCGCTCGCGATCGAGCTGGCCGCGGCCGGCACCCGGGTGCTGTCCGTGCGAGACATCCTCCGGCGGCTCGACGGAAGGCTCGGTATCCCGTCCGCCACCGACCGTGCGGCACCTGCCCGGCACCGCTCACTGGCAGCGGTGGTGGACTGGAGCTATGACCTCTGCTCGCCGCAGGAGCGCCTCCTGTGGGCTCGGGCCTCCGTCTTCGCGGGCCATTTCACCCTGTACGCCGCCGAACAGGTCTGCAGCGACGAGACCCTTCCCACCGACACCGTCCTGGAGCTGGTCACCGGCCTGGTCGACAAATCCGTCCTGATTGCCGAACGGCGCTCCGGTGAGGTGCGCTACCGCCTCCTCGACACCCTGGCCCACTACGGCCGCGAACTACTGCGCGAAGCAGGTGAGGAGGACACACAGCGTCGGCGCCACCGCGACCTCTACCTGAGTCTTTCGGCGCGCCTTGCGGAGGACTGGTTCGGGCCCGGTCAGGTCGAGAGGTGCTCGCAGATGCAGGCGGAGCACGCCAACCTCCGAGCAGCCCTGGACTACTGCTTCACCACGCCCGGCGAGAGTGCGACCGGCATGGCCATGCTCACGGCACTCGCCCACCACTGGATCGCAGGAGGCCACTCGACGGAGGGGCGCCACTGGTTCGGCCGGGCCCTCGCACTGGACCCCGATGCCACCCTCCAGCGGAGCGCGGCACTGCTCTACAGCAGTGCCCTCGCCGCGCAACAGGGGGACACCACCGCGGTGCTACGCGCGCTCGAAGAGTGCCGGGCCATCGCGCAGGACCTCGACATCGCGATCATGGAAGCGCACGCAACCGGCATCGCCGGCTATGCGGCCCTCACCGAGAACAACCCCGAATCGGCGCTCGCCAGCCTGCGGGACGCCGTGCGGCAGATGCACCGGATGGAAGTCCCCCCCGAGCGGTACCTGTACATACCGATCCTTTCCTCGATGGCGATGCTGCAGATGGGCGACCTCGACCAGGCGGCCGAAGCTGCCGAGGAGGTACGACGGATCAGCACCGGGGTCGGTGAGCGCTGGCACTTGGCGTCGGCCCTGATTATTCTCGGATGCGTCGAGTTCGCCCGTGGAAATCCGACGGCCGCCTCCGAGCACGCCCTGGCCGCCGCGAAGATCGGATCGGCCTTCGGGGACGCGACCACCGTCGGCAGGTCCGCCCGGATCATGGGGTGGGTGGCCATGGCCGAAGGCGACCACCGGCGGGGAGCCGTCCTCACCGGCGTGTGGCAGGAATCCCGGCGCAGGACCGGTGTGGCCGAACACCTGCCGGCCGTCTTCAACAAGGTCATCGAGCCGCTCGACGCCGCTGCCAGAGCGGCGCTCGGCGAGTCGCGCTACCAGGCAGCGATCGCCGAGGGAGCCGACCTCGACCTGGACCAGGCCGTCGCCTTCGCCCTGGGCACCAACAGTACCGAAGCGCAAGGCGAGCCGGCGACGAGGGACGACACGCATTCGCTGACGAAACGGGAACAGCAGGTCGCAGAACTGGTGGCTGACGGGATGTCTAACAAGGAGATCGCGCAGAGCCTGGTGATCGCCCAGCGAACCGCCGAGAGCCACGTCGACCACATCCTCACGAAACTCGGCTACTCGACCCGGGCCCAGATCGCCGCCTGGGTCACCCGGCGTTCGGGGGACGCGGCGAACGGACCGCAGTAACGCCCCACCGGAGGATGCGGTGCCTGACGGAGTGAAATTCGTGCGAGCTGTCGGTGTCCTCGCCCACGCCCATCATTCGGGTGTGCCCGACCATCCGGCCGAACGGCCGCAGGCTGGCCGGGCGGTCGCCGGGCTGGGTGGTGCCCGCGGAGGGGGTCGGCCTGGTGATGAGCGGCAGTCCTCTCCTGCCGCAATGTCCGACGGATCGCCGCCGGCGGGCCGATCCTGGCCGAACAGACCGTCGAGGACGTCTTCCCGCTGCCGCGCCAGCTGGTCGGTGAGGGCGAGCTGTTCGCGCTCACCGTGTCCGGCGACTCCATGAACGGCCCCGGCGCCGCCATCTGCGACGGCGACTGGGTCACCGTCCGCCGCCAGCCGGTCGCCGAGAACGGCGACATCGTGGCCGCGATGATCGACGGCGACGCCACCGTCAAGCGCCTCAAGCGCGAGGACGGCCGGATCTGGCTGATGCCGCACAATCCCGCATACGAGCCGATCAACGGCGACAACGCCACCATCCTCGGCAAGGTCGTGGCGGTCCTGCGCCGCCTGTGACCAAGCCGCGCGGCCTCCACCCGGCAGTCCATCGCGATCAGCGGGATCGTCGCACCACCTGGAAGACGGACCACCAACACCTCTGTCCCACAGCGTACTTGGCACCGCCCCGGCAGGAGAACATGGGACGCCTGGACCACCTCGGCCCGGCGGCCGCCACCAAGACTTCGTCGGCCTCGTGCGCTCTCGCCAGCACGAGGAACTCGCCAAGGACGGCCTGCACCAATCCACCCGGCGCGCCCTGCAGCGCAGGCTGGCCCGGGTCGCCGAGATTGCCGACCAGGCCGACGGTACGGCCCCGGCCTCCCTGCTGGGCCGCGCCGAGCGCGGCGCCGAGCTGGTCACCCTCGCGCAGCGCTGGCGCGACCACCCGGCCTACCACGGGGTCGGAGTCCGCCGGTCCACGGAGCCGGCAGCCGTGAGCAGCGCGCCCGCCCCGCAGCTCCCAGCCTCGGTCATGCGGATCACAGCCGTCGCGATCTGGGCGGCGCGGGTGTACAGGCCGCCTACCTGGGCCGGAGTCAGAGCGAGCACGTGCCGGAGGTGATCTTCTGAGGTAGGGCGTGGGCTACCTTGGGATCGCCCTCGCGCCGGCGCAGCATCACCGTACCCGCGACGCAGAGGCGTGTCATCGCCGGAACAGCGGTGAGCGCCTGGGCTCGCTGGGAGGCGGGGTCCTCTACGAACTGCGCCTGGTCGGCGACGACGGTGGCCCGTCGAGTATCACTCTCCTCGACCGCGGTCGGGGAAGTTCCCGCTCGGTGGGATCCTGCGGCGGGCTGTCCCGAGCGACGGCATCTCGGGGTGCCGACGGCTCCGGCGCTCCCCGGCGGAGGACCACCGCTGGCTACTGTCGGGAGGCGGCCCGCTCCCGGCCGGCGCGGTTCGACCAGTGACGCTCAAGCACACGGGCCCGAAGCTGCCCGGACTCCGACGAACGGTCCCGCATGACCCGGACCGCCAACCAAGGGAGTGCCAGGACAATGAGTGTCGGGATCCTCGGCATCGGCGCCTACGTGCCCGAGAACATCGTGGCGAACAGTGATCTGGAGAAGCTGACCGGCCTGACCGATACCTGGGTCAGAGAGAAGACGGGAATCGAGCAGCGCCGCCACTGCACAGACGCCGAACCCGTCACCAACATGGCGCTGCGCGCCCTCCTGGACGCCTGTGAGCGAACGGGCATCAACCCCGGCGAGATCGACGCCCTCGTCACCTCCACCAGCACCCCGGCCGGCGTCATGCCCGGCCTCGGCGTGCGCTTGATCGCGCACGCCGGCCTGAACCTGGCCACCACTCCCGTCGACGTGGTCGGTGCCGGATGCGCCGGCGCGGTGGGGCTCCTGCACCTCGGGGCGCAACTCGTCGAATCCGGGGTGGGTACCGTCGCGGTCGTGCAGTCGGAGGCGAGCAGCAGCCTCATGCGGCTGACCGATGTCCGTAGGGGCGAGGCCCTGCCGATCTCCATCTTCGGAGACGGCGCGTGCTGCTGGTTGCTGCGTCCGTGCAGGGAAGGGACGGGCATCCTGTTCAGTGCGGCCCGCACCGATCCCGTCGGCAACGAGGGCCTGGCTCTTCACGGGGTCGACATTCACAGCTTCGCCATGGATCCGCGCGCGGTGAAGCGCTTCGCGCTTCGCGAGGTACCCGCCCTGGTTCGGCGCTTGGAAGAGGGCAGCGGGGCACAGGTCACAGCCGCCGACCTGGTCCTGCTGCACCAGGCGAATCTCAGGCTGATCGAGAGTGTCCTCGACACCCTGAGCGTGTCGAGGACACGGACCTGCACCACCGTCCAGGACTACGGCAACACCATCTCGGCGTCCGTGGGGATCACCGCGGTCCGGGCGATCGATGCCGGTCTCCTCGCGCCGGGAGCACTCGTGTTCCTGGCCGCGTTCGGTGCCGGATGGACCACCACCGGGGCGGTGGTCAGATGGTGCGGCCCGGACGACTTCCTTCCCTGACGACACAACAAGCCGGGACCCGACCCCTGGTGCTGCAGTCTCAAACCGTGCCCGCTCATTCGAGGGTGAAGCCGGAGACGTTGACGACGTCCAGGTCTTGGCTGAGGAAGCCGGCGAACTTTCGCAAGGGGGCCGGGGGCGCCAGTTCGGCGTCGCGGCATCATCCGCAGCTGCTCATGGGCACCGATCCGGCGTCCCCGAGCAGCTGCGGATGATGCCACTCAGGACGGGGGCTGTTGGGGCGCTGGAGGCGGGGCAGGGGTTGAGATCGCCGACCACGCTGACGGTACGGGCCCCGGCCTCCCTGATGGGCGCCAAGGGCGCCGCCGAGCTGGTCACCCCCGCGCAGCGCTGGCGCGACAACCCGGCCTACCCCGGGGTCGGGATCCGCCGGTCCACGGAGCAGGCCGCCGTGAGCAGCGCGTCCGCCTTGCAGCTCCCGGCCTCGGTGGTGCACGCCTACGAGCGAGGCATCCTCGCGGACCTGCTCGCCGAGGTCGGCGGCTACCCCGGCCTGCACAAGGAGGCCCGCGAGGAGCTGGCCGAGCTGCGTCCGTGCCGCCGGGAGCTCCCGGGCGCCGGCCTGCCGCTCACCTTCACCGCCGACGACACCGGCTTCCTCACCGTCCACGCCGAGACGACCTGCACCGACCAGCGTTGCCGGACCGAGGCCGCCGCCGTGGCCGGCTACGAGGAGCTGCTCGCGGTGTTCGGGTGGCCACCCCGGACCGGGAGAAGCTCCGTAAGCAGCGCGCAGACGCTGGAGGTCGACGCGCTGCCGCAGATCCGTCGGCAGTAGATTCTGGCTCGCCCCGTAGTAGCGAGCACGGAGGCCTTGCAGACCGCCTTGCCGTCACCTCGTAGTGGGCTGGACGGAGTCGGGGGTGTACTCGACACCGTCGCCGCGGATGGTCATGGTGAGAGTGAGCGTTTGGTCAGGTCCTGGTGCGAGGGTGACGTAGACCCTGATTCCCTCGGGGGATTCCGCGCTGAACTTGTAGTCCGGGCCCTTCTCCCGTTCGGTGGGAGTCGAGATCCAGCTGTCCTTCTTGTAGCTGTGCGCCTGCCAGTTGGCGGCAATGCCGTCCGCCAGTTCCCGGCGCCGGGAGGCGGCTATCGTGGCGCGGGCGGTGAGCTGCCTGTCGACGAGGGACAGCCTGCTCAGCTCGTCACTGGGACGTGGCGGATTCCGTTGCACGGTGTAGCCGGTATCGCTCAGCGCAAGATCCGTGCCGAACTCACCGACCGTGTCCTGAAGGGCCTGTTCGCTGCGTTGCCGGAACTCCGCCGCGGTGAAACGGACGTGCTCGGGGCCGATCTTGGGTGTGTACGGGTCGTCGAGCCCGATGTACCACCACACGCCCATGTTGAGGAGGAGCAGGACAGCGACCGTGGCGGCGAGGCCCACCACCGCCCCCAGACAGCCCTTCGCCAACCCCTTGTCGAACACTCCAGGCCCTCCCCGGTCCCGCTTCGTACCGCCACCATAGGTGGGCCGCCCGCCCGGCGCCTGAGTACCCGTACTCAGGCGGGTGGCTGTCGGTGGTCTTCCGTGGTGCCACTGGACGGGACCGGCAGTCGCCTGGCGCCTTCATCGGCCCAGGCGCTTGCGGCTGTCCGTCCACCTCAACCTCGCCTGCAGGGCAGGTCCAGGGCCTCGGCGGTGACCGGCTCCCAGGCGTGCGTGTCGAGGTTGTGAGGGCGGGGCAGCGGTTTCGGCCCTTTCCGGGTGAGTCTGGCGGCTCGGGCCGGGTGGGCGCTGCCCCCGGGTTTTGGCGGGTCGGCGGTTCGCGGTACCACCGCCGCTATGCGGGGGCCGATGCCGCGGAGGGAGTCCCGAGGTTGGTCGGAAGCTCCCGGTGGCCGTTGGAGATCAGGGACTGCAGGGGGCGGAACGGTGGTTCGGGGGCGAGGGTGGCCGAGGGGAATCGGTCGAAGAAGAGGCGGAGGGCTGTCTCGGCCTCCATGCGGGCGAGCGGCGCTCCGAGGCAGTGGTGGACGCCGTATCCGAAGGCGAGGTGATCCTTGACGGCGCGCAGGGTGTCGAAGGTGTGGGCGCTCTCTGCGTGAACGCTGGGGTGGCGGCCGACGGCGGCAAGGGAGGCGAGGATTGCCTCGCCCCGCGGGATCGTGGTGCCGCCGGGCAGTGCGATGTCGTCGATGGCGTAGCGCAGGGGGACGTGGGCGACGGGGGCGTTGTGGCGCAGGCTCTCTTCGACGATGTCATTCCAGGTGGCGCGGCCGGAGTGGACGTGGTCGAGCTGGACGGGGTCGGTGAGGAGGGTGGTGAGGGTGTTGTCGATGAGGTTGACGGTGGTTTCGTAGCCGGCGGATATGACGAGGAGGAGGGTGTCGCGCAGTTCCTGCTCGGTCAGGGCGTCACCGTCGCCGTCGGTGTCGCGGGCGTCGATGAGCTGCGAGGTCATGTCGTCACCGGGTGCGGTGCGCTTGGTGGCTATGAGCTCGTCGAGCATGGCGTAGAGGACGTCGGCGTTGGCGCGGGCCTGTTCGGGGGAGCGGGTGGTGTCGAAGAGGCCGTCGACGGTGGTGCGGAACTGGTGTCGCAGGCCGGGGGGCAATCCCATGAGGTGGCCGATCACGCGCAGGGGCAGTGGGGAGGCGAGGTGTTCGCGCAGGTCGGCCGGTTCACCTTCGGGGATGGTGGTGAGGTCGTCGAGAAGGTCCTGGACGGTCTCCTCGATCCGGGGCTTCAGGGCCTGGACACGGCGGGTGGTGAAGGCACCGCCGATCAGGCGGCGCAGGCGCCGGTGGTCGGCGCCGTAGGCGGTGAACATGTTCTCGACCGCCACCCACAGTGCCAGCGGCCACGTCGCGGCCACCGCGGGGAACCCGGGCCAGTGCCGGCGGGCGTCCTTGGAGACGCGGGAATCCATGAGCAGCGTCCTGAGGACCTCGGGGTCGGCGACGGCCCAGGCCTGGACACCGAGGATGTCGACGCGGGTCGCCGCCGCGCTGTGGAGGACGGCACTCTCGGCGTCGCGGCTGGAACCCGTGGGGTCAAGGACGAGGCGGGACATCACATGCACTCCTTCGAAGGCGGCGGGTGGGGGGGAACCGCCCGGGGGACCGCACGGGCCCGGATGGAGCGGTCGACCTCCCGATGAGCTCCGGCAAACATCGCGAGTGGCGTGTCGTACCCGCACGCTAGGCAAAGAGCACCCCGGTCCTCCACGCTGCGGCCGCTCGGCTGGGCGACGAGCCCGCCAGGCGGGAAGCCGGCGCACCACATCCCGGATGGCGGGAGACCGAGGCCCTCAAGGGGCAGTCCTGGTCCGACGACGAGTAACGTCCCTGGCCAATCCGAAACGAGGTGCTCAGCCGCGGGGGAGGGGGATGATGCTCCTGGCGCCGACCCCCTCCCGTGCCCGGGGACCAGCGCGGGTGTGGGAAGGGGATTCCTTCGTCGCCTTGGTGAGCGCGGTGAGCACGCTCGGCTCGATCTGGAGCACGGGGGCCTCGCTTTCGTCACCAGCAGTATCGGGGCAGCTGGAGCCTGTTCCCACCCGTTTTCGTGCGCCGCCGGGCGACTACGGGAAGCAGGCCGGCCGTGGGCCGGGACGGGGCAGCTGAGCGGGGCACCGGCAACATCGGTGAGAAATGGCGAAGGCCCCGCCCGGGTGGGCAGGGCCTTGGCGGCGCGGGATTGCGGGGGTCAGACGGCTGACGCCATCGCGATGGCGTGGCGGCCGGAGGCGTTGGCCCGCTCGATCGCTTGCTCGTGCCGCTCCCTGTCCGGGCCGGAGCGGGTGGGCGTCAAGCTGATCGCGTCGGCCGCCTCGATGTCCGCGCGGTAGACCGCGACGGCCGCCGCGAACGAGTCCATGGCCGCGCTGCTGCGGGTCGCGGCCATGTCCTGCGCCAGCGTCCAGAAGGTCTTCGCCAGCGCCTGGTGGTCAGGTCCGTCGACGGAGGTCAGGAAGTACGTGCTGGCCGCCACCATGGCCAGGGCCTCCTGCGCCCGCGCCGCCGACGCCCAGGCGGCGCGGTCGAGATCCGGGCCGGGCAGCAGGTAGTGGCCCCGCGCCGTGGCCAGGTGGCGGGCGACTGCGGCTCGTCCCCCGTTGACCCGGGCGCGCAGCAGTTCCAGCGCGGTGTTGACGACCACCGCCAGGACGACGAGCTGCACGGTCATGGGCTGGATGTAGGAGGGGATCGGCTCGTCCGGCTGCACGGCCGACAGCATCCGGGGCATCCCCCAGGTCAGCCCGGCAGCCATGGCGGCGGCCAGGACCAAGGTGATGAGAACTCCGCGGGCTCCCAACAGCAGCTTCTCGTAGTCGAACCCAGCGGTCCGGGGAAGGGGAGTGGACGGGCCGCGGAGTACCTGGGGATGCTGCCGTGCGAGCACGCGCACGCTCCGGCTCACCTGCTTCGGCAGCTCGGGGTCCACGATGACAGCTGCACCCTGGTCGGACCGGAACCTCATCCACAATCTCCGTCGCTCGTCGCCTGCTCGGCGTCCCGCTCATTATGAGGCAGCCCGCTGATGCCTCCTGCGGACGGTCAGGACACCGGCGTTCACGGCAACCCGCCTTCGCGAGCCGCCGTCCAACCGGGGCGGCGTCCTCCGCTCTGTCTCCGGCCGAGCGGTGTCCGGCTTCCGATCGGCTCGTTGGACGGGGTGTGCGCAGCCGAACTCCGGTCCGTGCCAGGGGCCTTGGTCCCCTGGCAGCAGCCACCGTGACAGAGGTCTCCGATCCGGGCGGGCGGCTCCCGCCCGCGGTCTCGGGCACGCTCTCCGAGCAGCGTGCCGCCGTCATCTCCCACCAGGCCGCGGTGGCCGACCTCCGGGAGGAGCTGGAGGGCGTCGACGAGGAGGTGCTCCGGGGCGAAGCGGCGGAAGGCCGGCACTGCGGTGGCGAGGGCTTCGCGCAGTCGGCGGACCGGGTGGTGAAGACGTACCTGCAGTTGGCGACGGACTGGGACACCCGGCTCCGGGAGCTCGGCGAGCACCTGGCCTGGCTGTGTCCGGGCGGACTGCCTGAGCGGCTCGCCGAGTTCGGGCAGGTCGAGGCCCGCGCGCTCCAGAGGGCGGTCACCGGTGTGCTGCGGGCCGTCGCGGTGCTCCACCACGGTGAGAGCGGACCCGATGTCGACGGGCCGGGCTGGTGGACCCCCGGCGGGGGCGCGCCGCAGCCGGCGCCTGGCGGGCACGTCCTCGACCTGGCGGACCGGGAACGGGTCGGCTGACCCGAGCACCGCACAGCGCCTGGGCCGGGCGGGGTCAGCTGTGCGGCCGTCCGCCGGCGGAGTCGGATGTGCCCGCTGCCCACGGGGGACGGTGGGCGTGCCCGGCGTGTCGCCCGCCGACGTCGGCGCCAGCAGGCAGGGTGTCGCCATGGCCCGACCACGAACAGTCCTCCACCGGCGGCGGCAGGGCCGCACCCGCCCCGCCCCCGCCCTGGCGCCGCCGCTGTCACCGAACGGCACCGTCGGCGGGAGCGCCCCGGACGCGGTGTCGGCCGAGGGGCGGCCCGCCTGCTGCACGGTGACGCTGACTACGAACGTGCTGGACGGCGGCACGGTCCTGGTGCTCACGCGGCACACTGCCGACTGCCCGGTGTGGACCGCGCGCTGAGCGACGTCCTCTAGCCATCTCCCTACCGGCCGGGCGGCAGCGCGGCGGTCGCGGAAGCCCTCGCTCCAGCGGTTCTCCTCCCGGGGGCCTGTCGATGCCGGTGTCAGGCGACGGCGCACTTCACCCCCTCGCGCACGGCGCGCTGCGCGCCCGCGCCGCCCGGAAGAACTGACTACCGGGCGCAGCGTCCGGCCGCGTCCACGGTCCAGCAACGGAGCGCCACCGGCCATGTAGGGACTCGCCAAGGTGACGCGGGGATGCGCCGAGGAGGAAGACGGCGGCGGCCAGGCCGGGGACGGCGAGCGGGCCGTGCACGACCGGAGTGTTGCCGGTTTCTTCCGGCTTGGTGCGCCATTCGACCGAGGGAGGACGATTCCAGTCCAACTCGGCTACATGGGCCAGGGGTTGTCGGTTGTCCCGGTGTTGTCCCGCCCGGCTCGGGGATAGGCTTCTGGGCACCAGCGGTGATGGAGTTGGTTCCATGGCACAGCAGATCGCGCATCCCCTCGCCTACGCGAGGACGCAACGCGGCTGGTCCCAGCGCGACCTGGTGGCTCGGTTGCGTCTGGCGGCGGCCGGGCACCCGCACGGCCTGCGCACCGGTGTCGACAAGAGCGCGGTCAGTCGCTGGGAGAACGGCCACAAAGTCCCGCTCGCCGACACGCAACTGTTGATCGCCGACGCCTTCGGCGTCCCCCACGGCGACGTCGAGCTGTTCGGCTGGCCCCACTGGCTGCCCGGCCGCGAGGAACCGGTCCCCGTCGGGACGGGCCGCACCGTCACCGCACTTCGAGACGCCCAGAAAGTCGCCATGGATCCCCACCGCCGTACCTTCGTCGCCTTCGGCGCATTCGCTCTCGCCGGGCTCGCCACCCAGTGGGCGACCCTGGAGCCCGAACGCCTCGACACGGCCCTCGACGGCAAGCGGGTGGACGCGCAGCTCCTGGACTGGCTCGAGGACACCAGCCGCACGCTCAACGCGCTGCCGACCGAACAGCGCCAGCACACAGCCCGCCTGATGGACGCCCAGCTGGCCACCATCACCGACCTGATCGACGGCGGGAACTACAGTGCCGCCACCGGCCGCCGCCTGTACCGCCTCGCCGCGACCCTGGCCGTCACGTGCGGGTGGTACCGCTTCGACCAGGGCGAGCACCACCTGGCCGGACGCCTGTGGAACGCGGCCCTGGTCGGCGCGCACGCCGGCAACGACCGCGATCTGGGCGCCGGAGTGCTCTCGGACTTCGCGTACCAGGCCATCTGGCTGAAGAGCCCGGACAACGCCGTTGCCCCGCTCACCCAGGCGCTCTCGCGGGCCGCCCACCCGATGGCACGCTCGCTGCTGCACCTCCGGCGCGCCCGCGCCCACGCCGCCCTCGGCGACCGCAACGCCTGCCACCGCCCTGTCGGCCGCCGAAGCGGCCCTGCTCACGGACACACCCGACCCCGCCCCCGCGTGGTGCGCGTGGATGGGGCCCGCCGACCTCGCTGTCGACTCCGGGCAGTGCCTTCTCGGCCTCGGCCGCGCCACCGAGGCCCTGGGACGCATCGACGAAGGCATCGGTCTTCTCCCCGAGGCCCGGGCCAAGACGAAAGCCGTGTTCCAGCTCTCCCAGGCCCGCGGACTGCTGGGCACCCGCGACATCGAGCAAGCGCTGCACATCACGACCGCCGCGGTGGAGACGGCGACCCGGATCGGTGCGCAGCGATGCGTCGCACAGGCCAAGGAACTCGCGCCGGCCTTCAAGCCCTACGCGCGGGTCCACGGTGTCCCCGCGCTGCTGTCGCGGCTGGCAGCCGCGTGAGCTCCAGTGGAGCACGAACGCACCGCCGACCTCCGTACGGAGCCCGGCCGGGCCGATGCGCCTGTGCCCGAGGAACGGAGCGCTTCCCCACATGCGTACCGCCTATGGCCGGGGTTCAACCACGGACCCCGGGCGGAGCCGCCGCCACGCATTCGCCGAGAGGCGATCTCGTCCGCATCGGGCGCGCCGTCTCTGTGCCTTTCACTGCCCAGGCCCAGGGCATCAGCCGGCACGTGGCGTGCCCGCGGGCCCGGGCATCGGGTCGACCCCGGCATGCCCATCCCTCCCAATCCGCAGTGCGCAAGACGTCAACGGGCGTGCGACGTCGGTCTGGAGCGACGGCTGGTCCGTGGTCCTGCCGGTCGGCAGGGCTGGCTTGCGCTACGAGTAGGGAACCGGTTCCCGGCGGGGGGCGGGATGCTCACAAGGGGGGCTCACACATCACGCATCGGCGTTCCGGGAGACAGGCCGGTGCCCTAGGATCGAACACCGCGTCAACGTTTCATCACTGAAGGTGATCACTCGAAGGGGGTGTGCGGGTGACGCGGGTCGGCTGGCGGCGCAGGCCGCCCAACGATGCCCTGGCCCGGGTCTTCGAGGAGTCCGGGGCGTCCAAGAACTCGCTGGCGCACAGCCTCAATCGGCTCTGTGAGCAGGCCGGACACCCCCGCAGGTATACGAACACCAGTCTTTCCAACTGGATCGAACGCGGGATGGTCCCCGAGGCCCCCTCTCCCGCGCTGCTCGCCCGGCTGTTCACCGAGCGGCTCGGGCGCCGCGTGAGTCTCGCCGACATCGGAATGACAGCCCCCGGAGCGGCGCATGCTGATACCGGGCTCACCTTCCCCCGGGACACCGGCGACGCGGTTCGCGCCGCCGCCGAGTACTGGAGCACCTTGAACCGCCGCACCCTGGTGACCGGATCCGCTGGCTTCGCCGTCTCCGCGTTCACCACCCCCACCATCCGATGGCTCAGTGAGCCGGCCGACCGGCACCGGTCCGAGCACGGCGGCCGCAGGGTCGGCCAGGGCGACATCGACGAGCTCCGCGAGACGGCCGAGGACGCGCGCCGCTGGGACGCCAAGTACGGCGGCGGGAACTGGAAGCTGTCCTCCATCAACGACTGCCTCGACCGGCGCGCATCCCCGCTGCTGCACGGCTCCTACACCGAGGACGTCGGCCGCCAGCTGTTCGCCGTGACCGCCGAACTCGCCCGCCTCGTCGGCTGGTCCGCCTTCGACATGGGCCGCCACGACGTGGCGCAGCGCCAGTTCGTCCAGGCCCTACGGATGGCGAAGGCCGGCGGGGACGTGGAGATCGGCTGCTACGTGCTCACCACGATGGCACTGGCCGCCCTGATCAAGGGCGCCGCCACCGAGGCGGTGGACATGGCCGAGGGGGCCCACAACCGGGCCAAGGGCATCGCGTCGCCGCGCGTGCTGTCGTTCGCCAAGCTGGCCGAGGCCAGGGCCCATGCGAAGGCCGGCAACGGCCCGGCCGCGGCCCGTGCCCTGAGCAGGGCCGAGGACCTGCTGGCAGCCGTACGCGACGACGGCCGCGATCCGCAGTGGTTGGACTACTACACCCGGGCCAGGCTCGCTTCGGACGCGACCGAGATCCATCTGGACCTGGTGAACCCGCGCTCCGCGCTCGCCTGGAGCGCGGAGGCGGACGCGATGCCCTCCGGCCGGTACACGCGGGCCACCGGGATCCGGCTCGCGGTCACCGCGAGCGCGCACCTCCAAGGCCGGGACCTCGACCAGGGGCTGGCGGTCGGCCGGCGGGCACTGGGGATCCTCGGAGGCGTCGAGTCGTCCCGCGCCCGGGACTACCTGCGCCAGTTCGTCCGGGGCCTCGGCCCGTGGGAGAAGGACCCCCGCGTACGCGCCTTCCTGAAGGAGAGCTGGCCGGCCCTCCACCGCGCCGCATAGCCCCCGCCCCCGCCCCCGCCCCCGAAGGACGACGCCATGACTGACCGCTGGACCGAGACCGGCCGCACGACCGTGTTCCAGGTGATGGGCAGGACCCTCGACAAGGTCACCTACCGGCTGCCGGACGGCACCCGCAGGGACAAGCTCCTGCGCAACGAACCGTCGGCCGCCGCGGTGCTCGCCCTGACACCCGACAACAAGGTGATCATCGCCCGGCAGTACCGGCCCGGCCCGGACGCGGTCCTCCTCGAACTGCCCGGCGGTTTCATCGAGCCGGGCGAGGACCCCGCCACCGCCGCCGGGCGTGAGCTCCTGGAGGAGACCGGCTACAAGGGCGACCTCGAGCTCGCGGGATCCTGCTGGGACGACGCTGGCTCCACGGCCCGGGGCTGGGCGTTCGTCGCCCGCAACTGCGTGCGCGTCGCCGAGCAGGACCTCGACGAGATGGAGTTCGTCGACGTCGACCTGCTCACGCTCGAGGAGTTCCGGCAGGTCGTCCGTGACGGGTTGATGACCGACGTCGAGCTGGCCTACCGCGGGCTGGACCACCTCGGCCTACTCTGAACCGACCACCGCGAATGCGCGCACCGCGCCGACCTCGGCACAACCGGCCCACAGCGCACCGACACAGGACCAAGGGAAGGCCCGTGCCCACCACACACCGGATGTCGCTGCTCCCCCACCTGATCCCGCTGATGGTCTCCGGGGCCAAGACGCTCGAGATCCGGGTCGCCGACGCCAAACGCCGGGCCGTACAGGCCGGCGACCTGATCGAGTTCACTCCCGCCGACGGGACGGCCGGCAGAGCGCTCGTGCAGGTCGTCCGGGCCAGCGTCTACACCGACTTCCCTGCCCTGCTCGCTGCCGAGAACCAAGATCGCATCCATCCCGAACTCGACGCGACTCGGCAACTGGCATTGCTCAGGGAGATCTACCCGCCGGAACGGGAAGCCCTGGGCGCGATCGCCATCGAGGTCACAATCGTGCAGCCGGCTCGCCCGCCCGCCGGCAGTCGGCGCGCCGGCAGACCGGAGGGTAGCCGGCGCGAGGGCGCGGGGTGACTCGGAAGGGACGGATGCACCTGCGCGGCTGGGGACGACACAGTCGTGCGGATCATGTCCGGGACGGACCCGACGATGCGGCCGGCACCGCCCGGCCACACCGATACGCTCCACCCATGAGTGAACGTCAGTCCGGTAGCGCTGGGAACAGCTTTGTCCTGCCTGCCGACCCGAACGACACCACTGACCTCGACGCCTGGCTCCGGCCGCTCGGAGGGTGCGTCGAACCCGACCCTGCCCAGGCCCGGCCCGGCTACCTGCGACTGCGCCCGCTCGTCACCACCGACCCCGACGATCACGACGGCGGCTGCACCTTCGCGCCCGGCACCACTGTCCGATGGACGGGCCACGACATTGTCCGGGTCGCCCCGGCCGTACCCGACCCACTCCGCCCCCTCCTCGACCTGATCGGCCATCCGGCGACGTAACCACGGAGGACACCGCTCGACTCGGGTGCCGCACAGCACGGTGCGAGACGAGGTCGACGGCGTAGCGGTGGACCGACTCGCGTACGGCGAAGGATGGCGACGCCCGAGGTTCACCGCCGAATGCTGACTCGGGTCGAGAACTTCGGTCCTGTCCAACCGCCTGCCGTCGGCTGCTCGCCCAGGTCGGGCCGTTCGCCGGCCGTCACCTCCCGGTGAGGGCCCCCGAGGTCGTGTCAGAGAGCCCTCTCACGATGTCCCGCATGGAACTCGCACATCCGCTCGACGGCCTGGATACCCTCTCCTGGTCCTCCCACTCGCATGCGTACGGGAGCGCGGAGGATCTGCCCGATCTGCTGCGCACCCTT
Organism: Kitasatospora sp. NPDC022856; assembly: GCF_055561235.1. NCBI lineage: Bacteria > Bacillati > Actinomycetota > Actinomycetes > Kitasatosporales > Streptomycetaceae > Kitasatospora > Kitasatospora sp. NPDC022856. Next base: position 2,055 of record NZ_JBVHHE010000041.1, on the reverse strand, counting down.
GCAGGTGAGGACGCGGACGGGGCGCGGGAGGCGCTGTCGGAGTTGTACGGGAGCGTGCTGCACCAGGGGACGGTCTACGGTGCCAGCGTGGTGGCTGTCCCGTTCCTGGCGGGGCTCGCGGCCGTCGGCCACCGTGCGGCGGACGTGCTGCCACTGCTCGGCGGCATGGCCGCGAGCGAGGACGAGCACGGGGTGGAGCCCGGCGAGGTCCGGGCGGCCGTGGCCGGCCAGCTCCCGCTGCTCCTGCCACTGCTGGAGGCAACGGAGACGGGCGTGCGGCGAGCCGCTGCCTGGACAGTGTCGTGCACCCGGGCGCGCGACGCGTTGTCCGCTCTCCGCGCGCGCTGGGAGGAGGAGCCCGAGGCCGCGGTCCGGGCGAAGATCCTCTCCGGGATCGCCCGGATCGACCCCGCGGCCGGCGCCGCTCTCGCGGCCACCGCCCTGGACCGCTCGCGGCCCGCCGAGGTTCGCCTGGCCGCCGTCTTCGCCCACTTGGACGCGGGCGCACCATGGAGCGGAGCCCTGCACACCGCGGCGTTGTCGCTGCTGCCCGCCGATCCGCTGCGATCCACCTTCGACCTCGACCGCATGGAACCGCTGGCCGCCATCGTCGAGGGCCTGCTGGAGCGGAACCACCCGGTGGAACGTGAGGCGGCGTTCGCGCTCGTGGATTCGGCGCTGCGCGACGGCCGTGCCGAGGTCCGGGCGGAGGGTGTCTGGGCGGCCGACCGCGCGTGCATGCTCTCCCGCAGTGCCCCGCGCCGCCTGGTGCCGGCCCTGCGCGCGGCCGGCGTCGACGAGGCGTCGGTGCTCGCCATGTCGTCGCTGCTCGGCCGCCTGGGCCCGGCCGCCGCACCGGCGGCGGACATCCTGCTCCCGCTGGCCGGACGGGCCCCGGACCAGGACGACGCCCCCGCGGACCACGCCCTGGCCGCCCTGGTACTCGTCGCACCAGCCCTGGCGACGCCCCTCCTGACCGCCGGCCTCGGACGGCGCCCCCGGGCCCTCGACGCGGCCACCGGACTTCGCAGCCCGCACGAGACCTTCCCCTACGACCTCCATCTGCTCGCCGCGGTCCGAACCCGGCTCTCCCGGCCCCAAGAGCTCAGCGGCAACGAACCCTGGCAGCTCACGAACCTCGTCACCGGCTGGGGCAGCGCGGCGGCCCCGGCCCTGCCCGAGCTGTGCGCACTGCTCCCGCACAATCCCGACCTGGCGGCCCCGGCCCTCGCCGCCGTCGCCCGCGACTGCGCACCGGCCGACCGGGCCCGCGCCGTCGCAGCGCTGCGAGCGGCAGCCGACACCGGCGCCCTCCCCGCCGCGAAAGCACTGAACGACCTCACCGGCGACGCCTCGGCCCTGCTGCGCCTCCTCGGACCCGAGCTCGGAGAGGGCGGCTTCCGTCAGAGGCAGGCCGCCGCCGCGGCGGGAGAACTCGGCCCGCAGGCGGTGGCGCTGGTACCCGCGCTGCGCGCGGCACTCGGCGGCCCGGATGCCGACACCACGCCCACGCTGGACACGGACACCGCCCTCGCCGAGGCCCTGTGGCGCATCACCGGCGACGCGCACGTGGCGGTCACGGTCCTGGACTCCGTGCTCCGCCGCGCCGCACGAAACCGCTGGTCGCAGTGGTCCGTCGCACGGGCCGCCCGTGTCGCCCTCCTCCTCGGCCCGGCGGGACGGCTGCTTGAGCCTCATCTGGAAGCAGCCCTTGCCGATCCGAGGTCGGCGCCGGCTGCCGTACTGGCCCTGCTGACCGTCGCGGAACCCAGTTCCCTCGACCGGCCCGCGCTCGCTGAAGCCGCACTGCGGGCCGCAGAGACGGACGCCGAGTCCCGGGGCGCCTGTGACGCTCTGGACGCGCTCGGCATCGCAGTCCTGACCGACGACCAGCTCGCCCGCGTCGCCGTCCTGGCGCACGGCGACGCCCGCACTGTGCGCTCCGGCGTCGAAAACAGCATTACTGACTTCGGCGCTTCAGGGTGATGGCGGTGGGAGGTCGAGGGAGAGGCCGGCCCCGGTGAGGAAGCCGTCGAGGATATCGGGGCGGTACTG
>NZ_JBVHHE010000040.1:0-52332 GCF_055561235.1 Kitasatospora sp. NPDC022856 | reverse complement strand
GGTCATCGATCCGCCGGGCGACGACGGCCGGATCCACCCGCTGAGCGGCTTCAGGTCCGGGGTTCTGGTCCACATCGACTCCTCGGTGCCAGGGGTCACGCTCCGTGGTCATCAGCGACCTGGTCGCCCCCCTCGGGCGTGGGTGCCGGGCGGTTCCCCGCCCGGCCTTCCCCTCCAGCGTTGCCCCGACGGCGGGCGGCCGCCATAGGGGCCGCCCGGCCCGGCTGGCGTGGCGCGCCCGAATCACTGATGGTGGCAGGGGGAGTGCCACAGCTGTCGGAGGCGTGCGATGGACCAGGAACTCGGCCGGCGGAGCCGGCCCGTCACGGGCTGCCACGGCCGCGGCCGGTCCGTCGGAGCCCTCCTCGGACGGGTGGGCCGGGGGGCGGATGGCTCCGCACCCGGCCCCCGTGCGGAGCCATGAGCCTCCCGGCCGTCGACTACCGCGCGGTGTTCCAGGCCCTGCCCGGCATGGTCGCCCTCCTCACCCCGGACCTGGTGTACGTCGACGTCAACGAGGACTTCGTACGGATGTCCGGCCGTACCCGCGAGCAGCTCGTCGGCCGGTACCTCTTCGACGTCTTCCCCGACAATCCGAACGATCCGGACGCCACCGGCAGCCGCAACCTAGGGGTCTCCCTGCAGCGGGTCCTGGCGAGCGGCGAACGCGACACCATGGCCCTCCAGCGCTACGACGTCCAGTCCGCCGGCAGCGCCGGCGAGTGGGAGGAGCGCTACTGGAGCCCGGTCAACGCTCCCGTCCTGACCCCGGGCGGCGAAGTGGTGCTGCTCGTCCACCGGGTGGAGGAGATCACCGAACTCATCCGGGCCCACGGTCTGCCCGAGGGCAACCGCGCCCGCGTCCTGGAGGCGGAGCTCTACACCCGCGCGCGCGAACTGCAGGAGGTCAACGAACGCCTGCGCGAGGCCCACGACCGCGAACGGGAGGTCGCGCTCGCGCTCCAGGAGGCCATGCTCCCGGGCCCCCGACCGCTTGAGCACCACCTCGCCGCGGTCCGCTACCGGCCCGCCGTCGGGGCGCTGAACGTGTGCGGCGACTGGTACGACCTCGTCGAGCTGCCGGCCAACCGCGTGGCGGTCGCCGTCGGCGACGTGGTGGGCCACGGCCTCACCGCGGCGGGCGTCATGGGCCAGCTCCGCAGCGCCCTCAGCGCGGCCTCCCGGGTCGCCGTCGGGCCCGCCCAGGCGCTGGAGGTCCTGGGCCTCTACGCCCGCTTCGTCGACGGCGCCGAATCCACCACCGTCGCCACAGCCTTCATCGACTGCGACGCCCACACCGTCACCTACAGCAGCGCGGGCCACCCGCCGCCCGTCCTGCTGCACGGCGAGGGCACCGTCGAGTTCCTCGACCGGGCCACCGACCCGCCGCTCGGCGCCCGCCCCGAGCACCAGGCCCGGCCCCAGGCCGTCGCCGGCTTCACCCACGGCGACACGCTCGTCCTCTACACCGACGGCCTCGTCGAACGGCGGCGCGAGGACATCGACACCGGCCTGAACCGGCTCGCCGACGCGCTCATCCGCCACCGCCGGTTCGATCCCGACGCCCTCGCCGACCTCGTCCTCACCGAGCTGCTCCCGCCCGGCGGCGCGACCGACGACACAGCGCTCGTCATCGTCCGCCTCTGACCCCCGGCCGGCGGGGGGCGGCCTGTTCGGCCATCGGCCCGGTGAACTCCCCGCCCCGGTGGCCACCCCGGGCGACACCCTGACCACCTGGAAGACCACCACCCGTGTCGCGGGCCAGTACAACGCCGCCTACGACCTCTGGTACGCGGACACGGCCGGCGGGTGCGGTCCGACCACCTCGCACGAGCTGATGATCTGGCTCGACCGGCAGGGCGGCCCCGTCCCGCTCGGCACCGCCACCCAGCGTCACCCTCGGCGGCCGGACGTACCAGGTCTACCAGTACCAGAACGCCACCAACGGCAAGCAGGTCAGCAGCTACCTGCTCGCCGGTTCGAGCAACTACGCCACGGCGCAGCAGTGGCTGCCGTCGCCGACCGGCTACCTGCTGAACCCCGCGTCCGGGAAGTGCCTGGACGACCCGCAGTCCACCGCCGTCCAGGGCGTTCCGCTGAACCTGTGGACCTGCAACGGGACCGGCGCCCAGGTCTGGTACTCGGCGGTCTGACCCGGCCGGGCCACGCTCGGCCCGATCCGGCTCACCGCGAGCCGGATCGGGCCGGGGCGGCCATGATCGGAGCAGGGCCGCCGACGCCTGCTTCCCTCCCCCGGGGAGCGGGCCGGCGCTCCTCCGCAGGTGGGCGGCCGGGAGCGCGGCCGCGGTCGGACAGGAGGACCGGATGGGCCAGGACCAGGCGCGTCCCGTGCGGCGCGCGACCCCCGAGGAGCGGGCGGCGGCCGGTCGGGCGGCACGCCGGACGACACCGCGTTCCGCCCACGCCGAGTACCGGCCGGGCCCGGAGCGGCCCGACCCGCTCACGATCCTGGCGGCCCAGTCGGCGCTGCGCGTGCCGGAGCTGGTGCCGATCCGGTACGCCCGGATGGCCGAGTCCCCGTTCCGTTTCTACCGGGGCGCGGCCGCGGTCATGGCGTCCGACCTCGCGGGCACCTCCGACTCGGGCATCCGGGTCCAGCTCTGCGGCGACGCCCACATGCTGAACTTCCGGCTGCTCGCCTCGCCGGAGCGGCGGCTGGTCTTCGACATCAACGACTTCGACGAGACGCTGCCCGGCCCGTGGGAGTGGGACGTGAAGCGGCTGGCGTCGAGCCTGGTGATCGCGGGCCGGGCGAACGGCTTCGACGGGGCGCAGCGCGCGGACATCGTCGCCACGGCGGTCCGCTCGTACCGGGAGGCGATGCGGCGGTTCGCGGGGATGCGCAACCTGGACGTCTGGTACGCCCAGCTGGACTCGCAGCGGCTGCGGGAGCTGGCGGTGGGCCGGGTCTCCAAACGGGCCCGCCGGGGGCTCGACGAGGCGATGTCGAAGGCCCGCACCCGCGACAGCCTCCAGGCCTTCGGCAAGCTCACCGAGGTGACGGACGGCCTGGTCCGGATCGCCGCCGACCCGCCGCTGCTCGTCCCGATCGCCGACCTCCTGCCGGAGGTGGAGCGGACCGCGCTGATGGAACTGTTCCACGGCCTGGTGCGGCGTTACGCGAGCACCATGCCCGCCGACCGGCGCACCCTGCTCTCGGCTTTCCAGCTGGTGGACGCGGCCCGCAAGGTCGTCGGTGTCGGCAGCGTCGGCACCCGGTGCTGGATCTTCCTGCTCCTCGGCCGGGACGGCGAGGACCCGCTGTTCCTCCAGGCCAAGGAGGCCGGCGAATCGGTGCTGGCGCCGTACGTCGGCGCGAGCCGGTACGAGAACCAGGGCGAGCGGGTGGTCTCCGGCCAGCGGCTGATGCAGGCCACCAGCGACATCTTCCTGGGCTGGGAGCGGGTCGAGGGCATCGACGGCAGGCGGCGGGACTTCTACATCCGTCAGCTCCGCGACTGGAAGGGCATCGTCGTGCCCGAGCGGATGGTGCCGCGCGGCATGCGGGCCTTCGGCGAACTGTGCGGCGCCACGCTGGCCCGGGCGCACGCCCGGTCGGGCGACCGCATCGCCATCGCCGCCTACCTGGGGAAGCGGGACGCCTTCGACCGGGCCCTGGTGGAGTTCGCCGAGGCGTACGCGGACCGGAACGAGCGGGACCACCGGGCGCTGGTCGAGGCGGTCGCGGCGGGCCGGCTCCCGGCCGAGGCCGGCTGAGCCGTCGCGGCCCGCCGGGTCGCGCCGACCGGGGCCCGCTGATCAGCCCTCGGCCGACCGCGAACGGCCCTCGGCCCGGAGCCCCTCCCCGAGGGCGCGCAGGAGCGCCTCCCGGTCCACCGCGACCGGTTCGGGGCCCGGCCGGGCGGGATCACCGACCCGGTGGACCGGCATCCGGGCCCGGACGAGGGTCCGGCCGTCACCCGTCGGGGGGAGCTGGACGATTTCCAGCTCGGCCGCGACGACCTCCTCTCCCTCCCGCCCGGGCCGTAGTCCGACACAGAGGTGGAAGTCGAGCGACTCGTCGTCGGCGATGTCGACGGGGTACTCGGTGACCCCGGGGCCGACGGGCTGCCCGCGCTCCGACAGGTCCTCGAACTGCGGGGAGACCTGCTTGAGGTAACGCACCCCGCCACCGTCGTACGTGGTGATCCGCAGGGCGAGGTCGCGCAGCCCGGCCCGGCGGGTCCGGTCCACCAGGGAGGCCAGCTCCCGGTGGAGGCCCGGTGTCCCCGTGGGCGACGCGGGGGCGGGCACGATGTCGAGGGTGCCTCCCAACGCGGAGGTGACGGACCGGACCTGGGCCACCGACCACCGCTCGCCGATGCCCCGGGCGTGGCACGGGAAGCGGCCCGCGCAGGAGGCGAGGGCGGCGGCCAGGTCGTCGGCGCTCTCGGCCGCCGCCTCCAGGTCGGTCAGCAGGATCGCGGTGCGCGCCGCGTCGGCGTGGCCGGCGAACAGGCGGTCGGCCAGCCGGATCCAGCGGCCGAACGCCGCCGCGCCGACCGGCTCCAGCCCGGCCAGCGCCGCCCGCGCCCCGGCCTTGGCGGCCGCGGTCGCCCGGACCAGCCGCTGGGTGTCGGGGTAGAGCATCCGCGCGTACGCCGACCCCGCGACGACGGCGAAGGAGGCGTCCTCGTCCAGGCCGTCGATGACGGCCGCGACCGCCGCCCCGACCGCTCGGAAGTCCGCCTCGGGCAGCTCCGGCGACAGTCCGACCAGGAGGACGAGCGCGCGGGGCACGCCGGCCGCCGCACGGTCGGCGGCCCCGCTCGGGCCGGTCACCGTCAGGATCGTGTGCGCCTCCGTGGCGCCCGGGGCGAGGAACTCGTTGCGGTGCAGCTCCAGCCCGAGACCGCCGGAGTGCACCACGGCGGGAACAGCGGCCGGAACGGCGGGCGTCCGCGGCTCCGGCGCGGACCGGCGGCGGCCGACCGCCCGGCGCCGCGCCACGACGGCTCCCGCGTCGGCCGGGCGGTCCGCCGGATCCTTGGCGAGCAGCTCCGCGACCAGCTCGTCGAGCTCGTCGGGGACCTCGGGCCGCAGCGGGGCGAGACGCGGGGCCGGGGTCTGGAGGTGCTGGACCATCAGGGTCCAGAGGCCGCCGCGCGCCGGGAACGGCGGCCGTCCGGTGAGCAGCGCGAAGAGCACACAGCCCAGCGCGTAGAGATCGGCCCGTCCGTCGACCCGGGGACTGCGCCACTGCTCGGGGGCCATGTACTCGGGCGTGCCCATCACGCTGCCCTCCCGGGTGAGACCCGAGTCGGCCCGGACGTACCCGGCGAGTCCGAAGTCGCACACCTTGAGCGTGCCGTCGGGGAGCAGCATGAGGTTGGCGGGTTTGACGTCCCGGTGGACGATGCCCAGCCGGTGCGCGTAGGACAGGGCGCCCGCGAGTTGCGCGGTCAGCTCCACCGCCTCGTCGACGGGCAGCCCCGACGGCCGCCCGTGCAGGACCTCCCCGAGGTCGCGGCCCCGGAGCAGTTCCATCACCAGGTAGAGCCGGCCGCCCTGTTCGCCGCTGTCGAAGATCTGGGTGATGCCCGGGTGCTGGAACCGCGCTGTGACCTGCGCCTCGCGATGGAACCGCTGCGCGGCCACCGCGCCGACCGCCGACTGCGGGGCGAGGAACTTGATCGCGACCCCGCGGTCCAGCCGGGGATCGTGGGCCCGCCAGACCTCGCCCATCCCGCCGCGCCCGAGCAGTACCTCCAACCGGTACCGGTCGGCGATCCGCGTCCCCACAGCGTTCAAGGCGCCTCGCAATCCCCCGTGTCGCACGGCCCCCGCCGCTTCCGCCACTCTACGAGACCGGTCCGACGGCTGTGCATCGCGCGGGGCCCCGCGTCTGGGCCGTCCCGACCGGCGGCCGACCGGCGGCGCCCGCGCGGGTAGCATCCGAGCCGAGGCCGTCCGGCCACGACCGGTAGCCCAGCAGTGCGCCACCTCCGACACCGTCCGCTCCGTCGCCGCCGCCCGGCGGCGGCCCGCTCGACACCGCCCAGGGACCGACATGGCCTCCCCCTTCGCCGATCCGGCGTTCTACCGCGACCGCTACCCCGCCTACGCCGCCCTGCGCGAGGCCGCACCGGTCCTGCGCATCCCGATGGAGGGCGGCGGCCCCGGCACCGCGACCGTCGTCACCGGCTACCACGCGGCCCGCCAGGCCCTCACCGCCCCGCTGTCGAAGGACACCGGCGCGTACTTCGCCGACAAGCCGTCCAAGCGGTCCCTGCACCCGGCCGTCGCCCGCACCATGCTCGCCACCGATCCCCCGGAGCACACCCGGCTCCGCCGCCTGGTCACCAGGGCGTTCACCACCGCCGTGGTCGACGGACTCCGCCCGTACGTCCGCTCACTCGCCGAAGAACTCGTCGACCGCTGGGCACCCGGTAGCGAGGTCGACCTCGTCGAGGACCTCGCCGGGCCCCTCCCGGTCACCGTCATCTGCCAACTCCTGGGCGTCCCGCCGGAGGACCGCCCGGCCGTCCGCGGCTGGTCCACCGACCTGTTCGCCACCGGCGACCACGAGCGGATCGACTCGGCCTCGCACGCGCTGGCCGACTACCTGGCGGAGCTGATCGCCACCAAGCGGTCCGGGCCGGACGGTTCGCTGCTCTCCGAGCTGATCGCGGTCCGCGACAGCGACGCCGGCCGCCTCGGCGAGGAGGAGTTGCTGTCGCTGGCCGTGCTGCTGCTGGTGGCCGGGCACGAGACCACCACCGCGGCGATCGGCAACGCCGTCCTCGCGCTGCTCCGGCACCCGGACGACCTGCGACGCCTCGTGGCCGACCCGCACCGCATCCCGGCCGCGGTCGACGAACTGCTGCGCTACGACGCGCCGGTGAGCATCGCGACCTGGCGCTGGGCCCCCGAGGCGGTGCGCCTGGGCGACAGCGAGGTCCCCGCCGGCTCCCCGGTGTTCGTCTGCCCCGGCGCGGCCAACCGCGACCCAGCGCGGTTCGCCGACCCCGACCGGCTCGACCTCGACCGGCCCGACGCGGCCGGCCACCTGGCCTTCGGGCACGGGATCCACCGCTGCGTCGGCGCACCGCTCGCCCACGCCGAGATCGAGGTCGTCCTGCGGGTCCTCCTGGAGCGATTCCCGACCCTGCGGCTGGCCGTCCCGCCCGACCGAATCACCTGGCGCCACTCCCGGCTGGTGCGCGGCCTCGTCGCCCTGCCGGTCCGCCTGTAGGCGCCGCCGCGCTGTCCGCCGCTGCGGTGTGCCGGGGGCGCACGGCACCGCGCACGGCGGGGCACCGGCGCGGGGCCGGGAAGTCGCGAACGCTCTGTGTTCATCCCAAGGTGGGGTTTGGCTCAACTCCCCTGCCCGGTAGGACCGATAGCCCTGGTGGCGAAGGTTCCGCCGCCGGCGGGCCCGCCACCACCGAAGGGGAGACGACCATGGTGCGTAGGACGCACGTGCTGGGAGCCGGACTGCTGGCGGTCGCGCTGGCGGCGGGCACGGGGTGGGTCGCGCAGGCGAACGACGACGGCGCCGCCGGGCAGGAGCGCCAGGCATCGGTGAAGGCCGTCGACGCCATCGACGGCTACCAGGTGGTCAAGCTGGGCAACGCCAACGTCGGCAACTTCCAGCGCCGGACGGTCAATTGTCCCGCCGGCAAGCGGGCGATCGGCGGTGGCGCGGAGGCCCAGGGCAACGAGGCGGTCCTGGTCGGCAGCTTCCCGACGGACGGCGCCAACGGCTGGGTAGGCATCGGCCGCCAGCCCGGCAGCAGCAGCGTGGGCATCAGCGTCTACGTGATCTGCGCGAACGGCTGACCTGCGGCACCCGACAGCTGGACCGGCGGACCGGCCGGTCCGCTGCGGCACGTGGCTCCGGTCCCCGGGAATCGTCCCGGGGACCGGAGCCACGTCGTCGGTGCCGGCCGGTACACCGGCGGGCGTCAGCCACGGGGCACCCGTCCGTCGGACCGCCGGGGATGAACCCCGTTGCGAGCCCGGGGCGTTGGGAGTTCGCCGTCAGTCGCCGGACGGCGGAGCCGGGGCCGCCTTCAGTCCGTCCAGGGTGAGATCGAGGAGGCGTTCGGCCTGCTCGCGCTGGTCCGGTCCGGCGGAGGTGAGGGCGATCCCGGCGAGCGCGGCGAACATGTCGCTCGCGCTGATGTCGGCCCGGATCGTTCCGGCCGCGCGGGCGGCGTCCATCAGGGCAACGAGGGCGCCCTGGATCAGCTCGCGGCTGTCGGCATAGGGATTGCCGCCCGAAGCGACGACCGCCCGCAGGGCGTCGGCCATGCCGAACTTGGCGGTGGCGTAGTCGATGAAGCGGCGGGTCCACGCGCGCAGGGCCTCGGCGGGCGGCATGGTCGCCAGGAGCCCGGGGACGGCGTCGCAGAGCCGGGCCACCTCGTTGCGGTAGGCCGCCTCGACCAGCGCCTCCCTGGTCGGGAAGTTGCGGTACAGGGTGCCGGTTCCGACCCCCGCCTCGGCGGCGATTCGCTCGAAGGTCGCGTCGAGCCCCTCCTCGGTGAACATGCGCACGGCGGTGGCCAGGATCCTGTCCCGGTTCCGCTGCGCGTCGGCCCTCAGCGGGCGCCCTGAAGCTCGGGTCATCGGCGGCCCTCTCCCTCCTCCGTTGCTAAGCGGAGGATCCTCCGCTTAGTCTGAGCGAAGTGGCGGACCCTCCACTTTCAACTCTAGGGCACGGCCCGGCCTGCCCCCACTCACCTGTTCCGGAAGGACGGCCCCGTATGTCGGGAATCGAAGGCAAAGTCGTGGCGATCACTGGCGCCGGCAGCGGCATCGGCGAGGCGACCGCACTCCTGCTGGCCGCGCGCGGCGGGAAGGTCGTCCTCGGGGCACGCCGCACAGAGCGCCTGGAGGCCCTGGCCGCCCGTATCGAACAGGCCGGCGGCGAGGCCGCCTGGGTCCACACCGACGTGACGCGGCGCGACGACCTCGTCGGCCTCGTCCGGCTGGCCCGCGACCGGTACGGCAGGCTCGACGTCCTCGTCGGCAACGCCGGGGTCGGGCTGATCTCCCGCCTGGACGACCTGCGCGTCGAGGACTGGGAGCAGATGATCGACGTCAACCTCAAAGGCGTCCTGTACGGGATCGCCGCAGCCCTGCCGGTCTTCCGGGAGCAGGGCTCCGGACACTTCGTCAACACCGTGTCCACCGCCGGCCTGCGCATCGTGCCGCTCCAGTCGGTGTACGCGGCGACGAAGAACGCCGTACGGACCGTCTCGGAGGGCCTGCGCCAGGAGGCCGGCGACAGCCTGCGCGTCACCGTCGTCTCCCCCGGCGCCGTCCGCACGGACTTCGCGGAGCACATGGACCCGTCGGTGAAGCCGCAGGTCGACAAGCTGATGGAGATCGCCCTCCCGCCGGACGCGGTGGCCCGCGCCATCGCCTTCGCCATCGAGCAGCCGGACGGGGTCGATGTGGGCGACATCGTCGTCCGCCCCACCGCCCAGGGGTAGGTCCGCGTAACCGGTGCGGCCGGCCCGGTCGGGGCCCGGGAAACACCTCGCCGACCGGTGCGAGCGGCGCACCGGTCGGCGAGGGGGTGGATCAGGCCTGCGAGCGGCGGCGCGAGGCGACGACCGCGCCGGCGCCCAGGAGGACGGCCGCGCCGGCGGCGGCGGTGAGCTCCCCGAGCGGAGCGGTCGAGCCGGTGGCGGCCAGCGTGCCGGTACCGGTGCCCCGGACGGCCGCGGTGGGGACGGTGGCCGAGGTGGCCGTCGTGGCCGTCGTACCGGAGGTGACCGCGGCGGGAACCACCGCGGGGGCCGGCTGGGTGGTGCCGGACGTGCTCTGCACCGCCCCGGTGGCGGGCTTCGCGGCAGCCTCGGCGGCGGCCTTCGCGGCAGCCTCGTCCTTGGCACGAGCCGTGAACCGGCCCTCGGCCAGGAAGGCCCGGACGTCCGCGGCGGTGCCTTCGAGCGCGGCGAGGCCGGCCTTCCGGACCTCGGGCGTCCCGGTCTCGACGATCTGGGAGACGCGGATCCGGTCGTCGCTCTCCCGCAGCGGCTCCAGCTGCGCCTTCAGGAAGCGCTCGACGTCCGCCGCGCTGCCGGCGAGCGCCTTCTCGGCCGCCTCCCGGACGTGACGGCCGGTACCCGCGTCGTCGAGGATCCGCCGGACCTCGGCGCGGTTCTCGTCCTCGGCCCGGGCGACGAACTGGCCGACCTTGAGGAAGGCACGGACGTCGTCGATGGTGCCGTCGAGCGCGGCGCCGGCGGCGGCCCGCACCGCCGGGCCACCGACGGACATGATCTGGCCGAGCAGGACCCGGTCGTCGTCCTCGCCGGCCTTCTTGAGGCCTACCGTGAGGAACTGCTCGACATCCGCGGCCGTCCCCGCGAGCGCCTTCCGGGCGCCCTCGCGCACACCCGGCCCACTCTTCGGGTCGTCGAGGATCCGCTGCACCTCGGCGCGATTCTCGTCCTCGGCCCGCGCCTCGTACTGGCCGTGGTTCAGGAAGGCGCGGTACGCCTCGATGTCGTCCAGGGGGAACACGGCGTTGGCGGCCTTCTGCACGACCGGACCGCCGGCGCTCATGATCCGCGAGATCGCGATCCGCGCGTCGTCCCGGCGGATGCGGTCCACCTCCGACGCGAGGAAGCGCGCCCGGTCCTCGGGGGTGCCCGCGAGGGCCGCCGCCGCGTGCTCGCGCAGGTACTCGCTCGGCGCCGTGAGCAGGTAGCTGTTCGGGTAGACGAGCAGCTTCTCGATCGCCGCCCGGTTCTCGTCGTCCGTCTTCGTCCCCGCCGGGTCCGTCTGCTCCTGCCCCGCCGGGGCGCTGTCGGCGAACGCCGGGGTGCTGCCCAGGGCGACGGGCGCGGCGGCCGTGGCGAGGAGGACGGCGGTAGCGAGCGAACGACGGATCTTCAACGGTCACCCCAGGATCTGAAGACGGACGACCCCGACGCGGCTGCGCGGTGGTCGGCCGGGTGATCGTATCCCGACACCACCCCTCACACGCGAACACATTTCCGTCACGTCCCGGTCATTGGGTTTCCGACGACCCGGACCTTGGGTCTCCGACGACCCGGGCCGAGAGCACCGACCGCCTCCGCTCCGGCAGCTGACGGAGGGGGAGGCCCGGAGCGGCCGTGGACCGGTTCTCCGGGTCTCCCCGCCGGATCAGGACGTGCCGGTCCCGGCCGCGGGGGCGTTCGCCGGAACATCTCCTGTCCGGCCGCGGGAGGCGGCAGCAGCGCCTGGCCGCTCCGCCCGGGAGCCGGACGACTCCGGCGAACTTGGCGTCCGGCCGCTGTCACATCTTCCCGCCGCCGTCCGTCGAAGCAGCAGTGACCGTGTGAAAGCCCCGAGGAGGCACTTATGGAAACGCGATCGATCACGGCGGAGGTCCCGATGGCGCCGCGGATGACCGAGGACCCGGCGCAGCTCGTGCCCGAGCTGGCGGAGGTGTCGGCCGCGCTGTTCAGGGCCACCGGCAACGGTTCGGTGCCGCGCTCCACCATCAGCCTGGTCCAGCTGCGGGCCGGCCAGATCGTCGGCAGCACCTACCTGACCGTGCTGCACACCGGCTTCCTGCGCAAGGCCGGGGAGTCCGAGGAGCGCATCACCTCGGTGGCGTCCTGGGCCGACTCGCCGTACTTCACCGGTGCGGAGCGGGCCGCGCTGGCGCTGGTGGAGGCGGTGCTCCAGCCGTCCGTCCACGGCGAGCGGGTCTCCGACGAGCTGTACGGCCGGGCGACCGAGCACTACGACGCCCGGGCGCTCGCCACCCTGATGTTCGCGATCGGCCAGGTGAACTTCTTCATCGCGGTGGCGCTCATCGCCAAGCCGGTACCCGGGCGGTCGTTCACCGACCCGTGGCAGTAGGCCCACCGGGGCGCCCGGCCACGCGTGCGGCGTGGATCCGGGCGCCCTGCCCCGCCGTTCACCGCGCAAGCGCCGCCCGGGCGTGCCCCACCCGGCGCCGGGGCGCCGACGCCGATACTGCGGCCATGACGGTTCACCGCGGACAGCTCGCACGACGCCCCCTGCTCAGGGCCGCCGCCCTGGCGTTCGCCACGGCCTGCGGCGCGGGCGCCACCGTCGGCGCGGCGGGGCCGCGTCCGCCCCGGTCGCCCGGCGCGGAGACCGCGACCACAGGCGGGGCCCCGGGCGCGAGCACGGACGAGGCCACGGGCGCCCCCTCCGGGCCGCAGGAGTACGTGGACGCCGGACCGATGACCATGGCGCTGACCTTCGACGACGGCCCCGGCCCCTACGCCACGGCCGAACTCCTCACCGTCCTCCGGCAGTACGGTGTCACCGCGACCTTCTTCGTGATCGGCGCCAACGTCGAGAAGTACCCCCGTCTGGCCCGCCGAGTCGCCGAGGAGGGCCACGTCCTGGGCAACCACACCTGGTCCCATCCCCGCCTCGACGATCTGTCCGAGCCGCAGATCCGGGCGGAGATCGAGCGCACCACCGAGCTCGCCGTCGGCGTCACCGGCCGACGGCCGACGCTGTTCCGGGCCCCCGGCGGCCACTTCACCCCCGCCACCATGGCCGTCTGCGCGGACCTCGGACTGCGGCCGGTCTCCTGGTCGGTGGACCCGGAGGACTGGTCGAACCCCGGTGCCGACGTCATCGTGGACCGGGTGCTCGCCGGGGCCCGGACCGGTTCGATCGTCCTCAACCACGACGGCTGCCTCACCCCCGAGTTCCTGCCCGCCCGGGGCGGGCCGGCCGACCGCTCGCAGACCGTCGCCGCCGTCCGGCACTACCTGCCCCGGCTCGTCGACGCCGGGTACCGGTTCACCGTCCCGACCGCATGACCGGCGGCCGTCACCCCGACTCCGCCGTGGGCGGGACGACGCGCACGTCGCCCGACCGCACGAAGGCGAGCCGGTGGTCGAAGCGGATCGCGTAGTAGGTGTCCCGGCCGACCACCAGGATCCGGCTGTCGGGCGTGTCGGTACGGATCGTCCGCTGCTGGAAGAAGTCGGCCGGCCGGGGTGACTCGTCCGCCGCGACGTACACCTGGCCCGCCGGGAGGGTGGCCCGCAGGGCGACCACCGGCGGCGGGTCGACGGCCGGGTGGTCGGTGTAGGCGGAGGCCTCCGGATAGGCGCGGCCGTACACCGGGACCGAGGCCGGTCCGGGGCGCGGGGTGAGCAGCGTAAGGCCGGCCGCTCCCACGCGGCGGGTGCTCAGGCCCGCGGGATCGGGGAACCAGCACTTCTGCCCGTCGTACCAGATCGCCGTCCAGTCGCCCTCGCGCCCGGCCACCACGTAGCGGGCGCCGGTGACGGCGGTGTCGCTCCAGTCGTCGGGCCTGGTGGACCCGTCGTTGACGAGCGGCGCGTCGGCGGCCGGACCGGTGCGCAGCAGGACGGCGTTGCGCGCCTGCAGCTCCCGGGCCTGCGGCGGCAGCGGCCCGGTCGCCACGAGCGGCGCGACGACGGCCACCGTGTCACCCGGCCGCGGCGGACCGTCGGCCGGCCCGGGCGGCGCCCCCAGCAGTTCGAAGTAGTGCTCCCAGTCCCAGTACGGGCCCGGGTCCCAGTGCATGTCGGACACCGCCGCCTGGGTCGGCGCCGGGACTTCGTCGTGGCCGATGACGTGCTCGCGGTCCAGCGGCACCGCGAACCGGGCCGCGAGGTGGCGCACCAGCTCCGCGGAGGACCGGTACAACTGCTCGGAGTACCAGGTGGGCCGGTCGGTGGGGAGCGCGAAGCCCTCGTGCTCGATCCCGATGCTGTGCATGTTGACGGTCTTGTTGCCGGAGTGCCAGGCGATGTCGTGCGTGGCCACCAGCTGGGTGACGTGGCCGTCGGAGGCACGGACGAGGTAGTGCGCGCTGGCCTGGGCCCGGGGGTCCTGGAAGTACTCGATCGCCCCGTCGAAGCCGCCCTCGGTGTCGTGCAGCACGAGGGTGCGGATCCGCAGGCCGTCGGCGGGGCGGTCGGCCGGGTTGTAGTTCCCCCATGACGTCGGGTCCGCGGCGTCGGCCAGGGCGTACGCGGCGGGCACGAAGTCGCACCCGAGCTCGTCCGGGCACTCGGCGACCGGCCCGTCGGCCCGGCGCGAAGGCTGCTCGGCGGGCCGGTGCGGCCGGGCGGTGGGCGGCACGAGGTCCGGTTCGGCGGCGAGCCTCACCCGCGCCCCCTCGGAGGTGGTCCGCTCCGCGCCCACGCGCAGGGTCTCGAAGACCCGGTCCGCGAACCGACGGCCCGGCTCGTCCTCACCCGCCCCGCGCCCGAAGCGCGTCACCGCTTCGTACCAGCCGCCGGCGCCGTCGCGGACCGGTCCCGGCAGCGCGTTCCGGTATCCCGCCAACAGGGCCGCGCCGCCGCGGAGGTTCTGCAGCGTGTCCCGCTTCACCTCCTCGGCCGGGCGGTGGATCAGGGCGGCCGCCGCACGGAGCGTGTGGAGCGCCGGGGAGTCCGTGACCCGGGGTTTCGCGGCGCCCGCCGCGCCGCGCCGGGCCGGGTGGTCGGCGTTGACGGCGTTGACGGCGCTGACGGCGTTGACGGCGGCGACGTCGACGTCGGTCAGCCCCAGCACGCCGTGGTTCCCGGTGGTACTCGGCCTGCCCTGGTGGGACTCCCAGCGGCTCTCCTGGTAGGCGAGTGCCAGGAGTACTCCGACCGGCACGCCGAACTCCCGTGCGGCCGAGGTGAATTGCCACTGCAGGAGGCGCTCCCGCGCGGGCCCGCCGTCGGCGCGGGCGGCGGCCGGACAGACCACGCAGGCCGCGGTGGCCAGGGCGGTCAGCACGGCCGCGCCCCGGCGCCGGGCCGGGCCGCCGGAGCGCGAAGGACGGCCCGGTGGCACCGGGGCGGCGGACCCGGCCGTGGCCGCCCACCGGCCGGTCGCGAGCGCCACCAGCCGCCGGTGGAAGGAGTCGTGGCCCATCGGGCTCAGAGGACCCGGACGCTGTACAGCTCGCCGACGATCTCCTCACCCGGGGTGACGGTCCCGGTCCGACGGGTGCAGTCCGGCCGGTCGTGCAGCTCGATGTCGTGACCGGTGAGATTGCGCACGGCGTACGCGGGCGGACCGGGCGACACGAGGGTGCGGCACTCGCCGGGGCGCAGGCCGCTCTCCACGGTCTCCGCCTCGGCCGCTCCGTCCGGCGCGCCGGTGGGGTGCTGCCAGACGAGGGTGCCGGCGACCGCGTCGGCGGAGTCCTGTTCCCTGCTCGCCGGTGCGGTGTCCCAGGGCTGCGGGTGCTCGACGGGGCGGACGGCGGAGGCCCGGTCGCGGTAGGCGCCGCCGGGCACGAGCGTGGCCGGGGCGAAGAGTTCGGGCACGGTGACCAGGGTGTAGCCGGCCCCGCGCAGACGGCGGACGAGCTCGGGCACCACGGCGAGCGTCTCGCGCTGGTTCTCGGTGTCGTGCATCAGGATGACCGACCCCGGTCGCACACCGGCCTCGACCCGGGCGAGGACCTGCGCCGGATCGTGGTGGTCCCAGTCCCGCGTGTCGATGTCCCACAGCACCAGCGGGTGCCCGAACCTGCGGACCTCGGCGCTGAAGGAGCCGTACGGCGGTCGCACCAACTCCGGCCGCTCACCGAGTACTTCGGCGATCGCCTGCTCGCCGCCCGCCAGTTCGGCGCGCACCTGCGCGGGCGTCGACGCCCCGAGACGCGGATGGGTCAGGCTGTGGTTGCCGATCACATGGCCCTCCGCCGCCTCACGCCTCAACCGGTCGGGCCACCACCGCACTTGATCCCCGACGGCGAAGAACGTCGCCTTCACCCGGGCGGCGGCCAGATCGTCGAGCAGCTCCGCCGTCGCCGCGGAGGGCCCGTCGTCGAAGGTCAGCGCCACACAGGCCAGGCGCTCGCAGTCCGGCCCCGCCGGCGCCGAACCACCGGTCGGCGCGGGCGTCGCGGGTGTCGCCGGTGTCGCGGACACCGGCCCCGGCGCCAGCAGCGCCGCACACACCCCCAGAACCACCGGCCACATCCGCACGCCTCGTCGCATGCGCTCACCGTAGCCAGCACCACTCGCGCAGCGGCGCAGCGCGGACGAACCGCCATCCGATCGGCTCAACCACCGGAGCCGCCCCGCAGGGGGTGCGTCGCGGCATGGGCCGGCTCTCCGTCGACCGGCTCGGGGCGAGTGACCCGACAGGCGTGCGGGCGGCCCTCCCGGGCGGCCCCGGTCCGCGGCCGCCCGTTCGGGCCACCAGCCCGTGGCTACGGGGCCGCGGCCCGCTACTCCTCGGGGTCGGCGACGTTCAGCGTCAGCTCCGCGGTGTGGAGTTGCCCGGCGGTCTGGAACTGCAGGAAGACCCGCCAGTTCCCGGGCGCCCCGAGCAGGGCCATGAAGGTCAGCGTCGGACCGCCGTGCTCGCCGTCGACCCGGTCCGTCGGGTGGAGGTGGGCCAGCGCCCGGTCGCCCTGGTGGAAGGCGGTGAGG
Source organism: Kitasatospora sp. NPDC022856 (assembly GCF_055561235.1). Taxonomy (NCBI): domain Bacteria; kingdom Bacillati; phylum Actinomycetota; class Actinomycetes; order Kitasatosporales; family Streptomycetaceae; genus Kitasatospora; species Kitasatospora sp. NPDC022856. Next base: position 35,956 of record NZ_JBVHHE010000040.1, on the reverse strand, counting down.
TGGGCGTAGCTGTCCAGGTACGGCTGGAGGTCGGTGACTGGTTGGCCGTCCCGGCTGATGGTGGCGGTCAGCCGGTGCGCACCGGCCATCGGCTCGCTCCGGAGGTCGACGGTGTAGCCGTCCACGGTGGTGCCGCCCGCCGGAGCGGGCAACGGCACCGTCGAGGCCGCGCCGGGCACGGTCACGGTGCGGCTGAGCACGAGTTCGCCGGCGCGCGGGCCGGTGTTCGGCAGGAACGACGTGTACAGCCGCCAGTCGCCGGGGGCGAGGGCGGACAGGTCGGCGGTCCAGGTGCCGTCGGCGGCCATCGTCGGGTGCAGGTGCTGGAAGCCGGTGAGGTCGGAGCGGATCGCGTAGAAGTGCAGCTTCTTGCTCTGGTGCTCGGCGAAGTCGGTGACCGGCCCGCCGTCCGGGCCGGTGATGGTGAACGAGCAGGCCGTCGCCCGGCCGGCGGGCAGCTCCGCGCTCCTGAGGTCCAGGCGGTAGCCGTCCTGTTCGGCGGCGAGGCCCCGTGCGGGCGCGGGCGTCCCGGGCACCCCCGGCATCGCGGTGGGCCCGGCGGTCATCGCTCCGTGGTCCATCCCGAACATCCCGGGCATCCCGGACTTCCCCGCTGTGCCCGAGGTGCCGGAGGCCACCGCCGGCCCGGCCTGCGCGGAGGGGCCGCACGCGACGAGCCCGACGAGCCCGGCGACCAGCAGCGCGGGCACGCAGGACGCCAGTGCCCAACCAGGGGAGAACGAACGAACGGCAGCGGACATCGGCGGGTCTTTCCGGGTGAGCGCGGGACGGCGCTTGGACGAGCGGGTGCGGGGCGGGTTCGGTCAGGCCTGGGCGGCGGACACCGGGGCGTCCGGGTCGCGCTCCGCGCCGCCGAGTGCGGCCTCTCACGGGGCGCTCCCCCCTCCTCTCCGGCCGACGGCACGGTGCCGTGCGAGCCGAGGGAACCGGCCGCACTGAACAGGAGACCGGCGAGGGGCGCCGGGATAACCGAAAGTTCGGCTCGGGCGCGGAGGCCGGCCGGGGCGAGCGGGCAGGCTCGTAGGGCCACGCAGCGCGCGAGCCCGACAGCACCGCGGGCCGTACCCGCCGATCGGCGGGTACGGCCCGGGTCCCGGACTGCATGCCCTCTCACTCGTGGTCACGGTGGCCCGGCGCGCGGGGGCGGCGTCGGCGGCTAACCCGCGTTCCCGGCCCGGCGGCCGACGAGGCCGGTCAGCGCGCCGACGGTCCTGCGCGGCGCCTGCCGCAGGTCGCGGTCCGGGTGGAGCACCGTGCGGAACGCGGCCCAGGCGAGCGCCCCCAGGACGAAGCCGTAGGCGGAGACCAGCCCGTGGCCGTTCTCCTGGGCGAACCACATCGCCAGCCCGAGCGCGGGCACACCGAAGGCGAGCAGCCGGTTGACGCGGACCGCCTTGCCGTCCGCGGCCCCGTCGCCCTCGCCACCGGCCCGGCCGAGGCGCTGGTCGGCCCCGCCGTGCAGCAGCAGGGCCGCGGCCAGCGTCGCGCCGAGGAAGTAGGTGGCGCCCGAGCTGCCGGCGAAGTTGCGCGGGTCGGTGCTGTGCGAGGTCTGGCCCCACAGCTTGTCGATCTGCTCGGGCAGCAGGATGCCCGCGGCGAACAGGCCGAGCGTCAGCGGCGCGCCCCAGAACCAGTCGGCGAAGGCCGCGACGACGGCGAGGGTGGCGATGTTCCAGGCCGCGCCGCCGATGCCGCCGTTCTGCATGAAGACCGAGGTGACCACGCGCCACCAGCCGGACTTCGCCGGGTCGGCGTCGAACGCTCCCATCGCCCCCGACCAGCAGAGCTGGAGGGCCACGCCACCGAGCGCGATCGCGGTCAGCGCGACCGCCGCCCAGGGGATCCGCCGCGCGGTCAGCGTGTTCTGGCCGACCAGGGCGAGACCGCCCTTGAACATCAGCACCATCAGTGCCGCCGTGGTCACGTTGAACAGAACGATGTCCATCGTCACCACCCCCCTCCGAGCCGTGTGCGATTTACTGATCATGACAGTAGCGCGGCCCAGGCCATTTTCAAACACTGTTTGAAACCGGCGGCCCGGGCAACGGATGACCGTTGCCCGGGCCGCCGCAGTCGCCGCCGAGGTCACCCCTCGATCGCGTCCGGGATCCACGAGCCGTGCAGCCCGGCGCTCACCCGCTGCGGCAGGTGGACGGTGGCGATCCGGTCCAGGCCGGAGGCGTCCAGGACCAGCAGCTGGGACGCGTCCTGCTTGAGGTCGGACACGACCGTCAGCAGGTAGCCGTCGTCCTCGCGGGTGGCACCGCCGGCGGGCACGAAGACCGCCTCGCTCGGCAGCCGGGCGTCACCGACCTGGTGGATCCGCCGGGCACCGGTGGTGCGGTCGTACTTGACGACGCCGTAGCCGCCGAAGCCCTGCTCGTCGGGGAAGGAGATGGCGTACTGGTAGCGGTTCTCGGCGCCGAGGTACCGCTCGTTGAGGGTGGGGAACTCCACCGCGAGGTCGTCGATGATCTGCTCGTCGACCGTACCGGCGGCGAGGTCGACCACCCAGCGGCGGGTGAGCGAGCGGGCGACCGGCTCGGTGCCGCGCCCGGGCGCGCCCACCCACCAGTTCCAGGAGAGCCGGAAGCCCTCGCGGTCCACCGTGGGGCCCTCCAGGACGACGCGGCCCTGGCCGTCCTCGTAGGCGTTGCCGACGTGCAGCATGTTGCCCGGCTCGATGGAGAACCAGCGGACGTGGCGGGCCCCGTCGGCGCCGCGCGGCATGATGCCGATGCGGGAGAGCTGGGTGTCGCTCCAGCTGTAGGGGATGCCGGAGTGCTCGGCGGGGTCGAAGGTGACGTTGCCCTCGACGAAGACCACATGGCCGCTGGTGAGCGCGAAATCGTGCTTGAGCGCGGCACTCGCGCCCGGGACCTCGGCGGTGTGGACGATCTCGCCCTTGGCGTCGGCGACGTGGTACGTCAGGAACGGCGGGAACGGCGAGGAGCCGAAGAAGTGCAGTTCCCCGGTGACCGGGTCCTCCTTGGGGTGCGCGGTCATCGCGGAGGTCAGCTTGCCGCCGAAGTCGTAGGCGCCCACGGTGTCGAGCTCCGGGGTGAGTTCGAAGGGCAGGTTGGCCTCGCAGAGCGCGAGGAGGCGCCCGGCGTGCTCGATGACGTGGGTGCCGGCGGCGCTGGCGGTCAGGTCCGGGCCGTGCTCCGTCATGTAGGGGGCACCGTCCAGGGCGGGGGTGCGCACCCAGCGGTTGCGGTACCACTCGGCGCGGCCGTCCCGCAGCCGGATGCCGTGCACCATGCCGCTGCCCTTGAACCAGTGGGTGGGGGTGACGCCGGGCTTGGGGTTGTGGCCGTTGCGGAGCAGCCGGCCGGTCAGCTCGGGCGGCAGGTGGCCCTCCACGGTCAGGCCGGTGGCGGTGACCTCGTCGACGACGGGGGTGAAGTGACCGGTCAGGTAGGGCTTCTCGGTGCTCATGGCGGGGTTCCTTCTCGGTGGTGACGGGTGGTCGGGGGTGTGGCGGTCGGGGGGGGTGTGGTGGACGGGGGGTGTGGTCCTCGGGTCAGCGGCCGGTCAGCGGGAGCGGGACGGCCGTCGCCGCCGGCGCTCGGACCGGGCGGCGGGCCAGGTACCCGGCGAGCGCCGCGCTGACGACGAGGACGAGGGCGGAGACGAGGAAGGCGGCCCGGTACCCGCTGGTGAGGGCTGCCGCGTGCGACGCGTGGCCGGCGGCGCCGGCGGTGACCGAACCGGCCAGGGTGGCCAGGGCGGCGAGGCCGATCGCGCCGCCGACCTGTCGGGTGGTGTTCACCAGGCCGCCGGCCAGGCCCGCGTCCTGCGGCGGGACGCCGTCCACGGCGAGCGCGGTGAGCTGGACGAAGGCGACGCTCAGACCGAGGCCGACCAGGACGCTCGGGCCGAGGATGTCGGCGAGGTAGCTTCCGTCCGCATCGATCCGTGACAGCCACAGCAGCCCGGCGGCCTCGGTGAGCAGCGCCGCGGTGACGGTCGCGGTGGCGCCGAGCCGCCGGGCGATCCGGGGCGCCAATGACGCACCGATCATATTGGCTGCCGCGAGCGGGAGTTGGCCCGCGCCGGTGGCCAGTGGCCCGGATCCGAGCACCTGTTGCTGGTAGAGCGGCAGGAAGAAGAACAGCGCGATCCACACGGATCCCAGCAGCGCCATCAGCAGGTTGCCCGCGGCGACCCGGCCGGTGGTGAGCAGTCGGCGCGGCACCAGCGCGTCGGGGCGGCCGCGTTCGACCACGACGAAGGCCGCGAACAGCGCCGCGGCCGCGCCGAGCGCGCCCAGCACCCGGGCGTCCGTCCAGCCGGCGCCGCGTGCGGTGGTCAGGCCCCAGACGAGACAGGTCAGCGAGAGGGTGACGGTGGCGGTGCCCAGCAGGTCGAACCGCCCCGTCCGCGCGCCGGTCTCCGGCGGCACGAGCACCGCCACGGCGGCCAGGACCAGCGCCGTGCCGAGCGCGACCGAGTGGAAGATCCAGGGCCAGCCCCAGGCCTGGGTGAGGACACCGCCCAGCAGGACGCCGCCCGCTCCCCCCGCGCCGGAGACCGCGCCCCACACGCCCAGCGCCCGGCCGCGCCCGGGTCCGGAGGGGAACTGGCCCATCACCAGGGCGAGCGCGGCCGGCGCGATCGCGGCGGCGGCGAGGCCCTGCGCCGCGCGGGCGGCGATCAGTACGCCCGGGGTGGTGGCCAGGCCGGCCGCCAGCGAGGCCGCCACGAACAGCCCGAGGCCGGACATCAGCACCCGGCGGCGGCCGAGGAGGTCGCCCGCCCGGCCGCCGGCCAGGAGCAGCGCCCCGAAGGCCAGGCCGTAGGCGTTGACCACCCAGGTGGTCCCGCCGTCCGACAGGCCGACGCCGGTGCGGATCTGCGGGAGGGCCACGTTCACGATCGAGGTGGCGAGCATGACGGTGAACTGGGCCGCCGCGAGCGCCGCGAGGGCGGCTCCCGGCCGGGTGGCCCGGGGTCCGGCCCGGTCGGTGTGCGTGTGTGCATCGGTCATGGGCACAGACTCGTGCGGAGCGTTGTCCACTCTCCAGGGCCGGCGGGGACGGGGACTGTTCACTCCTGTCCACCGCTGTCCACCCGGGCCGAGCCGCGGCCGGGCCCGACCCGGGGGGCACAGGGGCGCAGGCGGGGGTGCGCCCTGCGCGGGGACGCGGTAACGCGCGGGCGCGGGGATGGCGTCGGACACCGCGACGGACGGCGGGTATCCGCCAAGCTGTCCAGCCCCGGCGGCGGTTTCCGGTCCTGATGGCGGGCCCCCGCGGTGGCGCCCACGCCGCACCTCCCGCCCGCGCCGCCCCGTCCGAAGCACCACCGCCGCTCCGGCGCGCGGCCGGAGCCGCCGGCCGAGGGGGCGCCGACGTGCCTGTTCGCGGCGGCTCCCGTGATTCCGGTCCGGGCGGGCGGCGGTGCGGGGGCACGGAGCGGACCCGGGTGGGCGGTCCGGCCGGAGGATGGCCGATTCCCGTCGGTGCGGGCCGATGTGATGATGATTCAACTCTGGAATCCGTGCGGTTGCGTTCGATTGTGTTTACTGTTGGCGCATCGGGCTGCGGGTGTTCGGAACCCCCGCTGCAGTGCCGCAGCGGAGCCCCCGTCATGACCTTCCAGGATGACCGAACCCGTCAGCGGTTCCGGCCCTGAGACGAACCCAGACCTGAGCGAACAGCGCCACCTTGTTCGAGCGAAATCAAACAGACTCGCACAGAGGAGATGTCGCATGTCCACCCGTCATATCTCACCGAGGACGGCGACCACGGCCCTGGTGACCGTCGTCCTGCCCTGCTTCAACGAGGAATCGGTGCTCCGCGCGACCCACGCCCGGTTGACCCGCGCGCTGCGGCCGGGCCGCCGCGTGACGTACGAGATCGTCTACGTCGACGACGGCAGCACCGACGGCACCTGGTCGCTGCTGGAGGAGTTCGCGGCCGCCTCCGACGGCGTCCGGGCCCTGCGGCTGAGCCGGAACTTCGGCCACCAGGCCGGCTGCCTGGCAGGGCTGCGGGAGGCGGCCGGGGACGCGGTCGTGCTCATCGACGCGGACCTCCAGGACCCGCCCGAGCTCATCCCCGAACTGGTCTCCCGCTGGTGGGACGGTTGGTCGGTGGTCTCGGCCCGGCGCACCGGCCGGCTGGGCGAGGGGGTCGCCAAGCGGGCCTCGGCGTTCGCCTACTACCGCCTGCTGCAGGGCATCTCCGGCCATCCGGTGGCCCTGGACACCGGTGACTTCCGGCTGCTCGACCGCGCCGTGGTCGACCTGCTCGACGGCATGGCCGACCACGAGCTCTTCCTGCGCGGGGCGGTCAGCTGGACCGGCCTGCCGGAGACCTCGGTCGAGTACCGCCGCGACCCGCGGGCCTCGGGCGAGTCCAAGTACACGCTGCGCAAGATGCTCGAACTCTCCCGTCGCGGCATCATCTCCGGTTCGGCCGTGCCGGTCCGGGCGACCACCGCGGTCGGCCTCACCGCGATGACCTCCGGCGCCGGTCTCGGCCTGCTCCGGCGCGACCCGAGGACCGCGTGGTCGGCCTTCGCCTTCGGAGCCCAGGCGATCGCCCTCGGCATCCTCGGCGAGTACGTGAACGCCACGCTGCGGCACGTCCAGGACCGCCCGCCCTACGTCGTCCGGGAACGCATCGACCCCGTGCCGAGGGCCCACCTGCCCGCGGCGGCGGCCGTCTCGGGGGTGGCCCGATGACCACCACCGTCGACACCACGCCCGCCCCGGCGGCGCTCGGCCCCGAGGAGCCGGTCGACACCGTGATCGTCGGCGCCGGCTTCACCGGCCTGTCCGCCGCGCTGGAGCTCGCCGCCCGGGGGCACCGCGTCCGCGTCCTGGAGGCGGAGGACGAAGTCGGCGGCCTCGCGGCCTCGTTCGACGTCGGCGGCCGCGACCTGGAGCGCTTCTACCACCACTGGTTCTCCTCCGACACCGACATCCTGCGGCTCTGCGAGGAGCTGGGCATCGCCGACGCCGTGGAGCCGCACCTGACCCGTACCGGCCTGTACTACGCCAACTCCATCTTCAAGCTCTCCAAGCCGATCGACGTGCTGCGGTTCACCCCGCTCGCCCTCGGCGACCGGATCCGGCTCGGCCTGCTGGCCCTGCGCGCCGGCCGGGTGCGCAACTGGCGGGAGCTGGAGCACCGCACGGCCGAGGAGTGGCTGATCTCGCTGGGCGGCCGCCGGGTCTACGAGGTGGTCTGGCGCCCGCTGCTGGAGGGCAAGTTCGGCGCCCACGCGTCGCAGGTCGGCGCCACCTGGATGTGGACCAAGCTGCACCTGCGCGGCGGCAGCCGCACCAAGTCCGGCAGCGAGACGCTGTACTACCTGCGGGGCGGCAGCAAGGCGCTGCTCTCCGCCCTGGTCGACCGCCTGACCGCGCTCGGGGTGGACCTGCGCACCGGCGTCCCGGTCGACGCCCTGCACGCGGACGGGCGCGGCCTGACCGCGGTGTCGGCCGGCGGCCGGCTGCACCCGGCCCGCCAGGTGCTGGTCACCACCGCCCCCGAACAGACCGCCCGCCTGCTGGCGACGCCCGGGGCCGACCATCCGGCCGTCCCGGCGCTGACCAGGCAGCTGCGGCAGATCCGGTACCTGGCCAACGTCTGCCTGGTGCTGGAGAACAACCGCCGGCTCTCCGACACCTACTGGCTGAACGTCAACGACCCGGCCTTCCCGTACGTCGGGGTCATCGAGCACACCAACATGGACGACCCCGGGCGCTACGGCGGCCGCCACGTCGTCTACCTGTCCAAGTACCTGCCCGCCGACGCGGAGCTCTACCGGATGAGCGACCGGGAGGTCTTCGAGTACAGCCTGCCGCACCTGCGGCGGATGTTCCCCGGCTTCGACCGGAGCTGGGTCGAGGGCTACCACGTCTGGCGCGCCGAGTACGCCCAGCCGGTCGTCACCCCCGGCTACACCCGCACCATGCCGCCGCTGCGGACCCGCGTCCCCGGTCTCTACCTCGCCGGGATGGCCCAGGTCTTCCCCGAGGACCGGGGCACCAACTACGCCGTCCGCGGCGGGCGGCAGGCCGCCCTCCTGATGGCCGAACACCTCGAACACGCCGTCCGCGAGCGGCCGCAGCCCTCACCGGAACCCGGCCGGCGCCAGGAGACGAACCCGAACACCGACGGAGCAGCCCATGAGTGACCTCATCACCTTCGACGAGTGCGCCACCCTCGGGATCGAGCGGATCCACGAGCTGTACGGCGCGCACGTCAGCCGCAGCCAGGTCGCGCTGATCGGCTCCTTCGGCTTCGGCCGCGACCTGGTGGACCACGCCGAGGGGGCCTGGATCCACCTGGTCGGCGGGCGGCGGATCCTGGACTTCACCGGCGGCGTCGGCGTCCTGAACCACGGCCACAACCACCCCCGGATCCTCGCCGTCCGCGACCGCTTCCGGCAGGAGGGCCGGATGGAGGTGCACAAGAACTACTTCTCCCCGTACGTGGCCGCGCTCGGCCACAACCTGGCCGCCCTGCTGCCCGGTGACCTGAACGTGAGCTACTTCCCCAACTCCGGTGCGGAGGCGGTGGAGGGCGCCGTCAAGCTCGCCTACAAGTACCACGGCGGGCGGCGCGGGACGGTGCTGCACACCGACATCGCCTTCCACGGCAAGCTCCTGGGCGCCGGCAGCCTGACCGCCTCCCCGGAGATCCACTTCCCGTTCCCGGAGATCCCCGGCACCGACTCCTTCGCCTTCGGCGACCTGGACTCCTTCACCGCGGCCCTGGACCGGCACCGCGGGTCCGACGGCGGCTGCGACGTCTACGCGGTGGTCCTGGAGCCGTTCAGCGCGTCCAGCCTGCGCGAGTGCTCCCCGGAGTTCCTGCGCGAGGTGCGCCGGATCTGCACCGAACTCGACGTCGTGCTGGTCTTCGACGAGGTCTACACGGGCTGGGGCCGGACCGGGGAGCTGTTCCACTTCATGCACCACCCCGGCCTGGTGCCGGACGTCCTGGCGATGTCCAAGTCCTTCGGCGGCGGCAAGGCCTCGATCTCCTGCTACGTCGCACGCGAGCCGGTGTTCCGCAAGGCCTACGACAACCTCGCCGACGCGACCCTGCACAGCACCACGTACTACGGCTTCGGCGAGGAGACCGCCACCGCCCTGGAGGCCGTCGCGGTCGCCGTCGACGAGGACTTCCCCGGCCGGGCCGGCCGGATAGGCGCCCAACTGGGCGCCGGATTAGCCGAGTTGGTCGAGCGCCACCCCCGGCTGGTGGCCGGCACCCGCGGCCGGGGCGCCCTGCACGGCCTCCTCCTGCGCGGCGGGCCGCAGATCCCCGACCGGATCCGGGCCGCACTGCCCGGCTCCTTCGCCAAGGACCCCCGGGCGCTGCCCAAACTGCTCACCGCGGCGGTGATCGCCGCGCTCTACCGCGACCACGGCGTGCTGACCTACTACGGCTCCAACCGGGAGATCGCCCTGATCGCCTCGCCCCCACTGGTCGCGGGGCCGGAGGAGGTCGACCTCTTCCTGACCGCCCTGGACCAGGTCCTCGCCCAGGGCGCGAGCCGCCTGCTGGCGGGATTCGTCAAGGAGAAGGTGACCGCCTGATGGACCGGACCACCGCCCCGACCACCGCCCCGACCACCGGCCCTGCCCGGCGCCCCGAACCGCTCCGGGGCTCCGAAACGCGGTGGGGCCCCGAACCGCGACGGGGCTCCGACCGGCACGTCGACCGCGCGCTGCGGGCCAGTGCCCTGCCCGCGTACTGGGCGCGCCACTACGCCTGCCTGCGGGATCCGGCCGCCGGCGCGGCGGCCGAGCGGCACGTCCGGGGCAGCGTCGCGCTCCTCCCGCTGCCCTACCGACTCGGGTACGCCGCCGCCCTGCGCGCCCTGCCCGCGCTGTTCCGCTGCGCGACCGGCCACAGCCTCCGACTGGCGCCGGCGAGCGCCGACCGCACCGGGATGGCCCGGCTCGGCCGCCTCCCCGGGGTGGCCGAGGTCATCCGGGCGAGCACCGCGCTGGCCCTGTACGGCGCCCTCGACGGACACCCCGGCGGGCCCGGCGCCCCCGGTTCCGCTGTCCGGCGCGCGCCCCGGGTGGCCGCCCCGTGACGGCCGCCCTGCCGAGCCTCCCCCTCCCCCGCACGGTCCACGACGCCGACGTCCTGGTGATCGGCTCCGGTGCCGGCGGCGGCACCGTCGCCCGGGACCTCGCGGAGGCGGGTCACCACGTCACCGTGATCGAGGAGGGCCCCCGGGTCGGCACCGCGGAACTCGCCGCCGCCACACCGGCCGAGAACATGCGCAGGCTCTACCGCCAGGGCGGTCTGACACCGGTCTTCGGCCGGCCGACCATCGCGTACGGCGAGGGCCGGTGCGTCGGCGGGACGACGGTGGTCAACGGCGGGCTGCTGTGGGAGCCGCCCGCCGCCCTGCTCAACCGCTGGGCCGCCGTCTCGGGCGTCTCCGGCTACCGGGCCGCCGACCTCTCGCCCCACCTGCGGCGGATCACCGAGCGGCTGCGGGTCGGCCCCCAGTTGCCGGACGGCGGCGACCGCGACTCCGTGCTGCTCGCGATCGGGGCCGACCGGCTGGGCTGGCGCTGGCAGCACGCCCACCGCGCCCTGCACGGCTGCCGCCGGAGCAACCGCTGCACCACCGGCTGCACCACGGGCGCCAAGCAGAGCATGGCGCTGACGTACCTGCCGCAGGCCGAGGCGCTCGGCGCCCGGATCGTCGCCGGTACCCGGGCGCTGCGGATCCGCCACGACGGACGCGAGGTCCACGGCGTCCTCACCGTCGACGAGGACGGCCGGCGGGCGTACCACCGGGCCCGGACGGTGTTCCTCGCCGCGGGGCCGATCGGCACCCCCGCCCTGCTGCAGCGCAGCGGGATCCACCCCCGCCTGGCCGGCCGCGAGCTGGCCCTGCACGTGAACCTGCGGACGGTGGCCCGCTTCGACGAACCGGTGTCCGCCCTCGACGGGACCATCTTCACCACCCAGGTCCAGGAGTTCAGCGACCGCGGCACGCTCGTCATGCCGTCCAACCTGAGCCCCGGCAGCCTGGCCGCCGCCCTCGCCGGGCACGCCCCCGAGCTGGTCGAACGCGTCCTCGGCGGGCTGGACCGGACGGCCGTCTACACCACCCAGGTCAGGCTGCGCGGTCGGGCCCGGGTCACGGCCACCCCGCTCGGCGGGGTCCTCCTGCGGCACGGCATGACCGACGAGGACCACCGCGCCCTGCGCACCGCCTTCCACGACACCGCGCGGCTGCTGCTGGCCGCCGGCGCCGTGGAACTGCTCCCCCCGGTCGCCGCCGCCGCGCCGCTGCGCGACCTGGCCGCGGTGGAGGCCTTCTGCGCCGGGGTCGGGCCCGGCGACTGGCAGTTGGTCTCCGTCCACTCGATGGCCTCCTGCCGGATGGGCCGACCGGACCGGGGCGGTGTGTGCGACGAACTCGGCCGCCCGCACGGCTTCCGGAACCTGTACGTCAGCGACGCCGCCGTCCTCCCGGGCGTCACCGGCATCAGCCCGCAGGGAACGATCATGGCCTTCGCCCACGAGATCGCCGCCCGCTTCCTGAACGGCCCGCCCGCGGTCTGACCCACCGCCCGACCCGGTCCCGACTGCCGGGCCGGCCCCCGCCCTCACCGGCCGGGGGCCGGCCCGGCAGCTCCCGTCCCGTACCGTCCCACCCACCGGAGACCCGTGTGCACACCCTCCCCACCCCGCCCGGCACGGCCCTGCGGCCCGACCGGGCGTTCAGCACCCCGGCGGTCGTCGCGTCCTGCGTCGGCTTCGTCCTCATCGGCGCCCTCCAGTCCCTCTACGGACCGGCCCTGCCCGCGCTCCGGCAGGAGTTCGGGCTCTCCCCCTCGGGCGCCGGACTCGCCCTGAGCGCCCACTTCATCGGTGGAGTCACCGGCGTCCTCGCCTTCGACCGGGCCTTCGGCCGGATCGGCAACCGCGCCCTGCTCCGCGCCTCCTACGCCCTGATGGCACTCGGGAGCGTCGCCTTCGCGTTCTCCCCGAGCTGGCCGCTCGCCCTGCTCGGCGCCCTGGTCACCGGCCTCGGCTTCGGCGGCCTCGACTACGGCCTCAACCAGCTCTTCGCCACCGGCTTCGGCCGGCGCAGCCCGGCCATGCTCAACATCCTCAACGCCCACTTCGGCATCGGCGCGATCGCCGGCCCCGCCCTGATCGGCCTGCTCGGCGCCGACCGCTACCCCGCTGTCTTCACGGGCTGCGCCGTCCTGGCCGCCGCACTGCTGATCCCGCTCACGGGAGTGCGCGACCGGACCACCGGGACGGACCACGACCCGGCCGAGCAGACCACCGACCGGTCCACGGGCCCACGCGGACGCCGGACCGCCGCCCTGCTCACCGCGTTCGTGGTCCTCTACGTCCTGCACGTCGCGGTGGAGGCCGGCGTCGGCGGCTGGGAGCCCACCCACCTGGAGACCGTCGGCTACAGCGCCGCACTCGCCGCCTCCGCGACCTCCGTCTACTGGCTGATGCTCACCCTGGGCCGCTTCCTGGTCGCGCCGCTGACCCTGCGCTGGCGGGAGCCGGCCATCATCGCCGTCAGCTGCGCCGGCATGGCGCTCTGCCTGCTGGCGGCCGTGGTGCCGGGCCTCGCCCCGTACGCGTACGCGGGCGTGGGCCTGTTCATCGCGCCCATCTTCCCCACCGGGCTGCCGTGGCTGCGGCGCGCCGTACCGGCCGCGCGGCGGGCCGGCGCGCTGGTGATCGCCGCGTCCATGGTCGGCGGGGTGGCGGCCGGACCGGCGCTGGGCAGGACCATCGAGCTCTTCGAGGTCCGGATGGTGCCGGTCGTCCTGTTCGTCCTGGCCGCGATCTGCCTGGCCGCCACCTGGTGGCTGACCCGGGCGACCGGTAAGGCCTCCGACCGGAGCGCTACCGGATCGTCGTCCTGACGGCGGGTGACAGGACCCGGCGGGGTCCTGTCACCCGGACTCGCGGCGGCCTACAGCAGGGCCTCCGAACCGTGCGGCTCCACGAACCCGACGACCTGCCGCGGCCGGTCGAGCTCGTGACGCCGTTCCCGATCAGCCGCACCGAGGCCGGCCGGCCCTGGCGCCTCGATCAGCATGCGGGTCGCTCCCCCGCCCCGGTCGCCGTGCCTGCCGGTCGACCCGTCCGCGCATGGCGGCCCGGCCGCGCCCGCGCCCTCGGAGCAGCCGCTACCCGGCCGTCGCTTCGGCGGCGGACGTGCCCGTGCCCCGGTCCGCGACCCGGGCCCGGCGGATTCCCCAGCCCACGAGCAGCGCGGCCACGGCGGTCAGCACGAGACCGGCGCAGCCGACCGCGTCCAGGAACTCCGCGCTCCGGTGGGCGTCCCGGTCCGGGGCGGCGAGGTCACCGGTGACGAGCGCCGCGAGGACGGTGCCGCCGGCCGCGACGCCGACCGCGGCGGCGACCTCACCGGCACTGTCCACCAGCGCCGCACCGACCGTCGTCCGGTTCCGGGGGAGGCCGCGCATCACGTTGGTCCCGGCGACGACACCGACCACGCGCATGCCGGCCGAGGCGAGGGCGAGCGCGACGGCGACCCACGGGTACCCGAAGCGGCCCAGCAGCCCGTAGACGGCCAGTCCGCACACCACCGCTCCGGCGCTCAGCCAGGCGGCCCGGTCGAGACCGACGCGCTTGATCAGCGGGCCGACGAGGGCACCGCCGGCGATGAGGACGACGACCTGCGGCAGCATCCCGAGCGCCGCCCGCGCCGGCGTCCAGCCCAGGTCGAGCTGCAGGTGCAGCGTCACCAGGTAGCCGAGCCCGGCGGTCGCGAGCCCGGCCGCGCCCTTGAAGGCCAGGCCGCTCGACACCAGTGGGCGGGCGACCAGCCCGAGGTCGAGGAGCGGGTGGCGGGCCGACCGCTCGCGGACCACGAAGAGGACCGCCGCCGCGGCCGCCACCGCCGAGGTCAGCCACGGAAGGGGCGAGCGGGCGCCCAGCTCGACGAAGAGCGTCGGTGCGACCAGCGCCAGCACGACCGTCGCCGTGCCGAGCAGCGCGCCGGCGGCGTCGACCGGGTCGCGGTGCAGGTCGTCCGCCCGGTCCGCCGGGATGCCGCGCCGGATGCCGAGGTACGCGAGCGCGGCGATCGGCACGTTGACCAGCAGCAGGGTCTGCCACGGGGCGAAGGCGAGGACGAGACCGCCCGCCGTGGGTCCGATCGCGAGCCCGACCAGCCCCACCGTCGAGATGAGCGTCGTCGCACGGACGCGCAGGCCGTCCTCGTCGAACAGACGGAACGCCAGGGCGAGCGAGCCCGGCGTCGTCATCGCGGCCGCGATCCCCATCGCCGAGCGGACGGCGATCAGCTGCTCCACCGTGGTGACGAACGCGGTGGCCAGGCTCGCCGCACCGAGCAGCACCAGCCCGACCAGCATGACCCTGCGCCGGCCGACCCGGTCGGCCAGCGCCCCGAGGGCGAGCATGAGCCCGCCGAACACCACGGCGTACGCACTGGTGACCCACTGCAGGGCCGTCGCCGAGGCGGACAGCTCGCGCCCGATGGTGGGCAGGGCGACGTTGAGGACCGAGTTGTCGAGCATCTCGAAGAGGAACACGGCGGAGAGCCCGGCGAGGGCGGTCCAGGCCTCGCGGAGGGAGCGCGGCGAGCGGGAACGTTCGGCGGGGGCAGCAGGGCTCTCGACGGCTTCACAGAGACGTTCGGCGGGGGCAGCGAGGCTCTCGACGGCTTCACGGGGACGGCGGGTGGGCACGGCGCACTCCTTCGAGGTGAAGAAGTGGCGGCTCGTCGGAGACCGCTTATGCGCGCGAGTGGCTCGCGTTTCTACTCCCGGTGCCGCCACCGTAGCACGCGGCCCGGCGCACCCGGCACGCTCGTCCGGCGCCCCCGGGAGGCGGTCGGTCAGGTCAGCGCGAGCAGGCTGACGGCGGCACCCCCGACCGCCGGGAGAGCCGGCCGGTCCGGGGCACCGTCGGGACGTCCCGGGCGGGGCGCCCGCGTGTCACGTGACCGTCGGCTGCGGGCTCATCGCACGCTCGTACAGTGCCTCCCGCGCCCGCTTGAGCAGTTCGGCGGCCTTCTTCCGTGACGCCTCCTCCGCCTTGTCGAGCGCGCTCGGGTAGTCCGCGGACATCTCCGAGCCCGCGCTGTAGTCGACGGTGACCGTCAGACGTAGATTGCCGTCGCAGAAGGCCGACCTGAAGCCCAGTTGGTCGACCGGCCCCGGGATCGTGTCGGTGAGCGGGTGCCGGACCGACGACTGGTAGCCCTCCTGGCCGAGCCCCCCGCCGTCGGTCGTCTCGAACTTCCGGGTCTCGGTCGGCTTCGGTCCGCCGAGCGGGGACTTCGCGATGTCCGCCTCGACCTCCAGCCAGTGGCAGCCGCGGGCCGCCTCGAAGACCGTCGCGTCGACGCTCACCCGCCAGTCCTCGGTCGCCGGACCGCCGTCGTAGCCGCAGCTGAGCGACTTGGACGGGTCGCTCGCGATCCCGGCGCTCGTCACCGGTATGGAACTCCTCAGCTGCCCCGGCAGGCCGGGATCGCCCAGCACGGCGCAGAGGTCGCCGACCGTGCGGTACCAACCGACTTGCTTCGCCTTGCTTTCACCACTGCCGCCCCCGCCGCCGCACGCGCTGAGGAGAACGAGGCCGGCGGCCACCAGGGCGGCCGCGCCGGTACGGGAGACTGGGTTTCGACTCGTCATCGCGCCAGGTTAGAGCCCCCGTCGGAGTCGCGGGCCGGAAAGCGTCAGCAGCACCCGTACCGGCTCCCATCGACTCTCCAACCCTGCGCCCGGGCCGAACAGCGGCGGGCGCCCTCGACGGGAGGGCGCCCGCCGGGCGGCTCAGACGATCCGGAACGCCAGGGCGTTGTCGGCGGACAGCTTCAGGGTGTAGATCCACTCCGTCCCGTAGACCTCGTCCTGGTAGGTGGTCCGGACGGCGTCCAGGTAGTAGCCCCAGCGCTCGTCCTGGAGCACCGACCAGCCCGCGTCATTGGTGTGGATACGGAACTTGAGCCCCTGGCTCTGGTTCTCGACACACCCGTTGACGGTGACTTCGGCGTTGGGGTACCTCACCGGATCGGAGACGGTCAGGCAGTCGGAGTTCGGCCAGGTGGTGAGGTAGACGGACGGCCCCTCACCCCGGCAGATGTTCCAGTAGGTGGCCCCTCCCCAGTCGTCGGTCAGCAGTTCGGCCTGGTAGCGGCGGAAGGGCCGGTCCGGGTCGAAGACCTTGTAGGGGTGGGTGGAGAGGTAGGTCGGACCGTACGTCCTGATGGGCTGCGGGAAGCTGCCCCGGGGGTCCGGCGGTTTGCCCCAGTCGGTGTAGGGGCTCTGGAGCCGGACCGGGGTCGGGTCGCACATCGTGCCGTAAGGACCCGGGAGGGGACCGGCCGCCGAGGCCTGCGGGGCGGCGGACAGCAGCAGCGCGCCGACGAAGGCGAGCACCAGTACGGCGCGGGTGGGGCGGGCCGCCGTACTCACGGGCAGGTCAGCTGGCGCCGGGCCAGCTCCTGGACGCTGCCGGGGACGACGGGGCTGTCGCAGGCGATGGTGCCCTGGATCTCGACGTCGAACGTCACGTAGGACCCCGTGCCGCCGGTCATGGTGTTCACCCAGACGCCGGTGTTCGCACCGGTCCGGGCACACTGGTAGCGGACGAACTCGCCCTCGACCTTGTGGGTGCCCTTGAACAGCCCGTACTCACCGGGGCGGTTGAAGTTCATGGTGACCGTCCGCGACCAGGTACTGGTGCTCGCCTTGGTCTTCTGCACCGAGAAGCCGACCTTGGCCGAGACCTTGGCGAACAGGACGCTCGCCTGCGCGGTGATCTCCACCGAGGTGTTGTAGGTGGTGCTGACGCTGTCGACCTCGGAGAGCGTCTCCGTGGAACTGCCGGTGGTGCCGGGCGCGATGGAGATGCCGGTCCAATGGGTGATCTTGGGGGTGACCCGAGCGGTGGCGACGTCCTGCCAGATCGTCTCCAGGTTCGGGTTGCAGGCGTCGGACGGCGGCCGGGGCAGCGGGTCGGCGTGCGCCGCACCCGCGGCGATGCCACCGAGCCCGGCGAGCGTCACGGTCAAGGTGGCCAATGTGCCCAGACGCCGGCGAAGTTGACGCCGCGGGACGGTTTCCACAGGGATCCTCCTGATGGTCGGTCTGCCGGGCCCTGACGGTGCGCACCCGGCTCGGCGCAGGATTCTTCCTCGCGTACGAATGACATTTCCATCCCAGGAAGTTGGGATTTCCATGACCCGGGAAGCGTCCTGGGCGAGCGGTTCCGATCCTGGGCGGTGGCCGCCGGCGACCAGCTCCGGCGCAGCGCCCTGAAGCAGCGATTGGCCCGAGATCACGTGGGGAGCACGCTCAGCGGGTCACCGTGGAGGGGGTGACGTTCGGCTGCGGGGGGATGGTCATCGGGGGGAGGGTGATCACCGGGCCGATCGGGTGGCAGCCGTCCCAGCTGGGGAGTTGGAGGGCCGGGCAACTGGTCGGGGGCTTCGGGAGGGTCGGGGTGGGTCGCGGGCCGGGGCTCCACGCGGCGGGCGGGTTCTCCTGGTCCAGGGTCGGCGACGGGGCGGGCACGCGGGTCGGCGCCGGCTTCGGGGCGGCCGCGGTCTTCGAGGGGCGCGGCGGTGCGGCGACCGTGGACCGGGCCGGCGCCGGGGCTGCCGGAGGCTCGGTGGGCACGGGGGTCCCGACCGGCGGCGTGCTCGTGGCGGCGAGGACGACCTCCGCCGGCGGGGCGGGCTCCGAGGGCGCGGGGCTCGCCGAAGCGGTCGGGCTCGGCGAGGTGTCGGCCGAGGCGCCGGAACCCACCGAGGACCCGACCGGGACCGGATCGTGCGACCCCCGCAGCGCCAGGCCCCCGGCACCGGCCAGGCCCAGGACACACACCCCGGCGGCTATTCCGCCGACGAGCCTCCGCCGGTTCACCGGCTTCGCGTCGCGCTCGTCCCTCTCGCCCTGCATTTCCGGCCCCACCTCTGTCTGATACAGCGTCTGAACTGCGCGGATCGTAGCAGCGGGCCCCGCAGCCGGAGAGGACCGGGACGGTGCCCCCAGACGAGGGCCTCCCGCGCGGTTTGCCGGATCGGCAACAGAACTGGCCCACCCGGTGGGCAGCGGGCGAGCGTGGGGGCATGACCGACGACATCGCAGCAACCTCGCCCGCGGGCGAGTACCTCGGGGACCCCGCCGTGCGGGCCGAGTGGGACGGCCGGTACGCCGACCGGCGGCAACTGTGGAGCGGCCGCCCGAACGGCGCGCTCGTGGCCGAGGTCGAAGGGCTCGCCCCCGGGCGGGTGCTGGACGTCGGCTGCGGCGAGGGCGCGGACGCCGTCTGGCTGGCGCGCGGAGGGTGGGACGTGACCGCGCTGGAGGTCTCCGGCGTGGCGTTGGAGCGGGCGGCCGGGCACGCCCGGGACGCCGGCGTCACCGTTCGCTGGGTGCACGCGGAACTGGTCGGGGCGGCCCTCCCGCCGGCCTCCTTCGACCTGGTCTCCGCGCAGTACCCGGCCCTACTGCGCACCCCCGGCGCCGCGGCCGAGCGGGCGCTGCTCGCGGCCGTCGCGCCCGGCGGCGTGCTCCTGCTCGTGCACCACGCGGGCATGGACACCCGGGAGGCACGGGCGGGCGAGTTCGACCCCGCCGACTACGTGTGGCCCGCGATGGTCACCGCGCTCCTCGACGAGGACTGGCAGGTCGAGGTGGACGAGCAGCGGCCGCGCGTGGCTCCGGAGGGCGGCGCCGGCGCCCACCACTCCGACGACCTGGTGCTCCGCGCCCGCCGACTGCGCTGAGCCCTCCCGACGCGAGCGCTCCCGGCCGTGGCACGACCGGCGGGAGGGGGACGCCCGCGTCGCGGCGTCTGTGCCGGGGGCGACCACCCGGTCACCCGGCGCCATGAGTCCTTCGTGTGCGATATTTCGTGGTGGCGAGATTCGTCCGGCGAGGAGGCGGGAGACCATGGTGAGCTGCTGCTCCGCCAAGATCTCGCCTGGAGGCCTTGCCTCCATCCCTTTTCGACAACGTCCTTTTCAGGCGCGGATGTTGGTTCCCTCCACCGGCCTCCGCCTGAAAGGATGTCGGTATGACCTACCACCCCGCGGAGACCCGCTACACGTCCATGTCCTACCGGCGGGCCGGCCGCAGCGGTGTGCTGCTCCCCGCCGTGTCGCTCGGCCTGTGGCACAACTTCGGCGACACCCAGCCACTGGAGGTGCAGCGCGCGGTGCTGCGCCGGGCCTTCGACCGCGGTGTGACGCACTTCGACCTGGCGAACAACTACGGCCCGCCGTACGGCAGCGCGGAACGCAACTTCGGTCTTCTCTTCGCCCGGGACTTCAAGCCGTACCGGGACGAGCTGTTCATCGCGTCGAAGGCGGGCTACGACATGTGGCCGGGCCCGTACGGCGTCGGCGGGTCGCGCAAGTACCTGCTGGCGAGCCTGGACCAGTCGCTGGAGCGGACGGGTCTGGACTACGTCGACGTCTTCTACTCGCACCGCTACGACCCCGCGACGCCGCTGGAGGAGACGATGGGGGCGCTCGACCGGGCGGTGCGCTCCGGCCGTGCCCTGTACGCGGCGGTCTCCAACTACCCCGCCGCGCAGCACCGCGAGGCCGTGGAGATCCTGCGCGACCTGGGCACCCCGATGCTGATGAACCAGGTCCGGTACTCGATCCTGGACCGCGCCGCCGCCGAGGACGGCCTGCTGGACGCGGTCGGCGAGACGCGGACCAGTCTGATCGCGTTCTCCCCGCTGGCGCAGGGCCTGCTGACGGACCGCTACCTGTCCGGTGAGGTGCCGGCCGGCTCGCGGATGTCGGTCGGCCGCTTCCTCCGCGCGGAGGCGCTGACCGGGGAGAAGCTGGAGCAGCTGCGCGCGCTGAACAAGATCGCCGAGCGGCGCGGCCAGACCCTGGCCCAGCTGGCGCTGTCCTGGGTGCTGCGGGACGAGCGGGTGGTCTCGGTGATCATCGGCGCGTCCAGCACCGCCCAGCTCGACCAGAACCTCGACGCGCTCGACGGCGGTCCGTTGACCGCCGAGGAGCTCGCCGAGATCGACCGGCTCAGTCGCTGACGCCCGCCTCCGGCCGTCCGCGGTGCCGGGCGGCCGGCCGCCGGCGGCGGCGGCGCCGGGTGACCGCCGCGGCGGTGCCGGCGGCGGCGAGGAGGATCAGGGCGCCGGCGAGCAGCCACGGCACCTGGGTGAAGTCGTCGGAGCCGGTGGCGGTGACGCCGTTCGCGGTGGCGGTGACGGTGACGTCGCCCCAGCCGGTGGGGGCGCCGGACCAGGCCTCGGTGACCTCGACCTGTTGCCCCGGGAGCAACTCGGCCGGCACGTTGGTCAGTTGCCGGGTAGTGGGACCGCCCGCGAACACCCCGCCGACGTGCAGGTCGGCGCGGGGGTCGAGCTTCACGTTCCCGGTGTTGTGCAGGGTGTAGGAGACGGTCGAGTCGGTGCGGCCGGTCCAGGGCACCTGCGGGTTGTGCGCGGCGAACCGGACGTTCTCGACGGCGAGCGCCGGCCGCTCCGCGCCGTCGACGCGCAGGTAGATCCGGGCGCCGACGCCGCGCTGGATGCCGATGAAGGAGCCGGCCGCGGTCGGCACGCGATCGTCGACGGCGACCAGGGCGCCCACGTGGTCCCCGGGCGAGGCGTCGGCGGGCACGGTCAGGGTGAGGCCGACCGGCAGGGCGGAGCGGGCCGGGACGGTGACGACGTCCTGCTCCGGCTTCCCCCAGGCCCCGACGTCGTGCTGGGCCTCCTCGCGGCCGCGCACCGCCAGACCGCCGTCGCGCTCGGTGTTGTAGGCGTCGGCGACGTAGAGGTGCAGGGTCAGCGGGCCGTCGGTGGTGTTGGTGACGACGGCGCGGTCGGTGAAGGTCGCGCCGGGCTGCGCCGAGAGCTGGAACGCCGCGCGCGGTGTGATCACCGAGTCCGCCGGCTTGACCGACCATTCGCCGTTGTCGGCGGCGTGGGCCTGGGTGGGGAAGAGGGCCAGCAGGCCGAGGAGGAGAACGGTGACGACGGGTGCTCTGCGCATGGCGGACCAGCTTTCGGGGTGCCGCGGGCCGGACGCCTCAGGCGTCCGGCCCGCGAGCACGGTCACAGGAGGGTGAGGGTGAGCGTTCCGGAGTAGTTGCCGACGGGGGTGAACTTCGCGATGTCCAGGGACACGGCGGCCCCCGCGGTGAACTCGCCACCGGTCAGCGCGGCGTCGGTGACGGACGCCAGGGTGGCGCCGGCCTTGCCGATGGTCCCGGGGCTGCCCGCCTGGCAGGAGCTCGGGCTGTCGGCCTTGGTGGTGCAGCTGGGGGTCCAGCTCAGCCGTTCGGCGTCGATCCTGCCGCGCGGCCCGGTGAAGTCGGTGACCTTGCCGGTGAGGGACCAGCCGGCGGTGCCGCCGCGGAAGTCCTTCACGGTCACGGTGTTCAGGGAGCCGGTCGAGGGCGCGCCCGAGCCGAAGGCCACCGCCGGGAGGCGGACGGCGTCGGTCGCGGCGGCCATCGAGAGCACGCCGGCGTCGACCGAGGTGCTGATCTGCTGGTCCACCGTGCCGGGGGTGCCGGTACCGGGGTCGGTCGGGTGGGTGGGGTCGGTGGGGTCGGTCGGGTGGGTCGGGTCGGTCGGAGCGCCGGCGACGGCGACCTTCCAGTCCTGGCCGGGGCTGCCGTCGCAGTCCGACTGGACCAGCTTGGCACCGGCCGCCAGGGATCCGCCCTGGAGGTCCAGGCACTTGTTGCTGTGCTTCACGATGATGCGGACCGGGCCCTCGGCAGGGCCCTCGAAGCGCCAGCGCTGGTTGTTGCCCGAGCCGCAGTCGTACTGCTTGACCTCGGCGCCGTCGGCGGTCGAGTTGTCCGCCACGTCGAGGCACTTGCCGCTGTGCTGGGCGAGCACCCGGACGTAGCCGTTGTCGTTGTTGGTGAACCGCCACTCGCTGTTCAGTCCGCCGTCACAGGCGCCCTGGACCACCGGCACGTTGTTGTCGGAGAGGCTGTCGCTCACGCTCGCGCAGAGGCCGCTGGCCTTGTTGGTGAGCGTGTTGAGGGGGTCGCCGCCGGAGCCGGCCACCCGGCCGGTCGCCGTGTCGATCGAGACCTCGGGGTACCACGGGAGGTCCATCGTGGTGGCGGTCGGGAACTGCAGCGGCAGCCAGACGTAGGTGGAGTCGTTGACCCGCTTCGGGTCGGCCCCCTTGCCCGCCCACCGGTCGCCCAGGTAGAGGAAGGATGTGGTCTCACTGCCCTCGACCGGCAGCACGAACGCCGTCTGCGAGCCGTGGCCGTAGTTGTCGCCGGCGTCCTTCATCTCCGTCCACGGCCCGGTCGGGCTCGGGGCGGTGGCGTACTTCTGCTGGTTCGGGTCCCAGTAGCTGGTGCCGGAGGTCAGCATGAAGTACGTGTCCCCGCGCTTGAACATCGCCGGAGACTCGCGGTGCTGGCCCGGCCAGGGGTTCGCCGGGACGCCCGTCACCTGGGTGTAGTCCTCGGTGAGCTGATAGATCATCAGGTCGGCGTTGTTGTTCGCCGAGGAGATCATGTACGCCTTGCCCGTGCCCGGATCCTCGAAGGCGGTGATGTCCCGCGACATGTACTCGTTGCCCTGGGCGTCCTTCGGACGGAACGAGCCCTTCCACTGGTACTGGCCGTCCACCGTCGAGGAGACCGCAACGGCTGCCCGGGCCTCGGCGTAGGAGTCGTCGGCCTCCTTGTGCATCCACATCACGAACTGCTTCGTCTTGGCGTTGTACAGGACCTTCGGACGCTCGATCAGCGCGTCCTTCAGCTCCGGGTCGGTCTCCTGGGTGAGCACGTGGCCCCGGGGCTCCCAGGTCTTCAGGTCCGTGGACCGGTACGCCGACACGTAGCGGAACTTGTTGTCCTCGCCGCGGTCCTCGCCGAACCAGTAGTAGTAGGCGTCGACCTTGATCACGCCACCACCGTGTGCCTGCACCCCCGCTCCGGTGGTGTCCGGGAACTGGGTGCCTGCGGTGGCGGTGACCGGCGCGGCCTGGGCCGGTGACGGCCCCGCGATCACAGCCAGGAGCAGGCCGAGAAGGCCTGCGAGAACGGATCCCACTCTTTTCATACGGGTTCCTCGACGTCGTCCGCGCTCGTCCTGACCTCCGGGTCCAGCCACCGGAGCTCCGTTCACTAATGAACAGAAACAAACGTGATTACGCGGAATTCAACAGATGGGGGACCCTCAGGCTTGCCGAGCGCGCCCGACAAGTCAACACGTCGAAACATTACTGATACCTGGCGGCCATACTTCGGTTACTCCGGCGGCAGCGATCACCAGCTCTCGCCGGCCGTGTCCGCCCCGGGCATCGCGGCAGCTCAGTCGCGGCGAAGGGGCCCGTCCACCGGCCCGGCGTCGGCACCGGTGAGTGCCGCGCGGGTGGCGCCGAGCTTCTTCAGGACGCTGGCGACGTGGTGTTCGACCGTGCGCGGTGAGAGGAACAGCGCGGCGGCGATGTCGTTGTTGCCGGCCCCTTCGGCGAGCAGCCCGGCGACCTGCCGCTCGCGCGGCGAGAGCGCGCCGCCGTAGCCGGCCCGGCCGCGGGGATTGCTGCGGCGGTGATGCGGTTGGCCTCGACGATCGCCCGGGCACCCCGGTCGGTGCTGTTCGCCATCAGCGCCCGGGCCCGGTCGGCCCAGGGCGCGGCTGTGGTGGGCGATCTGCGCCAGCGGTGGCGGGCTCTGCCGTTGGAGCACCGCCAGTGCGCTGCGGTGCCCGCGCGAGCGCAGGGGGCCGGGCATCCCCTCGTACACCGCCTGGCACGCCAGGACGTGGGCGAACCCGTTGGAGTCGGCGCCGACCTCGCGCAGCACCGAGGCCCCGAGCGCCTCCAGCAGCGCCTGCTGCCCGGCGTCCCGGTCGAGCCCGGCGGACGCGGTCAGCAGTTCCTCGCCCGCCGGGACGGCCAGCACCGCGGCCGCGTTCACCAGTGCGACCGCCGTGGGCGAGAGCCGCACCACCCGTTCGGCCAGCACCTCGCGCAGACTGCGCGGCACGGTCATCGTCCTGCGCAGCCGGGCGGCCTCCTCGCCGCCGGCCGCGCCCGCCGGCGCCGGCGCACCCGCGTCCGGGTGCTCGACCCGGGCGCTGAGGGTGATCAGGTCCTCCTCGATGATCAGCGGCAGGCTCGCGCTCCGCTCGAACAGCATGCTGGTGACGGCCGCCGTGGCGGCGGTGCCCAGGACGGCGGCCGCCAGCTCCCGCAGGTCGGACTCGGTGAGCGGCTTGAGGGCGAGGTCGGTGCCGCCCGTCCCCAGCGGTCGCCGGTAGGCCGCTCCCAGCACGGGCGTCGACACCGGCAGGTCCTCGCCGCGGTGGGTCAGTACCAGCGCAACGTCCGGCGGCAGGTCCCTGGCCAGCAGGAACAGCAGCTCGCGGGTCGGCTCGTCGGCCCAGTGCAGGTCCTCCACCACCAGCACGGCCGGACCGATCGCGCCCAGCAGTGTCCGGACGCCGTCCAGCACCCGGTGGCTCAGCGGTGCGGCGGGGGCGCCGTCGTCCGGCGGTGGTGCGGGCAGCCGGTCGGCCAGGTTCGGCAGCAGGGTGGCCAGCGCGGCGGCGGCCGCGCCGATCTCCTCCGGCGGCGGCAGCCAGGGGCCGACCTTGCGCAGCGCGTCGACCACCGGCCCGTACGGGAGCGGCTCCCGCAGCGGGTGGCAGGCGCCGACGATCACCCGCACGCCGTCGGCCTCCAGCAGTGCGCCGACCTCCATGATCGGCCGGGACTTCCCGATGCCCGCCTCGCCCTCCACCAGCACCACGGCGGGCCGCGACGAGACGGCCGACAGCAGCCCGGTCAGCTCGCGCCGGCGGCCCACGAACGTGTAGCCCCACCGGCCGGCCGGCCCCTGGCCCCCGCCGTGTTCCGTCTCCGCCATGCCGTACTCCCGGCGCCGCTGACCGCCCCACCGGGTCGGTGACGACGGTCGGGCCGCTGAACACCTCCAAAGTACAGCCGCCGCCGGACGCGGTCGCTCCTACTCCGTCAGGGGACGGCGACCGGCTCGGGGGCCTCGTTCCAGAACGAGGGGCGCGGCATCTGGACGACCCGGCACCCGGCCTCCTCCAGCCTGCGGACCGCCGCGCCGGCCTCCGCGTCGTCCAGGGAGAACACGAAGGGGCCGGGGATCAGCACGGTGGCGCACAGACCCTCCTCGACGGCGCGGGTCAGATCGGCCAGCGCCGTCAGGTCGTCGGTCGAGCGCCGGCCGTTGTCCATGAAGACGGTCGCGTCGCCCAGCCCGGATTCGGCGGAGTAGCGGGCGAGGATCCGCCAGTAGTCCAGCAGGTACACCGTGTCGTACGGGTAGCAGCGCAGGTAGATGGCGGTGGAGCGGCTCGCGACCGGCCGGATGCGGTTGGTCATCTGTTCTTCCCTCTCGGACGTCGCCCGCTCACTGCGCGGGCGGTACTCCTGGATCCAGCAAAGGTCGGGGGCGGGGGCGGGGTCCAGCGACGAGGCCACCCAACTTCCCTCGAACGCGCCGAACCGTAGGTACCCGCCCCCGGAGTCATGGGTAGTCGGGGGCGTCCCGGGCCCGCGGGTCCGTACGTCCGTGACCGGGTGCGCGGGGGCGGCGGAGCCGCCTCCTCCCGCGTCGGATCACGATCGGGTAACAGGGCGGGACGGCGGCGCCGATCCCGACTCCAAGGTTCACAACGCCTCCGGGAGCGGCGGGCTCGCGGGCCGTCCGCGACCGCCGCCGGTCGACCTCACCGAGGACCCTCATGTCACCTTCCCTCGCCTCACTCACCGACGCGGAGCTCGGCGAGCTCCTGCTCTCCGGCTCCGCCCGGCGGACCGCCACCCGGGAGCTGACGCGCCGCTACGGCGACCTGGTGCTCGCCTACGCGGACACGCTGTGCGCGACCCCCCGGGAGGCGCACGGCCTCGCGGCGGAGGTCCTCGACCGGGCGCTCGACGCCTCGCACCGGGACCGGCTCCCCGGCGGCTCGTGGAGTTTCCTGCTGCTCGGCGAGGCGCGCCTGGTCGCCGCCGGGTGGGCCGCCGCGGGGCGGGGCGACGACCTGTCACCGGGCTTCCTCGGCTGGCTGTCGGTGCGCCGGGCGCCGCAGCAGGACCCCCGTGACGTCGTGGCCACCGTCGAGGGGACGAGTCCCCTGCTGGCTGCACTGGGGCAGCTCCCGGACCTCCCCGCCATGGAGCTGTGGCGGGCCCTCGCGGCGGACCCGGCCACGGTCCCGGCTCCCCCGCCGGCGGCCCGCCGGAGGCTCGCCGACGCGTACATCCGGGCGCACGCCCTCGGGGCGCCCGAGCGGCAGTGCCGGCACCTCGCGGCCCTGCTGGGGGAGACGGCCGCCACCGACGCGCCGACTCCCGCCGAACTCGCCGCCCATCTGCCGCTCTGCGACCGCTGTCACCGGGCGATGACCGACCTGCGGGCCGTCCACCGCTGGGAGGCCGGTCGCCTGAGCGAGGGCCTGCTGGCCCGGTTCCGCCCGGTGCCCGCCGATCACCGGCCGGCCACCGCCCCGGCGGGCCCCGGGCCGCGCCACGCGCGGGTGGCGCCCCGGGAGGAGCCGTCGGTGGAGATCGTCATCGGCCCGGCCCACCGCCGGCCCGGACCGACCCGCCGCCTCGCCCGCCGCCGCCTCGCGATCGGCGCCGCGGGCATCGGCACGGTCGCGCTGGCCTTCGGGCTGGCGGTGGCCGAGCCGCCGTCGAGCCGGGTCACCGGGTCGCCGACGCCCGAAGGGACCTCGGCCACCGTCCTGGACACGATCGCGCCGGACCCGACGGTGCCGAGTGCCGCACCGGTACCCCCCGCGCGCGAGTCGCCGTCGGCCCGGCCCACCGCGACACCGACACCGAGCAGGTCCAGGACCGTACCGGCGACGCCCTCGTCCGCCCCCACCCCCGCTCCCTCGACGGCCGTCCCCGGACCGACGACGGCCGGCGCACCGGCCACGGTGAGCGCGCCCAGCACACCGGCCGCGGCGCCGACGCCACCGGTCGCCCCGGCCCCGACCGCCTCGCCGTCCGCGCCGATACCACCGCCCGCCCGGCCGCTCCGACGGGGCGACAGCGGGCCGGAGGTGACGGCTCTGCAGCAGCTGCTGATCAGGGCCGGGTGCATGCCGGAGCAGGGATTCGTGCAGGGGCGCTTCGACGCCGTCACCGAGCGCATGCTGACCGGATTCCAGCAGGCCGCCGGCATCCGCGGCGACGAGCGCAGCTTCTCCGTCTTCGGCGATCGGACCAGGGCCGCCCTCGAACAGCCGACCGCCGGGCCACGGTGCCGGCCCGGGCCGACGGCCCAGGGGTGACGGCGGCCCAAGGCCCGGCGCAGGCGGCGCTCACCGCCGCCTGCGCCGGCCGGTCCCCCGGTGACGGCGGCGGAGCACCCCGCCGACGCACGCGAGGGCGGTGAACGCGGTCGCGCCGCCGATCCACGCGGCGGTGGGCGACGGCTCCTCGGCCGGGGCGGCCGTCGTCCCGACGGAGACCGGCAGCGCGGCCTCGGCCTCGGCGCGGGTCATCGCGTCGTCCGGCTCCGGCGACGACTGCGAGGCGGGGGCCGCCGTTTCGCCGGTGGGCGTCGGGCTCGGGGTCGCCGTCGGAGCGGCGGTGGCCGAGGGCTTCGGCGAGGCCGTCGGAGCGGGTGCGGACGCGGCCGGTGTGCCGGTGGCGGACTGCGACGGCGGTGGCGTGCTCCTCGCCGCCGGGGAGGGCGGCGCGGCGGGAGCGCCCGCGGTCACGTCCGTGATCGAGACGTCGTCGACGTACAGGACGGCGTCGGGGCCGCCGACGGAGTGCGCCACCTTCTTCTCCGGCCGCCAGGTCGGGCGGTAGATCCCGATCCGGAAGTGCGGTGCCTCCCCTCGGTGGTAGTTGTTCTCCCCGGTGTGCGATCCGACCTTCACGCCGTCCCGGACCACCACGATGGAACCGGGCGACGACGGGGTCGACCAGGTGATGTCGACGACCCACCGGTTCCAGTGGCCGAACTGCACCGTCCCGAGCGGGACGACCGTCTCCCGGACCTCCGCCCCCTCCAGCCAGTGCACCTTCAGCAGCCAGGCCTGGCCGTTCAGCGAGAGTGCGACGACGGGCTTCACCCCGTCGTTGTCGTCCCCCTGCGTGCTGAACCACTGGGCGACGATGGTGCCGAAGTCCTCACGGGGCCAGTCGTTCGGCAGGTAGTTGCCGAAGGAGAAGCGATGACTTCCCGCACCGAGGTTCTTCATCACCAGCTCGGTCTTGAACGAGCGCCCGTCGTTGGGCACGTTGAACCGCGCGGCCCGTCCCGAGCCGCCGGCCGGCGCGGGGACGGCGGAGACCCGGCCGAAGCCGTTGAGCGCCATGTAGGGCCAGCCGTCGGAGGATTCGAAATCGTAGGCCACCGACGCGGCGGCGGCCTCCGGCGCACCGACGAGGCCGACGGCCACCAGGGCCGTGAGCACGGCACCGGCCAGATTCGGACGAGATAGCACGATGATTCCTGTCCTGTCAGGGCGTTCGACGTTGTCCGTCCCCGGGACGACTCGGGGCCGTCCTCGGGCGGGCCTCCCCGTGGGCGGGTACGGCACGGCCGGGCCGGCGGCGCGCGCGGGAGGGCGCCGCCGGCCCGGGTTCCACGGCGTCACACCGTGGATGCCGCGACCGCGCCGCTAGCCGTGCCGGGCCGCCCGCCGGCGGCGCAGGAGCACCAGGACACCGGTGCCCGCGGCGAGGGTGGCGACACCGGCCCCGGTGATCAGCGCCTGGTGGTCACCGCCGCCCGTCTGGGCCAGGTTCCGCTCCACGGCGTCCGCCGTGGTCTTCGCCTGGACGACCGCCGCCGGCTGGATCCTCAGCGGCGCGATGGTCGGGTTGTCGATGGGCACCGGAAGCGGCAGCGGGCCGTCGCCCACCGGATCGGCGGACGCGGACGGCGCTGACGCGGACGCGGACGGCGCGGGCGCCGGGGCGGAGGACGAGGTGGACGGCGTCGTGGGACGGGCCGTCACCGCGGGAGCGGTGGCCGGGGCGGTGACGGTCGGGACTGCGACGGTCGGCGTGGGCGAGGGCGCGTGGGTCGGCGAGGCGGTCGGGCGACTGACGGTGGCCGAGGGCGTCGCGGACGTGGTGGGCGTCGCCACGGGGGTGGCGGCGGGAGCCGGGGCGGTGGGCGCCGCACTCCTGGGCGCCGAGGTGGCCGTCTGCGACGGCGTGACCGCGGGAGCGGCGGGCGGCGCCGTGGCGAGGCGCGACGCCGTCGCGGTGGGCGACGGCACCCGGGTGGGGGACGCCGTGGCGACCGGCGCCGGGGCCTTGATCCGGAATCCCGCGCACCCCACCCCACAGGCACAGCCGTAACTGCCGCGGTCCACCGGCTGCCCGGTCGCGTCGTCGAGCTGCGCGGCGAAGAGCACCGGAGCCACGCCGGCCCTGCCGACCGGCGCCTGGGCGGAGAAGGAGACCCGGACCTTGAGGGCGAGGGACTTGCCCTTCCGGACCGCCACGAGCGCGTCGTCCGCGACGTTGTCGCCGTCCCTGCCGCCGAGCACCACCAGCACGCCGTCGTCCACGCCCTCGCTGCCCGGGGCCTGTGAGCCCCTGAGCCAGCCGGTGCTCCCCGGCAGCTGGTACTCGACCCTGAGGTCGGCCGTGCGGAGGTCACCGGTCACGTTCTTGAACTTCAGCAGCGGGAAGGCCACGAAGTCGTGCGCCGACGGGTTCGCGATCGTGTAGCCGAACTCTTCTGCCGCACCGCCGACTTCGAAGTCCTTCGGGACACCGGACACCGACGGCTCCAGTCCTCGTTGCAGCGAGCCGTCGAGGCGCGGGGCGGCGGCCGACGGACCTGCCGGGGAGGCACTCGCCGAGGCCGCCCCGGGCGACGGCGTGCCGGGCGCTGCCGTACCGGCGGCGCCCGCTGTCGCGAGCGGGAGCGTGGAGATGACGAGTGTGGTGGTACCGGCGAGGATCAGACTGCGGCGGGTGGACAAGTGATCACCTTCTGGCGAGCGCGGAGGAACCTGACACCGTGTCGATGTCTGCCGGTATGGAGACGGGGGCGGCGAACCCGTCCCGCGGGTATGCCGATCCGTTACCTCGCACCCGGCCCGGGCGCCTCCGCCCGCCGGTGATCAGGCCTTGGACAGCCGGCCCGGGCGGGTCCGCGGCTGCGCGGTGTTCTCCTCGACCCAGGCGCGCAGCATGCTCAGCGGGACGGCGGCGCTGCGGCCCAGCTCGGTGAGCGCGTACTCCACGTGCAGCGGTACCGCCGGGTAGACGGTCCGGGTCAGCAGTGCGGCGTCCTCCAGCCGGCGCAGGGTCTGGGTGAGCACCTTGGGGCTGACCCCCTGGAGGCGCCGCTGCAGCTCGCCGAAGCGCTGCGGTCCCTGGCCGAGCGCTCCGATCGCCAGCGCCGACCACTTGTTCGCCAGCAGGTCGAGCATGGCCCGGCAGGGGCACTGCGCCGCGTAGACGTCATGCCGGTCGTGCTGTCCGGTCACGCATTCCGACACCTTGAACCACTCCTCACCAGGACACTTCCCATCGGGAAGCAGTAGGCCTTGCGGGTAACTATATGCCATTGGATAGCCTCGAGGACATCAGCAGGGAGGGCCCGCCGAGGGCCTCCCGCCGTTCTCTTCCTACGGAGTCGATCATGTCCGTGAACTCGATGCGCGCGGTGACCCAGGACCGCTTCGGCGGCCCGGAGGTGCTGAAGGTCGAGCGGCTGCCGCGCCCCGAACCGCTGCCGACGGAGGTGCTCGTTCGGGTCCGGGCCGCCGGCGTCAACCCGGTGGACTGGAAGACCCGCGCCGGCGGCGGGATGGCCGGGGTGCTGGGCGAGCCCCCCTTCGTCCTCGGCTGGGACGTGTCCGGTGTGGTGGAGGAGGTCGGCTTCGGGGTGAGCACGCTGCGGCCCGGCGACGAGGTCTACGGGATGCCGTGGTTCCCCCGGGCCGCCGGCGGCTACGCGGAGTTCGTCACCGCGCCGGCCCGCCAGTTCGCCCGCAAGCCCGCGACGCTGAGCCACGTCCAGGCCGCGGCCGTCCCGCTGGCGGCCCTCACCGCCTGGCAGGCCCTGGTGGACACCGCCGGGGTCCGGCCCGGTCAGCGGGTCCTGGTCCACGCCGCCGCCGGCGGGGTCGGGCACTTCGCGGTGCAGATCGCCAAGCACCTGGGCGCCGAGGTGATCGGCACCGCCCGCGGCGGACGGCACGAGTGGCTGACCGAGCTGGGAGCGGACCGGCTCGTCGACTACACCACCACCCGGTTCGAGGACGTCCTGACCGACGTCGACGTGGTCCTCGACCTGATCGGTGACGAGCACGACGGCACCAGCACGCGCTCGTTGCGGACGCTTCGCCGCGGCGGCCTGCTGGTCGCCGTCCCCTCCGGGGTCTCCGCCGACCTGCACGCCGCCGCGGCGAATCTCGGGGTCCGCAGCAGTGCCTTCCTGGTCGAGCCCGACGGCACGGGCCTGGCCCTGCTCGCCGAACTCGTCGACGGCGGCGCGCTGGCCGTCGAGGTCGAGCAGGTCTTCGGCCTGGCGGAGGCCGCCCTGGCCCACGCCCACGGCGAGACCGGCCGCACCCGCGGCAAGCTCGTCCTGGACCTCAGCTCCTGAGCCGTCGCCGTTCCCGCCGTCCACCGACCCCCCTTTCCGAGGAGCACCCGCGATGTTCTACGAGATCCGCCACTACGTCACCAAGCCCGGCCGACGGGAGGAGTGGCTGCGCTTCATGGAGCGGACCGTCATCCCCTTCCAGACCTCGAAGGGCATGGTGATCACCGCGTCCTTCGTCGACGAGGAGCACCCCGACGGCTACGTCTGGATCCGCCGCTTCGAGGACGAGGCGCACCGCGTCGAGGCGTACGCGGCCGTCTACGAGAGCGACCGCTGGGTCGCCGAGCTCGGCCCGGCCGTGGCCGACCTGCTCTTCCTCGACAAGTCCGTGGTCACCCGGGTCGTGCCGACGCCCGGGTCGCTGCTGCGCTGACGGATGTCCCCCGGGCGTGCTGCCCGAACGCCCGGGGGACGGTCACAGCTGGAACGCCACCTTGCCGTTGCACGCGGCGTCCGCGCCGCACGACTGGGGGTAGAGGCGGAACAGGTCCTCGGCGGCCCCGGTGCCCGCGGCGCCGACGAGCTGACCGGACTGGCGCTGCTGGAGGCCCGTCCCGCCGCCGGGCAGGCTCACCGTCTGCCAGACCTGGCCGGGGCCGCTGCCGCACGGGTGCTGCACGACCTGCGCGGCGGCGCCACCGGTCGAGTCGAGGCAGCCGCCGTTCCCGGCGCTGATCACGGAGTACCCGGTGCCCGACGGCTGGGGCCGCAGGTACCAGCTCTGGGTGTTCCCGGCGGCACAGGCGTCGCGGTACGGCAGTTCTTCGTCGACCGTGTCGACGTCCTCGGCGTCCACGCAGCTGTTCAGTGCCGGCAGCCGAAGCCGCACCACCCGGTCCCCCGGCGCGGGGGCCGGGTCGCCGGCGTCGGTGTAGACCCCGGCCGACAGCCCGCCGCCCGTGCCCTTCGGCGCCTTCGACGCCGTGGACTTCGCGGCCGGCGCGGAGGCCTGGGCGGTGGCGCTCGCCCGCCCCGCCGCCGACGGCGTGCCGGCGGACGCGGGACCGGGCCGCGGCGCGGCCGGGCCCGAGGCCGGGGTGACCGGGGTCGGCGTCGGGCCGGCTGGTGTCGGGGCGACGTCGGCGGTCGGCGGCGCCTCGGCGGCGGTGCCGATCGGGGCGGCCGCCCCGATCCGCGTCTGCGGCGGCGAGGACGCGCCCGGCCGGGAGCCGGCCGGGCCGGAGCCGGTGGCGATGGTGACCAGCACCGCGGTCGCGGCGACCCCGGCCACCGCCGCACCGATCGCCGCCTTCGCCCCGGCACCCACCCCGGTACCCACCCCGTGCCCGTGCCCGGCGACGGCCAGGGCCCCGCCGCCGGCGCCCAGCGGGTGACCGCCGTCCCACAGGACGAAGAAGCCGAGCCCCACCGCCCGCAGGCGCCCGTTGACGTCCCGCATCTCGGCCAGGCACGAGCGGCAGTCGGCGCACTCGTCGAGATGGCGGGCCAACCTCTTGGTGGTCCGCTTCGACGGGCGCTGGACCAGACCCGCGATCTCCTGGGAGTGCGCCGCGCAGTCGGGGGACGCGGCGCGGCGGACGTGCGCCACCAGGTAGGCCTCCCGCAGCCCCTCACGGGCGCGGAAGGCCAGCGAGGAGACGCCACTGGGGGTGAGACCGAGCAGCGGTGCGATCTCCTCCGGCGGCCGCTGTTCGATGACGGTGTGCCAGAGCACCGTGCGCCAGCGCTCCGGCAGCGACCGGTACGCCTCGGCGACCAACTGCCGCTCGGCGGTGGCCGCGAAGAGCTCGTCGGGCGAGAGCACCTGCTCCTGCCGGTCGGCCCAGTCGCCGAAGTCCGAGGTGAGCAGGGTGCGCCGGTCCGCCGTCGACCAGGCCATCGCCGTGTTGCGGACCACGGCCAGCAGGTACGGGCGCCAGTTCTCGACCGGCCCCGCCCCCGCCCGCACCGCCGCGAGGGTCCGGGCGAAGGCCTCGCTCGCCAGGTCCTCCGCGCTCTCGGCGCGACCGGTGACGATCCGCGCGTAGTGCAGGGCCGCCCGGTGGTGGCGCTCGTAGAGTTCCGCGACCACCCGGTCGTCGCCGTTCCGCAGCCGCGCCGTCAGCCGCGCGTCGCTCTCGGCGGCCGGGTCGTCCGCGCCGGGCTCCCCCGCTGGGCCGTGTTCGGACGTCGGCGGCTGGTCCGCGAGTGCGGCGAGCGGGCTTGATCGGCGTGGCATGAGGGTCCCTTCGGGGTGAGCATGGCGGTTCCCGGCACCGGGGAGGGGGCGGCCCCCGGGGCCTGTTTCGCTCCCGGTCGCCCACCGGGGCCGCGGCGACGGAGCGGGTGCGTGCGGAGTCGGTTACGGGGTCGGATCGGTCACGGGCGGATCGGTCACGGACGCGCGTCCGCGCCGAGGAGTACAGCGCGCGACAGTGCACCCGCTCACGGGGGCTCGGCACGGCGCGACAGTCGAGGAGGCCGCACGAAGGCGAGCGTCGGTGGGCCGCCGAAGGCCCGGGCGGAAGCGTCCGCGATCACGGACAACCCACAGCGGAATCGTATACCTGAAGCCTCCTCGGAGCCGCAGAACCCCACCAGGGGGCCAAGCTACCGAAAGACCGAGCAGAATCGTATACCTGACGCCTCTTCGGAACTGCGCCACCCACACCCCCCGGCGACCCCACGTCACCGTGCCTCCGTGGCGGTGGGACTGCCCGCCGGAGGCTCCGGAGTCGACGTGGGTGTGCCGACCGGACCGGGCGGGGCCGACGACGGTACCACCACCGGCACGGAAGGGCTCGCCG
Source organism: Kitasatospora sp. NPDC022856 (assembly GCF_055561235.1). Classification (NCBI taxonomy): domain Bacteria; kingdom Bacillati; phylum Actinomycetota; class Actinomycetes; order Kitasatosporales; family Streptomycetaceae; genus Kitasatospora; species Kitasatospora sp. NPDC022856. Next base: position 1,609 of record NZ_JBVHHE010000040.1, on the reverse strand, counting down.
ACACCGGGGCGGTCGGCAGCGTGGGCGGCGGCTCCGAGGCCGCCCGGCGCGTCGCGGTGGGAGTCGGCCCGGACGAGGTCCGGCCCGCCCGGGGCTCGGCCGGGCCACCGGACGCCGGACCGCCGGGCGCGGAGCCGGTGGGTGCCCCGGGTCTGGACGCCTGAGGCCCCGTGGCCACCGGGGCCGCGGAGGTCTGCCCGGTCGCGGACGGCTTCGGGCTGCCGGGCCCGGTCGGCCCGGCACCGGCGAGCCCCTTCGCCGGCCCCGCCGTCCCGCTCCCTCCCGTGCCACTCCCCGTGCCGCCGCCCGCTGTGCTCCTCGCCACGGGACCGGCCGGATTCGCCGTCGGGCCGGGCGAGGCCTCCGAGGTGGTGGCACCGGGCACCGAGGCCGTACCCGGCCCGGATGCCTCCCGGCCCACCTGCTGGATGGCCGCGGTACCGCCGACCAGCGCGGCGGCCGAGAGCGCCAGGCTCCACCACAGGACGCGGCGCGAGCGCCGGCCCGGGCCGACGACCGGGGCCGGTGACAGGGCCGGCCGTTCGGCGCGGGCCACGGTGCGGACTCGTTCGAGGACGACGGTGGGTTCGTCGTCGCCTCCGTACATCGCCCCCGGCCGCGGTGGGCGACTCCCGACGGAACAGGAGGGACAGGACGGCGCGGGTACCCCGGGCCGCGGGGAGGACGGCCCGTCCCCGCCGTCCTGCCAGGCGGCCAGGTACCGACAGGTCCGGACCGCGACGGCGACGGCGCGGGCGCGGCGGACGTCCGCGGAGTCGTCCCGGGGCGCGGTCCCGACGGCGGCCGCCGAGGACGGCAGCTCCCGCTGTCCGGCGGCCCGCACCACGGCCCGCAGGATCTCCCGCCGGCACTTCTCGGGCAGCGACGGCAGCGCGTCCGCGGCCGCCCGTTCGCCCGACTGGGGCAGCCGGCCACGGGGCTCGAAGGCGGTCCAGGGCGCTGAGGGCTCTCTCACTGTTCTCCTTGCGTGCGGCTCGGCAGGCGACCGTCCACCTGCGCCGGTCGTGAGGGTTGGAGCGCCGTGGCCCCCGACCGTCCCGCGGGTTTACCCAAGCGTTACCGCCGGCATTCGGACCGGGCGACCGGGCGCGACCGGTCCGGATCCGGGCTCGCCCGGTGAACCCCCAGCTGGGCCGCGGGGCTTGCCACCCGGCTGCCCGTCCCGTCCGCCCCGCCACCGGTCGCACGTCACAAGCTGGTCTCGACCCCGCCGCACCCTTGACGTGGTTTCCGAAACAGAGGTGTCATATCCCCATCGCGTTCGGAAGTGTTTGTTTCTGGCAGTCTACGTTCGATTGACTGGCCAAGGCGGGGCTCCCGGCCTCAAACCACCACCGGTCGGCGCACCGCCGCACTCCACCGCTCGCATTCCACCAGCATGTGCACCACTGCCCGACTCCCTCGCACCCGTTCCGTCCCTGCGGCTGGTGCGCCCTCGAAGGAGCTCCCCCATGTTCCGTCCCACCAGCCGCGCCGCCGCCGCAGCCGGCCTTCTCCTCACCCTGGGCCTGGCCACCGCCTGTTCGACCGGTCAGGAGTCCGTGAAGTCGGGCGACGCCTCGGTGGCGCCGGTCTCCGGGAAGATCTC
>NZ_JBVHHE010000039.1:0-53412 GCF_055561235.1 Kitasatospora sp. NPDC022856 | reverse complement strand
ACCGGCATTTGCCACACCTGCCAACACCCACTTCCCACAACGAAGCCCAGAAGCCGAACCCGACAACCCGCCCCAACCTAACGAAGTACTACTAGGGCGTTTCCAGCGTGCCGAGGGTGACGTCGGCGGTCTTGGCCTGCCCGTCCCGGGTGTAGCCGACGGTCGTCGTGGTCCCCGGGGTGAGCGAGGCGAGCGCGCTGGTGAGCCCGTTCAGCGAGTCGACGGTGGCGTCGCCGACCTTGGTGATCACGTCGCCGGGCTGGAGCCCCGCCGAGGCGGCCGGCCCGCCCGCGCCGACGGCCACCAGCACGGCCCCGGCCGGGCGGAAGTTCTGGTCGAAGTACGTCCGGGCGGTGACCCCCAGCGCGGCCCGGCCGGAGTTGGTGACCTTGCCGTCCTTGATCAGCTGGTCGGCGATGCTCGTGATGGTGGACGCCGGGATGGCGAAGCCGATACCGGGCGCGGCGGCCCCGTTGGCCTCCGGCTCGGTGGCGGCGAGCGTGTTGATGCCGATCACCTGGCTGTTCAGGTTGACCAGCGCGCCGCCGCTGTTGCCCGGGTTGATCGCCGCCGAGGTCTGCACCATGTTGCCGATGGTGGCGCCCGGCGAACCACCGCCCTGGGGCTCCGAGACGGTCCGGCCGGTGGCCGAGACGATGCCCTGGGTGACGCTGCTGGACAGGCCCAGCGGACTGCCCATCGCCAGGGTGATCTGCCCCAGCTCGACCTTGGCGGAGTCCCCGAAGACGGCCGGCTTGAGGGCGCTCGGCGGGCTGGTCAGCTTGATCACCGCGAGGTCGGAGTCCGGGTAGGAGGCGACCAGCGTGGCGTCCAGGGCCTTGGTGCTGTTGGCCAGCGTGACGGTGAAGGTGGTGGCGGTGCCGACCACGTGGGCGTTGGTGACGATGTCGCCCTTGTTGTCGTAGACGATCCCGGAGCCGAGCCCGGTCGCGGTGGTGATCTGCACCACCGAGGGCAGCACGTCGGCGATCACCTTCTGGTAGGCGTCCTGGAGCTGGTTGCCGCCGGCCGGCTGGGCGGAGGACGACGAGGAAGCGCCGGGGGTGGTGGCGGTCGACGAGGAGGAGGACGATCCGCTGCTGCACCCGGCCACCGCCAGCGCGGTCAGCGCGGCGACGGCCGCCGGCCCGGTCAGTCGCCCGCCGAACGCCCGGGGGCCGGTGGGGCGCGGCCCGGCCGGGAGCGGGCGGGTGGGTTCCTTCTTTCGGTTCACCTGGGCTGCCTCCGATTCCATCGGCCGTACCGGGGCCGTCGAGATCCGTGCGGAACCATCGAGATCACAGAGATCTTTGTCAGCATTTCACCGATATGTCCGAGTCATTGCCCCGACGCGCCCGTCACCGGGCACGACCTGGGGCAAGGCGGACAAGCCCTAGGATTCACGCCATGACTTGGTTGATCACCGGTGGTGCCGGGTACATCGGCAGGCACGTGGTGCACCAGCTGGTCGAGGCCGGCGAGCGGGTGGCGGTACTGGACGACCTCAGCACCGGCGACCGCGCCCGGCTGCCGCGGGGAGTCGCCCTGATCGAGGGCTCCACCCTGGACCGCGCCGCGCTGGACACCGCCCTGCGCTCCCAGGACATCGCGGGCGTGCTGCACTTCGCGGCGAAGAAGCGGGTCGGCGAGTCGGTGGAGCGGCCGTTCTACTACTACCGGGAGAACCTCACCGGCCTGCAGAACGTGCTGGAGGCCGTCGCCGAGGCCGGGGTGCCGCGCTTCCTCTTCTCCTCCTCCGCCGCCGTCTACGGCATGCCAGACGTCGAACTGGTCACCGAGACGGCCCCCTGCGCCCCGATGAACCCCTACGGCGAGACCAAACTGGCCGGCGAGTGGCTGGTGTCCGCGGTCGGCCGGGCGCACGGCATCTCCACCGTCTCGCTGCGCTACTTCAACGTGGCCGGCGCCGCCTCGCCCGAGCTCTCCGACGAGGGCGCCTACAACCTGATCCCGATGGTCTTCGAACGGCTCACCGCCGGGCGCGCCCCACTGATCTTCGGCGCCGACTACCCCACCCCGGACGGCACCTGCGTCCGCGACTTCATCGACGTCCGGGACATCGCCTCGGCCCATGTGGCGGCCGCCCGGCGGCTCGCCGCCGACCCGCCCGGCGAGACCTCGCTGGTCCTCAACATCGGCCGCGGCGAGGGCGTCAGCGTCCGGGAGATGCTGGACGTGATCGCCCGGGTCACCGGCCACGACACCACCGGCGAGGTCACCCCGCGCCGCGCCGGCGACCCGGCCCGGGTGGTCGCCTCCGCCGAGCTGATCCACCGCGAGCTGGGCTGGACGGCCCGCCACGGGGTCGAGGAGATGGTGACCTCGGCCTGGGAGGGCTGGTGCGCCCGGCACCCGGGGGCCCGCAGGCGGTAGGGCCGGCCCTCGGGTTCCCGCCTGCGAGGCGTTCGGGACGGCGGCTCAGTGCGAGGGCACCGCCGTGCCGTAGAAGGCGTCCAGCGCGTACACGCAGCGGTCCTTGCTGCCGACGAAGACCCGCCCGCCGACCGCCACCGGCGAGCCGGTCAGCTCGCCCTTGGTGCCGAGCTCCCACCGCAGCTGACCGCTCACCAGGTCCAGGGTGTGCAGCGAGTGGTCGCGGCTGCCCAGGTGGACCAGGCCGTCGGCGACCGCCGGCGAGCCGACGATCTCGCCCCGCGCGGTGTAGCGCCAGCGCTCCCGGCCGGTGGCCGCCTCGAACGCGTAGAGCACGTCCCCGCTGCCGACCAGCACCATGCCGTCCCCGACGACCACCGGCTCGGCGCCCTGCCGGTTGCCGGTGGCGGCGCGCCAGCGGTCCCGGCCGGTCGCCGCGTCGAGCGCGTAGACCGTGCCGAGGTAGTCGGCGACGTAGACCGCGTCCGCGTCCAGCGTCGGCGGGGTGAAGAGCACCACCGGCGCCTCGAAGCGCCAGCGCTCGGCGCCGCTGGCCGCGTCCAGCGCGTACACCCGGGTGCCGGCCGTCACGTACAGCACGCCGGCCCGCTCGGCGGGGCGCGACGGCACGTCCTCGCCCACCGGGAAGGACCAGCGCAGGCCCGCACCGCGCGGATCGACGCAGCGCAGCCGCCCGCCGCCGTAGTAGTACGCGGCGCCGCCCACCAGGGCCGGCCCGGACTGCGGGTTCTCGTAGTCCTGCTGGGCGTCGTCGGCGCGCCACAGCTCGGCACCGCCGGCCGCCGAGCGCAGCTGCACCCCGCCGCCCCGGACGCCGCAGCAGAGCACGCCGTCGGCGGCGTCCAGCGAGTAGACCCAGCCGTCCAGCGAGTTGCGCCAGCGCTCGGTGCCGTCCGCGACGTCCACCGTGTACAGGTGCGGGCCGTCGGCGGCGTGCACCCGGCCGGCGTCCACCGCGAGCGCCCAGGCGACGTCCCGGGTCTTGTAGCGGCGCTGGCCGGAGGCGACGTCCAGGGCGTGCACCTCGAAGCTGGAGACGAAGAGCGTGCCGTCGGCGACCACCGGGGTGCCCCAGACGTCGTTGGACATCCGGAACCGCCAGGGGCGCCAGCGGGCGGCCTGGACCGGCGGCGGCGTCGCCCGGCGGACCCAGTCCGTCTCGGCGGGCGCGGCCCCCGGCCCGGCCTGCTCGGCGCGCGGACCCGGGCCTATCCGGACCGAGGCCCCGGGCAGCCGGACCTCGGCGGCGCTCTCCCCGGCGACCGGGGCCCGGTGGCGGCGGGGGGCGGCGAGCTTCTCGGTGGCGGCCTCGGTGTCCGGCCCGGGCAGCGCGTGCACCGGCCCGGGCGCGGGCGGCGCGTACCGCTCGGCGGGGTGCCGGGTGCGCGGGTCGTCCTGCGCGGGGCGCTGGGGCGGCAGCGGCTGGTGCGGGTGGGGCGGCGGGGCCGGCTGCGGCGGCGCGGGCGCCGGAGCGGGGGCGGGCGCCGGGGCCGGGCGGCGGCCGCGCTTGCGTTCGATCAGCTCCAGCGCGTTGGCCGGCAGCCAGTCCCCCGCCTCGCCCGAGGCGTCGTCACGGGAGAACAGGTGCGGGGCCAGCTCGGCCTGGATCTGCGCCGGCGAGGGCCGGTGCTCCGGGGAGGGCCGCATGCAGGCGCGCACCAGGTCCACCAGCTCGGCCGGCAGGCCGGAGAGGTCGGGCTGGTCGCGCAGCAGCTGGAAGACCGTCTCGACCGGGTTGGCGCCCCGGTACGGCGGGTGCCCGGTGGCGCAGAAGACCAGCAGCGACCCGAGCGAGAAGACGTCGCTGGCACCGGTGACGCCACGGCTGTCCCGGGCCTGCTCCGGCGACATGTACGCCGGGGTGCCGACCGCGACGTTGGTCATGGTGAGCCGGGTGCTGGAGACGCCGGCGGCGATGCCGAAGTCGATCACCCGCGGACCGTCCTCGACCACCAGCACGTTGGAGGGCTTGAGGTCACGGTGGACCAGCCCGGCCGCGTGGATGGACTGGAGCGCCTCCGCGATGCCGGCCACCAGCCAGCGCACCGCCCCCGCGGGCAGCGGCCCGCACTCGGTGACCAGGTCCTCCAGGGACGGCGCCGGGACGTACGCGGTGGCCAGCCAGGGCACCCGGGCGTCGGCGTCGGCGTCGACCACGGCGGCGGTGTAGAACCCGCCCACCGTCTTGGCGGCCGCGATCTCCCGGGCGAAACGGACCCGGAACAGCTCGTCCTCGGCCAGCTCCCCCCGGACGGTCTTGATGGCCACTCGCCGGCCGGACGCGGAGCGCGCCAGGTAGACCAGGCCCATCCCGCCCGCGCCGAGCCGCCCCAGCACCTCGAAGGGCCCGATCCGCCTCGGATCGTGCGCCGTCAGCTGGTCCACTCCGCTGCCACCTCCCCGTCTTCCGCACCCGCCACGGGGTGCCGCAGCCGATTCTCCAATGCCGCCCCGGTCAACTCCAACCTCCCCCGCCCAGAGGCCCCTCCGGCTCACCGTCCGGTCAGTGCCGCCGGAACGGCCGGATTCTGACGCCCGCTCCGCCTGCGGCTTGCACACGAGATGCCCGCAACTCTTTTTCGGGCACCTCGGATCCGGCCGCGATCGTCACGCTCTGTCACTCGACCACCCCTCAGCGGAGGGTCCGTCACGCTGTGGGGTCATAAGCACACGGGGGGGCTTCAACAGGTGCCTCCGGAGCCCGATGAATATCCGTCCGAAGTCGTTCACGCCCCCTATAGCAACCCCCCGTGCGGAGTAATAGTCGCATCACCGAATCGCGCCAAGATCGTGCCACGGTAAGCTGACGGCATGACAGGACAAGTTCGCACCGTCGACGGTCGCGTCGCCGGGCGACGCGGACAGGAGACGCGGCAGAAGCTGCTCGACTGCCTCCGCGAGATGCTCAGCACGTCGCCCTATCGGGACGTCAAGGTCATCGACGTCGCCCGTATGGCGGGTACCTCCCCCGCGACCTTCTACCAGTACTTCCCGGATGTCGAGGGCGCAGTCCTCGAAATCGCCGAGGAAATGGCCAAGGACTCCGACACCCTCAAAGAGCTGGTGGCCGGAAAGTCCTGGGCAGGGAAGTCCGGCACGACCACTTCGGAAGAACTGGTCGACGGATTCCTCGCCTTCTGGCGCAAGAACGACGCCATTCTCCGAGTGGTCACGCTCGGTGCCGCCGAAGGGGACAAGCGGTTCTTCAAGATCCGCATGACGGTCCTCAACGCGGTCGCCAAGCCCCTCACGGAGGCCGTCAAGGAGCTCCAGACGAAGGGCCAGGCCGACAAGTCGCTCGACCCGGCCGCCGTCGCCGGCTCGCTGGTCTCGCTGCTCGCCTCGGCGGCCGAGCACCAGAAGGCGTTCACCTCGTGGGGCGTCAAGGTCAAGGACCTGAAGCCCAACCTCGCTCCCCTGGTGTACCTGGGTGTCACCGGCAAGAAGCCGCCCAAGTAGACCGATCCCGCCTACCCACCCATCCGCTCCGCACGCAGCCCCGGCCTCCTGTCCGGGGAACGACGGACGGCGGCCGTGTCCTCGGGGGAGGTCCGCCGACGTGCCGCAGCGTGCCAGACATGCCGGTGGGCGGGCACCCGTGCAGGGTGCCCGCCCACCGGCATGCGCGCGTGAGAGGGGGCTTCCGGGCCTCCCGGGGACGCCCGGGGGCCCGGAAGGGCCGCGGCGGGCGCCCAGGGGGCGCCACGGGGTGCCCTGGGGGCTCAGGGGGCCGCTAGGGGCAGCGGACGACCTGACCGGCGTACGCCAGGCCGCCGCCGAAGCCGAACAGCAGCACCGGGTCGCCGGGCGACAGCTCGCCGCGTTCGACCATCTTGGAGAAGGCCAGCGGAATGGACGCGGCCGAGGTGTTGCCGGACACCACGACGTCCCGGGCGACCACCGCGTCGGGCGCGCCCAGCTTGGCGGCGATCGCGTCGATGATCCGCAGGTTCGCCTGGTGCGGCACGAAGCCCTTGAGCTCGGACGGGTCGATGCCGGCCTTCTCGCAGGTCTTCCGGGCCAGCGGGGCGATCTGGGTGGTGGCCCAGCGGAACACCGACTGGCCCTGCTGGCTGATCACCGGATCCCAGCCGGTGATCACCACGGCGTCGCTCTTCTCCGGCTCCGAGCCCCAGACCACCGGGCCGATGCCCGGCTCGGCGCCCTCCTCCTGGGCCTCCACCACCGCCGCGCCGGCACCGTCCCCGAAGATCACGCAGGTGGTCCGGTCGGTCCAGTCGAGGGTGTCCGACATCCGCTCGGCGCCGATCACCAGCGCGCGGGTGGCCGCACCGGCCCGGATCGCGTGGTCGGCCGTGGCCAGCGCGTAGGAGAAGCCCGAGCAGACCGTGTTGATGTCGTAGGCGGCGGGCGCGCGCACGCCGAGGCGGGCGGCGACGGCGGCGGCCGTGTTGGGGCTGCGCTCGACCGCGGTGCAGGTGGCGACCACGACCAGGTCGATCTCGGCGGCCGAGCGGCCGCTGTTGGCCAGCGCCTTCTGGGCCGCCTCGGTGGCCAGGTCGACCAGGGTCTCACCCTCGGCGATGTGGCGGGTCCGGATCCCCACCCGGCTGCGGATCCACTCGTCGTCGGTGTCGACCAGCACCGCCAGGTCGTCGTTGGTGAGGACCTTGGGGGGCTGGTAGTGGCCGAGTGCCACAATGCGCGAACCGCTCATACAGCCACTCAACCGGGTTACCCGCTGGTCAGCGGGGCGCGACCGGCTACAGGATCCGCCCCCGGAAGCTGTAGGAGGCCGACAAGGGCCGTTGCGGCGCCTGGGGAGTGGCGGCGGCCGGGACGGCCGGTTCAGGCGGCCAGTGAGGCCGAGTCACCCATCACGATCACCGGATGGGCCGCCGGATCGAGGGTGCGGATCAGCTGGGCCATCTTGTCCTCGGGCACCGAGACGCAGCCGTGCGTCGGGCCGCCGTGGTCGACGTGGATCCAGATGCCGCCGCCCTTCGAGGAGCCGCTGGGGCGTCGCGGGTCGAGCGGCGAGTTGCCGGGCACCCGGTTGTAGTTGATCGCGATCACGTAGTCGAAGGAGCCGGCCAGCGACTCGCCCGCGAAGCCCTTCCCGGAGACCACGAAGTTGGCGTCCTTGTCGTACGGGAGGCGGCTGCCGGGGTCGGCGTTGCGGCCGCCCGCGTCGGTGAGCGAGAAGACCCCGATCGGGCTGCGCAGGTCGCCCTCGTTGTGGTCGGTGGTCCAGCCCTTGTTGGCGTTGTGCCCCTGCCAGGTCTCGCCGGCCAGCCAGCGGCCCTCGGCGGTGCGGGTCCAGAGCGTGACGGCGGTCCGGTTGGCGTCCTTGTCCTGACCGGAGGCGAGCACGACCTGGGTGGTCTCGGCGGGTATCCGCGCGGTGAAGGCGGCCCCCAGACCGGGTATCGCGGCCACCGAGCCGTCCGGGCGGGACTCGCTGCGGTCGGCGGCGGGGGCTCCGGTGTGCCGGTCGCTCGCGGCCTGGGCGGCCGGCGCGGCGGCGGCCGGGGAGGGCTGGTCCGGGGCGGAGACGCCCTCCGGACCGGGGCCGTCGGCGGCGGTCACGCCCGGGTGGCCGGAGTCCTGGCCGACGGTGTACCAGCCCGCGGCGGCCGCGAGCAGCAGCGCGGTGCCGGCGGTCACGGCCTTGCCCCCGCGCTTCTTCTTGGGCTTGCGGCGGTGGCCGCGGGCGGCCGCCCGGGGACCGGCCGCGGCGGCGGCCGGGTCGGCCGCGGGCGCCTGGCCCCGGGGCCGGACCGGTGCGGCGGCGAGCGGCGCCACCGGCTCGACGGGCTGGGGCTGGAACGGCCGGTCGTAGGCGTCGTAGCCCTCGGCGGCGGTGGCCTGCGGGACGTAGACCGCCTGGTGGTCCGGGTGGTTCTGGTGGTTCTGGTGGGCCTGGAGGGCCTGGTGGTTCCAGTGGTCCTGCTGCGGGTAGCCGTTCCAGCCGTCGTGGAACGGCTGGTTCGGGTCGGCCACGGCCTGCGCGGGAGCGTCCCAGCCCTGGTGGGACTGCTGCTCGTAGACCCCGTAGGACTGCTGCGGCACCTCGTACACCGGCTCGTGCATCGGCTCGTACGACGGGTACGCGGTGGCGCGATGGGAACCGGACATGGCGCTGATCCTGCCAAATCCGGACCCGGTTGGGAAACCCGGGGGCCTGTGCGGACCCGGTGAAGAACACCGCCTCCCGGGCCGACGGGCGGCCCGGGAGGCGGTGGAAGCCGGTCGGGGACCGGTCAGAGGCGCATCGCCTGCGGGGTCTCCCGGCGCGTCAGGTCCGGGCCGTCGTACTCCCGGATGACCTCGTAGCGGGTGTTGCGCTCCACCGGGCGGAACCCGGCGTCCCGGATCAGCCCGAGCAGGTCGTCGCGGCCGAGCTTGTTCGGCGTGCCGAAGTTGTCCGCGTCGTGGGTGATCTTGTACTCGACGACCGAGCCGTCCATGTCGTCCGCGCCGTGGCTGAGCGCCAGCTGCGCGGTGGTGACGCCGTGCATCACCCAGAAGACCTTGACGTGCGGCACGTTGTCGAACAGCAGCCGGGAGACGGCGAAGGTCTTCAGCGCCTCGGCGCCGGTGGCCATCTCGGTGCGCGCCATCAGCTTGTTGCGCACGACGCCGTCCTTGGAGTCGTGGAAGTCGTGCTGGTAGCGCAGCGGGATGAAGACCTGGAAACCGCCGGTCTCGTCCTGCAGCTCACGCAGCCGCAGCACGTGGTCGACCCGGTGGCGGGGCTCCTCGATGTGGCCGTACAGCATGGTGGAGGGCGTCTTGAGGCCCTTGCTGTGCGCGAGGCGGTGGATCCGCGACCAGTCCTCCCAGTGGGTGTCGTGGTCGACGATGTGCTGGCGGACCTCCCAGTCGAAGATCTCCGCGCCGCCGCCGGTCAGCGACTCAAGGCCGGCGTCGATCAGCTCGTCCAGGATCTCGTCGGCCGGCAGGCCGCTGATCTTCTCGAACCAGTGGATCTCGGTGGCGGTGAAGGCCTTCAGCGAGACGTTCGGCAGGGCCGCCTTCAGCTCCCGCAGCGAGCGCGGGTAGTAGCGCCACGGCAGGGTCGGGTGCAGCCCGTTGACGATGTGCAGCTCGGTGAGGGAGTCGACCTCCATCGCCTTGGCGAGGCGGACGGCCTCCTCGATGCGCATCGTGTACGCGTCCTTCTCGCCCGGCTTGCGCTGGAACGAGCAGTACGCGCAGGACGCGTTGCACACATTGGTCATGTTGAGGTGGCGGTTGACGTTGAAGTGGACGACGTCGCCGTTCTTCCGCGTCCGCACGTGGTGGGCCAGACCGCCCAGCCAGGCCAGGTCGTCGCTCTCGTAGAGCGCGATCCCGTCCTCGCGGGTCAGCCGCTCACCCGCGTAGACCTTCGCCTCCAGCTCGCGCTTGAGCCCTGCGTCCATGCGGTGCCCCGCCTCCTCCGACTTCGAATCGTTGCCGGACCGAGCGTACGCCTATGCCGGCGTCACGCCGCGAGCAGCTCCGCGAGCAGCGCCGGATCGATGTTCCCACCGCTGACCACGGCGGCCACCGCGCGGCCACCGATCTCGCCCGCGCGGTGGAGGTACGCCGCCGGGGCGACCGCGCCGGAGGGCTCCGCGACCAGCCGGCCGCGCCGGGCCAGCACGGCCACCGTGGCGCGGATCTCGTCCTCGGTGACGGTGACGATGTCGTCCACGTACGCGGTGAGGTGCTGGAACGGCAGCTCGCCGACGGAGGGGGTGCGCAGCCCGTCCGCGATGGTCCGGTAGGTGTCGGCGACCGGCCAGGCCAGCCGCTCGCCGGCCCGCAGGCTGGCCTGGGCGTCGGCGGCCAGCTCGGGCTCGACGCCGACCACCCGGATGCCCGGGCGGGTGAGCTTGAGGGCGGCCGCGACGCCGGAGATCAGGCCGCCGCCGCTGACCGGCACCAGCACGGTGTCCAGCTCGGCCGGGGCGTCCTCGGCGATCTCCAGGCCGACCGTGCCCTGGCCCGCGATGATGTACGGGTCGTCGTAGGGCGGCACCCAGACGTAGCCGTGTCGCTCGGCCAGCTCGCCGGGCACGGTGTCCCGCTCCTCCGGCGAGACCAGCAGCACCTCGGCGCCGAACGAGCGGGTGCCCTCGACCTTGACCGCCGGCGAGGTGTCCGGCATCACGATCACGGCCTTGATGCCGAGCAGCCCGGCCGCGTACGCCACCGCCTGGGCGTGGTTGCCGCTGGACTGGGCGACCACACCGCGGGCCCGCTCCTCGTCGTCGAGCGCGGCGAGGCGGTTGTAGGCACCGCGGGTCTTGAAGGCGCCGGTCGGCTGGAGGTTCTCCGGCTTGAGCCAGAGCCGGCGCTCGCCGTCGCCCGCCCAGGGGGCGGGGACCAGCGGGGTGCGGACCGCCACCCCGGCGATCCGCTGCCGAGCCGCGCGCAGCTCCTCCAGACCGACCAGTGCCATCGTGTTACTCGCCTTCGACCATCGGGAGTTCGCTCACCCGGTTCTCCCACTTCGTGGAGAGTACGACGGTCGTACGGGTCCGGGCCACGCCTTTCGTGCCGGAGATCCGCTTGACCACCGATTCCAGGCCCTCCACGTCGGAGACCCGGACCTTGAGCATGTACGAGTCGTCACCGGCGATGAACCAGCAGTCCTCGACCTCGCCGAGGTCCTTCAGCCGGAACGCGACGTCCTCGTGGTCGGCCGCGTCGGTGAGCTGAAGGCCGATCAGGGCCGTGACGCCGAAGCCGAGCGACGCCGGATTGACCGTCGCGCGGTAGCCGGTGATGACCCCGGCCTGCTCCAGACGGTTGATCCGGTCCGTGACGCTCGGGCCGGAGAGGCCCACCAGTCGGCCCAGCTCGGCGTAGGACGCGCGGCCGTTCTCCCGGAGCGCCTGGATGAGCTGTCTGTCCACCGTGTCCATATACCGTCCGCGTCCTTCCGAACCTCACCAGACCCACAGATCATTATCCGGATTCAAAGGCGCCGTGCGCGGAACAACCCGGATATCGCAGAGAACATACTCTCCTGCCCCGGGGCCGCCCACTCCCCCCGGGACCGGCCTTCACCCGCCCTGGCCTGCCGGGCGGGCGGCCGCGCCCAACTCGCCCTCCCAGCGCCGGTACAGCGTGTGCGGGACGCCGACGGCGTCCAGGACCCGGCCGGCCACGAAATCGACCAGTTCGCGGACGGTGGAGCCGCCGGCGTAGAAACCGGGCGAGGCGGGGAGCACGACGGCGCCCTGCGCGTCCAGCTCGACCAGGTGCTTCAGGGTCACCCCGTTGAGCGGCGCCTCCCGGACGCAGACCACCAGCGGCCGGCGCTCCTTGAGGGTGACGCTGGCGGCCCGCTGGAGCAGGTCCTTGCTCAGGCCGAGCGCGATCCCGGCCACCGCGCCGGTGGTCGCGGGGACGACCAGCATGCCCTTGGCCGGGTAGGAGCCGCTGGAGGGCCCGGCCGCGAAGTCCCCGGACGACCAGTACCGGACGTCGTCGAGGCCCTCGTCGCCGCCCAGCCAGGCCGCGAGGTCGGCGCGCCAGTGCGCGTCCCGGAAGGAGATGCCGGTCTCGTCCAGGATGGTCAGCCGGGCGGCCCGGCTGACCACGAGGTCCACCGGCTCCCCGGCGGCGAGCAGCGCCCGGATCACCGAGGCGGCGTACGGCGTACCGGAGGCGCCCGAGACCCCGACCACCCATGGCTGACGCGTTTCTGTTCCCATGGCCCCTTTCTATACGGCGGCCCCCGGGGCGGGCCCATCCGCGTTCACCCCTGCGAGGATGGGCGCCATGGCAGCGACCCTCGTCGACCTCACCCATCAGGTGACCACCGCGATGCCGGTCTACCCCGGCGATCCGGCCGTCGTCCTGACGCCCGTGCTCACCACCGCCACCGCCGGGGTGAACGTGCTGGCCGTGCACCTCGGCTCGCAGTCCGGCACCCATGTGGACGCGCCGTACCACGTGGACGTCACCTGGCCCACCCTGGACGGACTCCCGCTGGAGCGCTTCACCGGGCCGGCCGTCGTCGCCGACCTGCGGGGGCTGGAGCCGCGGGCCGAGGTGACGCCGGAGCAGCTCGCCCCGGCGCTGGAGCGGGCGGGCGAGGGCACCGTGCTGCTGCTGGCCACCGGCTGGGCCCGGCACTGGGGCACCGACGTCTACCTGGCCCATCCCAGCCTGAGCGCGGCGGCGGCCGAGGCGATCGTCGCCGCCGGGGTGCGGACGGTGGGGGTGGACGCGCTCAGCGTCGACCCCACCCCCGACCCGGGCCCGGGCGACCCGGCGGTCGCCGCGCTGCTGGCCGACCTGACCGACGAGCACGACCAACCCGCCGCCCCGGAGCCCACGCTGGCCGCGCACCGGGTGCTGCTCGGGGCCTCCGGCGGGGGCGTGATCGCCGAGAACCTGACCGATCTGCGGGCGCTGCTGGACGCCCAGCAGGCCGGCCGGCCGGTGGAGGTGTCGCTGTTCCCGCTGCGTCTGGTGGCCGCCGACGGCGCGCCCGTCCGGGCGGTGGCGCGACTGGGCTGACGCTCGTCGGCACTTGGTCTACCTTGGTCTAGACCATCCCCGGCGGGCGCCGCTACGCTTGCGCGCCATGGCAGAGATCATCGGAGTGATCGAGCAGCTCTGGCGCTACCCCGTGAAGTCCACCGGCGGCGAGCGGCTCGACTCCGTCGAGCTGGACGAGCGCGGCCTGGCCGGCGACCGCCTCTACGCGGTGCGCGACGGCGCCGGGAAGCTGGGCTCCGGCAAGAACACCCGGCGCTTCCGCCGGATGGACGGCCTGCTGCGGCTCTCCTCCCGGCTCGGCCGCCGGCTCGACGGCCCCGAGCTGTTCGACCCGTTGGGCCGGCCGGTCGCCGATCCCACCGCCTTCCTGCGCGCCTACCTCCAGCGCCCGGACGTCGCGCTCGCCCGCGAGGACGCCGTCTCGCACTTCGACCAGCTGCCGGTCAGCGTGCTCACCACCGCGACCCTGGACTGGGTCTGCGGGGCCGCGCCCTCCGTCGTCGTGGACGTGCGGCGGTTCCGGCCCAACATCCTGCTGCGGACACCGCCCGGCACCCCGCCGTTCGTCGAGGACGGCTGGTTCGGCCGCGAGGGCGGCGCCGGCACCGGTGCCCGGCTCTCCTTCGTCCGGGCCAGCGAGCGCTGCGCCATGACCACCGTCGCCCAGCCCGGCCTGCCGCACGCCCCGGAGATCCTCAAGGCCATCGTCCAGGCCCACGACGGCCGGCTGGACGCCCTCGCCGAGGTGGTGGCTCCCGGGCGCCTGAGCGTCGGTGACGAACTGTCACTCGGCTGAGTCGGGCCGCTCCCGTCAGGCCCGCGGGCCACTCCCGGAGGCGGCCGGGAGCAGGCAGAACGGGTGGCCGGCGGGATCGGCGTAGATCCCCCAGGCACCGGCGTCACCCAGCCGGGTGGCGCCGAGGGCGAGGACCTCCCGCTCGGCCCGGTCGAGGTCCGGCACGTCGATGTCCAGGTGCGCCTGCTGCGGGTGGGCCGGGTCGGGCCAGCGCGGCGGCCGGTGGTCGGCCACGCCCTGGAAGCAGAGCACCGGGCCGCCCCCGACGTGCAGGGTCGACCACGCGCCGTCCAGCGACCACCGGGGGTCCGGCCGGTCCACCTCGCCGCCGAGCAGGGCCGCGTAGAACCGGGCCAGCACGGCCGGCTCCGGGCAGTCGAGGACGATGCACTGCAGTGTGCCGATCACGGCGCTCCCTGGTGGCGGACGGGCGGTTCGCCGCCATTGTCCTCCGCGGGCCGGAGGGTGGGACTCACTCCTGCGAGTGAACGTCCCGGCCGGGCCCCGGGATCTGTAGCAGGCTCGTCCGCGCGGCTGGCGCTCCGTCAGCCACGCGGCGACGAACCCTCGGAGAGCCCCATGACGAACATCCCGACCGACCGGAAGTACTCCAGGGACCACGAGTGGGTGCGGTCCCTGGGCAACGGCCGGCTGCGGATCGGCATCACGGACCATGCCCAGAGGCAGCTCGGCGACATCGTCTTCGTCGAACTGCCCAAGCAGGGCGACGTGTTCGAGAGCGGCGAGCCGTTCGGCAGCGTGGAGTCCGTGAAGTCGGTGAGCGAGCTCTACATGGCGCTGGGCGGCACGGTGAGCGTCGTGAACGAGGAACTGAACGACTCCCCCGAGCTGCTCAACGAGGACCCGTACGAGGAGGGCTGGATCATCGAGGTCACCCCGGCGGCGGGCAGCGGCCCGGAGGGCCTGCTGACCGCGGCCGAGTACCAGGACTACATCACGTCCGAGACGGCCGAGTAGCCGCCGTCCGGCCCCGGGGCACGGCGGCGGGCTACCCGGCCGGCCGCCGGCTCTCGGCGGCCACCGCGTCGACCAGGCGTGCCAGCCCCTGCGGGGCGCTCCGCAGGAACAGGTTCGGCTCGATCAGCTCCAGTTCCATCACCACCGGCTCGCGGTCGTCGTTCAGCGCCAGGTCCACCCGCGCGAACAGCAGGGCGTCCGGGGCCGGGACGGCCGCCAACGCCGATCGGGCGGTGCGCAGTTCCGCCTCGGTCGGCAGGTACGGGGTGACGCCGGGGTGGGGCATCCGGTCGTTGTCGATCACCCCGGGCTCGGTCAGCACGGGCCCCTTGCGGATCGCGTGGCTGAAGGCTCCCGCGATGAAGACCAGCGCGCGTTCCCCCTCCTCCACCAGCGGCAGGTACGGCTGCACCATCACCGTCCGCCCCCGCTCCAGCAGCATCCGGGCGTGGCGGAGCGCGTCGGCGGCCCGGCCGGGCTCGTAGCGGGCGGTGTCCTGCGCCCCGGCCGAGACGGCGGGCTTGACCACCACCCCCGGGGCCAGGTCGAAGTCCGCCTCGTCGCAGCGGTCGCCGGGGACGACGAACCGTGTCGGCACGGCCGGGACGCCGCGCTCGGCGAGCACCGACAGATAGCGCTTGTCGCTGTTCCAGCGCACCACCGGGGCCGGGTTGCGCAGCCGGGTGACGCGGGCCGTCGTGTCGGCCCAGGCCAGGAACTCGTCGAGGCGTTCCGCGTAGTCCCAGGTCGACCGGACCACCGCCAGGTCGAACTCCCCCCACCCCGGGGCGGCCGCGTCCCAGGGCACCGCCTCGGCCGCCAGGCCGCCTGCCCGCAAGGCGTCCACGATCAGGGGCAGGTCGGCGTCGTACTCCGCGGCGGCGGTGGCGGTGACGACCGCGATCCTGGCAGTACCCATGCGTGCTCTCCCGTCCGACCGGTCGACGATCTTCCGAGTCTAGGGAGCGGCGAGGCGGCGGTCCGCGAGCCGGCCTACGGACGGACACCCGGTCGACGCCACCCCTACTCTCGGGGCATGACGACGAGACTGGAGCGACTGCGGGCCGACCACGCGCCGGCCCTGCTGGCCTTCGAGCGGGAGAACCGGGAGTACTTCGCCCGCTCCGTCCCCGACCGCGGGGACGACTACTTCGCGGCGTTCGCCGACCGGCACCGCGCGCTGCTCGCCGAACAGGACACCGGGGCCTGCCACTTCCACCTCCTGGTCGACGAGCGCGGCGAGCTGCTCGGCCGGGTCAACCTGGTGGACGTGGCGGCCGGGAGCGCCGAACTCGGCTACCGGATCGGCGAGCGCGCCGCCGGCCGGGGCGCGGCGACGGCGGGCGTCGAGGAGGTGTGCCGCCTGGCCGCCGCGGAGTACGGCCTGACCGGACTCACCGCCGTCACCACGCTCGACAACCCGGCGTCCAGGGCGGTGCTGCGACGGACCGGGTTCACCGTGACCGGGGAGACCGTCGTCGACAGCCGCCCCGGTCTGCGCTACCGGCGCGGCCTCGACGCCCCACGGTAGCGGCGGCTCCTCAGCCGAGCGTGCGGGTGCGCTCCAGGACGGCGGCCGGGGCCTTGGCCACCGAGCCGGTGTCGAACGGGGGTTGCGGGTCGTACTCGGTGTAGAGCTGGATGGCCTGGGCGGTGAGGTCGTCGGTGAGCAGGGCGGCGAGCCGCAGGGCCATGTCGATGCCGGCGGAGACCCCGGCCGAGGTGATGATCCGGTCGTGGCGGACGACCCGCTCGGCGGTGTAGGTGGCGCCATGGGCCTCCAGCTCGGCGACCGCCGCCCAGTGGGTGGTGGCGGTGAGGCCCTTGAGCAGCCCGGCCGCGCCGAGCACCAGCGCGCCGGTGCAGACCGAGGTGGTGAACCCGCTCTCCCCGTGCACCGCCCGGACCCAGTCCAGGAAGTCCTCGTCGGCGACCAGCGCCCGGGCCCCGGCGCCGCCGGGGACGAGCAGCACGTCGCAGGACCCGATCTCCGAGTACCGGGTGGGGACGTCGACCGTCAGCGCCCCCAGCGCATCGGTGACCCGCCCCGGCTCGGGCGCGACGAAGCGCACCTCGGCGCCCGGGACACGGCCGAGGACCTCGTACGGCCCGATCGCGTCGAGCGGCTCGAAACGGTCGAAGAGCGGGATCACGATGTCCATGGGCGCAGCGTAACGGCGGCCCCGCCCGGGCCGGTCGGCCGCGCGGCCGGGTTCACGGGATGGAGTGATCGTGCGGCCGCGGGGGAATACCGGGGGCCGTCAGCGCAGCGCGTCGAGCCCGGCCCCGACGGCGGCCCGGAGGCCGTCCTGCGCCGGGCCGAGCGCGTACCGGGCACCCCTGTGACGCGGGTCACTCCGGCGGACCGATGAGTTCGGCGGTCCGCTCCGGTCCAACTCTCGTAAGCACCGCGCGAAGGCGACCGAACACCCCGACAGGAGACTCCCGTGACCGCGTCCGTGAAGGGCCCCGCCAGCTACTTCCCGTCGATCGAGAAGACGTACGGCAGGCCGGTCGCGCACTGGAAGGAGCTGATCCGCTCCTCGCCGCTGACCAGGCACGGCGAACTGGTCGGCTGGCTCAAGTCCGAGCACGGACTGGGCCACGGCCACGCCAACGCCCTGGTGAAGCACACCCTCGACGAGGACGCCGGCCGGTAGCACGGGCCGGGGCCCGGCCGGGGCGTCCGGGCCCCGGCCGGGTACGAGCGGATCCGGGTCAGGTGCCCATACCGCGCAGGAGCAGGTCCACCAGGGCGAAGAAGAACAGCGAGATGCCGACGAAGCCGTTGGTCTGGAAGAACGCCCGGTTCAGCTTCGACAGGTCGTGGGGCTTCACGATGGTGTGCTCGTAGACGAACGCCCCGGCCACCACGAGCAGCCCGACCCAGAACGCCGGACCGGCGTCGGTCAGCACGGCGTACCAGCCGAGCAGCAGCGTGGTCAGCACGTGGCAGGCGCGGGCGCCGCGGATCGCCGCCGGGACGCCGAAGCGCGCCGGCACCGAACGCACGCCCCCCGAGCGGTCGGAGGCGACGTCCTGGCAGGCGTAGATCAGGTCGAAGCCGCCGATCCAGATGCCCACCGCCACGCCGAGCACGACCGCGTCCCAGGACCAGGAGCCGGTGACGGCGAGCCAGGCGCCGACCGGGCCCATCGCCTGGGCCAGGCCGAGGATCGCCTGCGGGAAGTCGGTGAACCGCTTGCCGTACGGGTAGACCACCATCGGCACGACGGCGACCGGCGCCAGCGCCAGGCAGAGCGGGTTGAGCAGCGCGGCGGCGCCGAGGAAGACCACCAGCGCGACCGCCGAGCCGATGTACGCCGTCTTCACCGACACCGCGCCGGTGACCAGTTCGCGCCCGGCGGTGCGCGGGTTGCGGGCGTCGATCTCGCGGTCGATGATCCGGTTGGCGGCCATCGCGAAGGTCCGCAGACCGACCATGCAGACCGTGACGATGAACAGTTCGGCCCAGTGCACCCGCTCGTCGGCGAGGAACATGGCCGTCAGCGCGGCGATGTAGGCGAAGGGCAGGGCGAAGACCGAGTGCTCGATCATCACCAGCCGCAGGAACGCCTTGACCTTGCCGGGCGGGACGTCGGGGAGGGCGGCGGCGGTACTCATCAGAGCCCGTACTCCTTCCAGCGGCGGTCCACCAGGGCGGCGGTGGCCGGGTCGGAGGAGACCATCTCCGGCCAGCCGCCGTCGCGCGTGTAGCCCTCCTCGGGCAGCTTCCGGGTCGCGTCGATACCGGCCTTGCCGCCCCAGAACTGCTGGTAGGAGGCGTGGTCGAGGTGGTCGACCGGGCCCTCCACGACGGTGAGGTCCCGGCTGTAGTCGACGTTGCCGAAGGCCCGCCAGGCGACTTCCTGGTAGTCGTGCACGTCGCAGTCGGAGTCCACCACGATGATCAGCTTGGTCAGCGACATCATGTGGGCGCCCCAGATGGCGTGCATCGTCTTCTGGGCGTGCTTGGGGTACTTCTTGTCGATCGAGACGATCACGCAGTTGTGGAAGCCGCCGGCCTCGGGCAGGTCGTAGTCGACGATGTCCGGGATGATGATCTTCAGCAGCGGCAGGAAGAACCGCTCGGTGAACTTGCCCAGCGGGCCGTCCTCGGTCGGCGGCCGGCCCACCACGATGGACTGCAGGATCGGCCGGCGGCGCATCGTCACGCAGTCGATCGTCAGCGCCGGGAAGGGCTCCTGCGGCGTGTAGAAGCCGGTGTGGTCGCCGAACGGACCCTCGGGCAGCATCTCGCCGGGCTCCAGCCAGCCCTCCAGCACCACCTCGGCGTCGGCCGGGACCTGCAGCGGGACGGTCTTGCAGTCGACCATCCGCACCCGCTCCCCCGCCACGAAACCGGCGAACAGGTACTCGTCGATGTCACCGGGCAGCGGCGCGGTGGCGGCGTAGGTGACGGCCGGCGGGCAGCCGAAGGCGATCGCGACCGGCAGCCGCTCGCCGCGCTTCGCGGCCACCGCGTAGTGGTTGCGACTGTCCTTGTGGATCTGCCAGTGCATGCCGATGGTCCGCCGGTCGTGCCGCTGGAGCCGGTAGAGGCCCAGGTTGCGCACGCCGCTGTCCGGGTCCTTGGTGTGGGTCAGGCCCAGGTTGAAGAAGGAGCCGCCGTCCAGCGGCCAGGTGAACAGGGCCGGCAGGGCGTCCAGGTCGACGTCGTCGCCGGTGAGCACGACCTCCTGGACCGGGGCGTCCTTGACGTTCTTCGGCGGCACGTGGGCCATCGAGGCGAGCTTGCCGAAGGCGTCCCGGAAGCCGGTGAAGCCCTGCGGCAGCTCCGGCTTGAGCAGCCCCGCGATCTTCTCGGCGATGTCCTCGGGCCCCTTGAGGCCGAGCGACTTGGCGAGCCGGGCCTCGGTGCCGAAGACGTTCATCGCCAGTGGCATCGACGAGCCCTTGACGTTCTCGAACAGCAGGGCCGGGCCCTTGGCCTTCTGGACCCGGTCGACGATCTCGCCGATCTCCAGATGGGGGTCCACCTCGGCCTTGATGCGCTTGAGATCGCCCTCGCGGTCGAGGGCCCGCAGAAACGAGCGGAGATCGTCGTATGCCATGCCAGCCAGTATCCGCCACCCGATAGCCTGGCTCGGTCAAGGGCCCCCGTGAAGCCGTCCACCGCTTCCGGGCCGCCCGCCGCAAACCGCCGTCGCCGGGGGAGATCGCCGCCGTGCTGAGGATCCTGACCTTCGTACTCCCGCTCGCCCTCTGGGTGTGGGCGTTCATCGACTGCCTGACCACGCCCGAGGACGAGGTGAAGCACCTGCCCAAGGTGGTCTGGGTGATCATCGTGCTGCTCTTCCCGCTGGTCGGCTCGATCGCCTGGCTGGTGGCCGGCAAGCGGCGCGGCGCGGCGGTGGCCGGCGGCCCCGGCGGCTCCCCGGAGTACGAGCGCCCGCGCGGCGGCCGGCCGCTCGCGCCGGACGACGACCCCGAGTTCCTCGCCTCGTTGAAGAAGGACGACAAGAAGCACGAGGACATGCTCAAGCAGTGGGAGGCCGATCTGCGCCGCCGCGAGGAGGAGCTGCGCGGCAAGGACGAGCCGGAGGACGGCCGGAAGAGCTGACCCGGCTACCCCGGACAGCCCAGCCGGACCGGTTCCGGGGGGGCTGCGGTGTTTTTGGCGCATCCCTACGAGTGGCGGACGCGCCGACCCGCTGCGCCGCGCCCGCCGCGACCGCCCGGCGGCCGTCGGCGGCCCCCTGCGGAGCGCCCCGCCCGGCCTCTCGGCGCACGCCCCTGACCTGCACGTTCCCTCATGTGCAGATCATCTTCCGGAAGCCGTGATGACAGCTTCGGGTAATCGAACGGACACCTACCGTACGCAGTCCCACCGACCGGTTTCTGTGCAGCCCTGACATCTAAACGGACCCGACCTTGTACGGAATCGACGCCGAAACCAGCGTGCGGCCCCTCGTACAGTCATAAGTGAAGAAAGTGATTCGCAGCCGGGGGCACAGCAGACGTTGGCTGTCGGACAGTTCCCTCACCCTTGGAGTGGTTCGAGATGACGGTTGTGCATGAGGCGCCGGTCGGCGACGAGATCCCCGAGATCGCGGCCGACGCCCACGGGCGGGTCGCCGAGCTGCACGAACTGCGCGACCAGGTCCGCCGCGGCCCGAGCGAGAAGGCCACCGAGGCCCAGCACGCCAAGGGCAAGCTGACCGCACGCGAGCGCATCGAGCTGCTGCTCGACGAGGGCTCGTTCCGCGAGGTGGAGCCGCTGCGCCGGCACCGCGCCCAGGGCTTCGGCCTGGAGGCCAAGAAGCCGCACACCGACGGCGTGGTCGTCGGCTGGGGCACCGTGCACGGGCGGACCGTCTTCACCTACGCCCACGACTTCCGGATCTTCGGCGGCGCCCTGGGCGAGGCCCACGCGCAGAAGATCCACAAGATCATGGACATGGCCATCGCGGCCGGTGCCCCGCTGGTCTCGCTGAACGACGGCGCCGGCGCCCGCATCCAGGAGGGCGTCACCGCCCTGGCCGGATACGGCGGCATCTTCCAGCGCAACACCCGGGCCTCCGGGGTCATCCCGCAGATCTCGGTGATGCTCGGCCCGTGCGCCGGCGGCGCCGCGTACTCCCCGGCCCTGACCGACTTCATCTTCATGGTCCGCGAGACCTCGCAGATGTTCATCACCGGCCCGGACGTGGTCCAGGCGGTGACCGGCGAGAAGATCACCCAGAACGGTCTCGGCGGCGCCGACGTCCACTCCGCGGTCTCCGGCGTCTCGCACTTCGCGTACGACGACGAGCAGTCCTGCATCGAGGAGGTCCGCTACCTCCTCTCGCTGCTGCCGCAGAACAACCGCGAGATGCCGCCGACGGTCGTCAGCGACGACCCGGTGGACCGCCGCAACGACGTGCTGCTCGACCTGGTGCCGGCCGACGGCAACCGCCCGTACGACATGCGCAAGGTGATCGAGGAGATCGTCGACCACGGCGAGTACCTGGAGGTCCACGAGCGCTGGGCCACCAACGTGCTCTGCGTGCTCGCCCGGATCGACGGCCACGTCACCGGCATCATCGCCAACCAGCCCCAGTCGCTGGCCGGCGTGCTGGACATCAACGCGAGCGAGAAGGCCGCGCGCTTCGTCCAGATGTGCGACGCCTTCAACATCCCGCTGGTCACCATGCTCGACGTGCCCGGCTTCCTGCCCGGCGTCGACCAGGAGCACGACGGCATCATCCGGCACGGCGCCAAGCTCCTCTACGCCTACTGCAACGCCACCGTGCCGCGCATCCAGCTCATCCTGCGCAAGGCCTACGGCGGCGCGTACATCGTGATGGACTCCCGCTCGATCGGCGCGGACCTCTCGTTCGCCTGGCCGACCAACGAGATCGCCGTCATGGGCGCCGAGGGCGCCGCCAACGTGATCTTCCGCCGGGACATCAACGGCGCCGAGGACCCCGAGGCGATGCGGGCGCAGAAGATCAAGGAATACAAGAACGAACTGATGCACCCGTACTACGCGGCCGAGCGCGGCCTCGTGGACGACGTCATCGACCCGGCCGAGACCCGCCAGGTCCTGGCCTCCTCGCTGGCCATGCTGCGGACGAAGCACGCGGACCTGCCGTCCCGTAAGCACGGCAACCCGCCGATGTAGCACCGCGGTTACCACGCCACCGACCACACACCACACTTGCGCCGGGGGAGAAACCGAATCATGACCGCTTCCGCCGAACCTCTCGTCCGTATCGTCCGCGGCTCCCTCGACGACGAGGAACTCGCCGCCCTGACCGCCGTCCTGCTGGCCCGCGCCGCGGCCGCCCAGCAGGCCGCGGCCGCCGCCGCCCCGATCGAGCCGATCGCCAGCTGGCAGCGCCTGGAGCGCCGCCCGGCGTACTACTCGCCGGTCAGCTGGCAGCAGGCCGCCTGACGGCCCGACACGCCCGCCCGACGGCCGGCCACCCTCCCCGGGTGGCCGGCCGTCGGCGTACCGGGGCCCCGCTCACCGGGCGTCCCTGCCCGGACGGACCCGTCCCGGCCCCGGACGGTCCCGGTCGGGCCCGGGGCGGCTCGGTAGAATACCTACTGGACGGTATGTGATCTCCGCGCCGCCGCGGCCCTAGGATCAGCCGCTGCCGGAGCGTGCGAACTACCCAGGGAGGCTGCGATGGCCAGGCAGGCCCGGGCACTGGCGACCCGCCAGGCGGTGCTCCTCGCGGCGGCCGAAGTCTTCGACGAACGCGGCTACGCCGCGGCCACCATGGCGGACATCCTGGAGCGGGCCGGCGTCACCAAGGGGGCGCTGTACTTCCACTTCCACTCCAAGGAGGAGCTGGCGCTGGCCGTGATCGAGGGCCAGGCCGACTGGCTCGCCACCTGGCGGCCGACCTCCGACAGCCCGGTGCAGACCCTGATCGACCTGGGGTACGCCTTCGCCCACGCCCTGCTGGACGATCCGCTGGTGCGCGGCAGCATCCGGCTGACGATCGAGCACGGCAGCTTCACCCAGCCGCAGATCGAGGCCTACCAGGGCTGGTCGGACGCGGCACGCGCGCTGCTGGAGCAGGCCCGGGAGGCCGGCGACCTGCACCCGGGCCTGGACGTCGCGGCGGCGGCCGGGGTGATCACCGGGGCGGTGACCGGGATCCAGCTGAGCTCCCAGGTGCTGGCCGGCCGCCGGGACCTCCTCCAGCGGATGACCGACCTCTGGACGCTGCTTCTGCCGGGCCTGGTCCAGCCGCACGCGCTCGCCCGGCTCAGCGTGGCCGAGCGGGGCGCGGGCGGCGGCTGATCCGGCGGGGGCCGGTCCGGCGGCGGCCGCCGATCGCGGGGTGCGGCGCTACGGCGCGCAGGTCCGGTAGGCGGCGCAGCGGTCCCCCGGGACCAGCGCGGGCAGCGCCGCTCCCCACAGGCTCCGCACCGCCTCCGGGCGGAGCCGGTCGGCGTCCTCGGGGGCGAGCAGCACCAGCCCCGCCGCCAGGGTGGTGAGCAGTTCGGCGGCCGGGCGCGGGTCCAGCCCCGGGCGCAGCTCGCCGGCCGCCGCCGCGCGCTCCAGCAGCCGCCGGACCACGGCGGTCAGGCTGTGCCAGGCGTCCGAGCCGCCCCGGGCGCCCTGGCCGAGCTGGACTCCGGCCCGGACCACGACGTCCTCGCGGAGCAGCCGGGCCAGTTCGTGCGTGAAGTCGATCAGGCCCTGGAGAGCCGGTCCGCCACCGCGCAGGGCGCGGAGCGCGGCCGAGCCGATCTCGCGCCCGGCCGCGGCCCGGACGCCGTCGGCGAGTGCCTGCTTGGAGACGAAGTGGAAGTAGAGCGCGCCCTTGCTGACGCCCGCCCGGCGGCTGATGTCGATCAGGCTGGCGGACTCGAACCCCGCGTCCGCGAAGGTGAC
Source organism: Kitasatospora sp. NPDC022856 (assembly GCF_055561235.1). Taxonomy (NCBI): domain Bacteria; kingdom Bacillati; phylum Actinomycetota; class Actinomycetes; order Kitasatosporales; family Streptomycetaceae; genus Kitasatospora; species Kitasatospora sp. NPDC022856. The sequence goes on along the minus strand of NZ_JBVHHE010000039.1, from coordinate 29,398 downwards.
CGCCGCGGCGAGCAGGACGGCCTGCCTGGTCCGACCCGCGCGTTCCTGCTTGACCACTCGGCCCCTCCGGCCTCGGCGCCGGCGAGATCGCGGCTCGCCCGGCTGCTCTCAGGGCGTCGTCGTCGATGGTGCGACGCCTCGCATGCGGACGGGCCATCCCAAACCGCATGGTTGGTATCTAATCTAGCCCCTCGCTCGACGCCGCCGTCCAGGGGGGATCGGCGCCCGTCCGGGGCGCGGACTACTCCCCTCGGCACGTTCCCGCAGTCCAGCCCGCGGGTACCGTGATCACGCGGAGTGCTCGGCAGCGACGACCCCGCCAGTAGTGCGCAAACCGGGTGGTCTGTATGTTTTACCGAGGCCGTCTGCGCGGCCGGTCGGCCGAGACCCGGGAGTGGGGCCAGTCATGCCATTGATCGTAGATCCGGACGCCGGCATCCCCTATGCCCACCCCGGTCCCGGCTACGACTTCCACGAGCGGACCGTCTCCCGGCACCTGGTCCACCGCTCCTGCGTCTCCGACGTCCTCATCACGGGCTGGCAGTCGGCCGGCCCCTACGACTTCCTGCTGGGCGCTCAATGGCCGCGGCTGCACGGCTTCTACCGGCTGCCGGACGACCGGCACCACGACCCGCTGCTGATGGCCGAGACCGTCCGCCAGGCCGGTCTGCTGATCGGCCACGTCGGCTTCGGCGTGCCGCGTGGCCACCACTTCACGCTGGACGAACTCTGCTTCACGCTCGGCCCGGCCGGGCTGGACGGGCTCGCCGTGGGCGCCGGACCGGCCTCGCTGATGCTCAAGGTCGGCTGCCAGGACGTCCGGATGCGGCACGGCCGACCGGCCTCGCTGCGGGTGCACGTCGAGGTCGAGCGGGACGGCCGTCCGGTCGGCCACGCCTCCGGAGAGCTACGAGTGCACTCCCCCGCCGCCTACGCCCGGCTGCGCGGTCCGGGGCCCCGGCCGGTGCCTTCCCGACTGTCCGGCGCGCCCTCGATGCGGGCCGCGGCGCTGTCCGCGCCGACCGCGCCCGAACTCGTCGGCCGCGAGCGGTCCGCCGACGTGGTGCTCGGCGCGTCCCCCGCGCCGGACAGCTGGCTGCTGCGGGTGGACCCCGGCCACCCGGTGCTGTTCGACCCGGCGGCTGACCACGTCCCCGGGATGCTGGTGCTGGAGGCCGCCCGGCAGGCCGCCCAGCGGCTGCGGCACCCCGAGCCGGTGGTGCCGGTCGAGCTGCTGTCCTCGTTCGACCGCCTCATCGAGCTGGACCGGCCCTGCCTGGTGCGGGCCGTCCGGGAGAGCGGCGCGGACGGCCGGCGGGTACCGGTCCGGGTCCAGCTGGTCCAGGACGGCCGGACGGCGGCCGAGTGCCGGCTGCTGACCGAGCCGGCCCGGCAGGAGGCCCGGGACACCCGCCCCGCCGGCTCCGGACGCGCGAGGGGCCTGCCGCTCGCCAGCTGACCCCGGACCGGTGTCCGGGGCCGGCGGGCCCCTCGTCCGCACCCTCAGGCGGCTACCAGCGCCGCGGGGCGGCCGGCGTGCATCACGCTGAGGTTGGCGGCCAGCCTGGTCGGGTCCTGGGCCAGCCAGAGCCGCAGCGCGGCGCCCAGCATGGCGCTGGCCGAGCCGATCCGCACCTGCGTCACCTGGGCGATCCGGGCCGCCCCCGGCACCAGCAGATCGGCCAGCGGCGTCGGCAGCCAGACGGTCAACGCGCACGGCGCGGGGGCCGTCAGGGCGCCCAGCAGCCGGTAGGCGTCCGCCTGCGAGCTGAGCGTCGGAATGATGTCCAGCAGGCCGTCGGCCACGACCTCGGACACGTCGCTGCGGTGCCCCTGGGCGAGTCTGCGGAGCAGCGTGCGCTCGGCGGCGGTGATTCGGACGGTCAGCATGACCTCGTCGCACTCCATTGCGCGATTTCCTCCTCGGTTCCTCCCCGTGCCGGACCGGGTGGCCGGCACGAACTACCCCTGTCGCACCACGGCCCGGCTTCCTTGGTCGGAGCGCCGGGCCGGTGGGTGGTGCAGCCCCGGTCAGAGCCCCGCGTACGAGTGCTTGCCGGTGACGAAGATGTTCACGCCGTAGTAGTTGAACAGGTAGCAGGCGAAGGCCAGCACCGCGAGGTACGCGGCCTTGCGGCCCCGCCAGCCCGCCGTGGCGCGGGCGTGCAGGTAGCAGGCGTAGGCGACCCAGGTGATGAACGACCAGGTCTCCTTCGGGTCCCACTCCCAGTACTTGCCCCAGGCGGCCTCGGCCCAGATCGCGCCCGCGATGATGGTGAAGGTCCAGAGCGGGAAGACCAGGGCGTTGATCCGGTAGGACAGCTTGTCGAGCGTGGAGGCGGCGGGCAGCCGGCGCCAGATCGACGGCGAGGTGCCGAGCGGGCCCTTGGCCAGGCCGGCCGCCATCCGCTTGTCGAAGGAGTCCTTGCCGAGGTACAGCAGGGTCGCGATGAACGCCGCGTACAGGGCGCCGCCGCAGATGATCGCGGTGGAGACGTGGATCGCCAGCCAGTACGAGTGGAGCGCCGGGACGAGCTGCTCGGACTCGGTGTACAGCACCGAGACGGCGATGCCGAGGGTCAGCAGCACCGCCAGGGTGACCGGCAGGCCGAGCCAGCGGACCGGCTTCTTCGTGAGCAGCAGGCCGAGGAAGGCCACCGTCATGGCGAGCGCGAAGGCGCAGGAGAACTCGTACATGTTGCCCCACGGCCAGCGTGAGACCGAGAGGCCGCGGGTGACCACGCCGCCCGCGTGCAGCATGGCGCCGAGCACCGTGAGCGAGATCGCGATCCGGCCCGACAGGTCGGCCTTCTCGCTGGTGCCGGCCGCGCCCGGGCCGTCGACCTCGCCGTCGCCGCGCCCGCTGGTGACCACCGTCGCGCCCTCGCCCGCCAGCGCGGTGCGGGTGAGCGTGGTGGTGCCGCCGCCGGCCGAGGCGACCGTGACGGTCACCTTCTTGCCGCTCCCGGCCGCGGGCGCGGCCTCGGCGACGGTCTCGGCCAGGCCCGCCTGCGCGGACGACCGGACGGCGACGGCTCCCTTGGAGCCGAACGTCCACTCGAACATGTAGGCGAACATGGCGATCAGGTAGACGGCCATGGCCGAGTAGATCAGCTTGTTGGACAGGTCGGCCAGCTGTGGGTCGACCGCCGAGGCGAGATGCACCGTCTACTCCTTGGAGTTCTGGTCGGCAGGGACTGCGGGGTCTGCGGGTGCCGAGGGCTCGGGGGCCGCTGCGGCCCCGTCGGGCCCGGCGGGCTCGGCGGGCCCGGCGGGCTCGGCGGGCTCGGCGGGTTGATCGGGCTCGGCGGCCTCGGCGGGTTGATCGGGCTCGGCGGCCTCGACGGCCCCGGCGGGTTCATCCGGCCGGTGGGGACCGGTCGCGCCGGAGTCCGGCTCGTCGGCCGCCGGAGCGTCGTCCTGGAGGTCGACCGCCAGCTCGGCCAGCTCCTCGGCGGTCTTCGCCGACTCGCTGCGGCCCAGCCCGGCCAGCTCGACCAGGGTGCCGCCGCCGGGCAGCGCCACCGCGCGCACCCAGATCCGCCGGCGCTGCACGAAGAGCGAGCCGATCAGGCCGAGGATCGCCAGCACGCCGCCGGTCAGGGCGATCGCGTTGCCCGGGCGGTGCGAGACGTTGAAGCTGGCCCACTGCTTGTAGCCCTCGAAGGTGACGCTGCCGTAGCCGTCCGGCAGGTCCCACGCCTGGCCCGGCTTCAGCCGGACCTTGGCGATCTTGCCGTCCTGCTGCAGCTGCGTCAGGTTCTTGGTGTTGAGCTGGTAGACGTTCTGCGGCAGGCCGGAGTCGGTGCCGAGGTCGCCCGCGAAGGCGTTCAGCACCAGCGCCGGGTCGGCGTCGCCGGGGAAGAGCGAGCGCGGACCGGTGTTGGCGTCGAAGGCCACCGGGGCGGTCGGCAGGAAGAAGCCGGAGAAGCCCATCTGGGTCCGCCTGCCGTCCTTCTCGCCGTAGTCGGAGACCTTGATGACGCCGGTGGAGGTCAGGTTGGGGTCCTGCGGCAGGAACGGCGTCGCACCGGTGTAGACCACCGTTCCGGCGGCGTTGCGCACGGTCACCACCGGGGCGTAGCCGTGGCCGATCAGGTAGACCTTGCTGCCGCCGATCTCCAGCGGGTGGTTGACCTCGATCGAGCCCTGCTTCAGCTTCGACGCGTCGCTGCCGGAGTAGTACTCGACGTTCGCGGTGAACTCCCGGGCGGCGCCGATCTGGTCGCCCTTGGTCTGGAAGCGCGAGGTGAAGTCGTTGAGCTTCAGGTAGAACGGGTCGAGGTCCTGGGAGCTGTAGAACCGCGAGCCGGTGAAGTCGTCGAGCTGGGTGATCGTGTTGGAGTAGCCCTCGCCGGCGACCATCAGCTTGCCGCCGGTGCCGCTGGCCAGGCTCGCCCAGGCGAAGCCGCCGAGCAGCGCGAACAGCGACAGGTGGAAGACCAGGTTGCCGACCTCGCGCAGGTAGCCCTTCTCGGCGGCCACCGCGCCGCCGGCCAGGTTCGCCCGGAACCGGCGGCGCCGCAGCAGCCGGTGCGCGGCGGCGTTCACCTCCCGGGCGTCCGCCTCGGTGCGCCAGGCCGCGTAGACCGGCATCCGGGTCAGGTTGCGCGGCGCGGCCGGCGGCTGGGCGCGCAGCACGCCGACGAACTGCCAGGTGCGCGGGACGATGCAGCCGGCCAGCGAGACGAACAGCAGGATGTAGATCGCCGAGAACCAGACCGAGCTGTAGACGTCGAACAGCTGGAGCTTCTGGTAGATCGGCGCGACCGTGGTGTGCCGGGCCTTCCAGGTCTCGACCTTGAACTCGTTCTGGCCGCTCTGCGGGATCAGCGAGCCCGGGATGGCGGCCAGCGAGAGCAGGAAGAGCAGGATCAGCGCGACCCGCATCGAGGTCAGCTGGCGCCACATCCAGCGCAGCCAGCCGAACGCCCCTATCCCACCGGGGCCGTCCGACTCGACCGGGGCGCTGGTCAGCCGCTCGGCCGCGTCCTCGACCGCCTGGGGGGGCAGCTCGGTATCGGTCGTGGTCTTGCTCACGGTCAGATTCCGATCTGGAAGTCGGCGGTCCAGGACTGCAGTTCGTTCACCATCGAGTCCCAGACCCCGGTGACGAGCAGCAGACCGACCGCGACGAGCATGCCGCCGCCGATCCGCATGACGAGCGGGTAGTGCCGCTTGACCCAGCCGAAGGCGCCCAGGGCCCGGCGGAAGGCCACCGCGGCCACGACGAACGGTACGCCCAGGCCCAGGCAGTAGGCCGTCATCAGCAGCGCGGCGCGGCCGGCGTCGGCCTCGTTGAGCGCCAGGTTCTGGACGGCGGCCAGGGTCGGGCCGAGGCAGGGCGTCCAGCCGACGCCGAAGACCACGCCGAGCATCGGCGCGCCGAGCAGGCCGACCGCCGGGCGCCGGTGCGAGCGCACCTCGCGCATGCTCAGCCCGGGCACCAGGCCCATGAAGGCGAGGCCCATCACGATGGTCAGCGCGCCGAACACGATCGAGATGACCCGCCGGTGCTCCTGGAGGGTCGAGCCGAAGAAGCCGAACAGCGCGCCGGTGGAGACGAAGACGGCGGTGAAGCCGAGGATGAACAGCAGCACCCCGAGCAGCATCCGGCCGCGCCGGGCCCCGCGCGCGTCGGCGAGGTCGGCGGCCGAGAAGCCGGTGACGTAGGAGAGGTAGCCGGGCACCAGCGGCAGCACGCACGGCGAGAAGAACGACGCCAGACCGGCCACCAGCGCGATCGGCGCGGCCACCAGCAGTGCCCCGCTCTGGATGGTCCCGGTGGTGTCGGCGAGCTGGGCCGCGGCACTCACTGCTGCTGCTCCGCGAGGACCGGCTGGAGCATCGACTCCAGGCCGTCGTCCAGCTGGCCGCCGACGGCCCGCACGGCGAGCCTGCCCTCCCGGTCGACCACGATGGTGGTCGGCACGGACTGCGGGTTGAGGCTGCCCTTGGGGAACTTCAGCAGCTGCGTCCCGGCCGGGTCGTAGAGGCTCGGGTAGGTGACCCCCCGCTCCTGCTCGAAGCGGACGGCGTTGGTGATCTCCGGGTCCCGGGTGTTGATGCCGAGGAACTGGACGCCCTGGTCCTTGTACTTGTCCCAGATCCGCTGGAGGTCGTCCGCCTCGGCCCGGCAGGGCCCGCACCAGGAGCCCCAGACGTTGAGGACGACGACCTTGCCCCGGTAGTCCGAGAGCTTGACCGGGGTGCCCTCCAGCGTGGTGCCGGAGAGGTCCGGCGCGTCCTGGCGGTGCCCCACCGCGGCCTTGGAGATGTTGCTGCCCTTGGCCGAGACGAAGCCGATCTGGCCGTCACCGCTGGCCGACGAACCTGAGGAGCTGCAGCCGCTGAGGGCGAGCGCGGCAGCGGCGGCGGTGGCGGCGGCCGCTGCGGCGACACGGGGACGGGGGCGCGTCATGCCAGACATGTGAAAAGTTTCGCATGGAGTTCCGGGCAGGTTCGGGGGGGTCCGACATTCCGTGTCGAACCCCCTCTGACCTGCGGCTGGGCCAGACCACCCGGCGGCGGTCAGGCGCCGAAGCTCTTACCCACCGGCTTGCTCTTCCCGCCCTTGCCGACCAGGTGCGCGGGCAGCAGGTCGCGGGCCGGCTCGCGGTAGCCGACCGACACGATCCGGTCTCCCTCGTAGGTGAAGCTGGTCAGCGAGGCCAGCGAGCACTGGCGGTTGCGCGGGTCGTGCCAGAGCCGGCGGCGCTCCACGAAGGAACGCACGATCCAGATCGGCAGCTGGTGGCTGACGCAGACCGCCTCGTGGCCGCGCGCGGCGTCCCGGGCGGCGGCCAGCGCGCCCATCATCCGCACCGCCTGCTCCAGGTACGGCTCGCCCCAGGACGGCTTGAACGGGTTGGTCAGGTACTTCCAGTAGCCCGGGTTCTTCAGCGAGCCGTCGCCGACCCCGAAGGTCTTGCCCTGGAAGATGTTGTCGGCCTCGATCAGCCGCTCGTCGACCGCGAGGTCCAGGCCGTGCGACTTGGCGATCGGCTCGGCGGTCTCCTGCGCCCGCTCCAGCGGGGACGCCACCACGTGGGTGATGTCCCGGCCGGCCAGGTCCTCGGCGACCCGGTCGGCCATCTGCCGGCCCAGCTCGGACAGCCGGTAGCCGGGCAGGCGGCCGTACAGGACGCCCTCCGGGTTGTGCACCTCGCCGTGTCGCATCAGGTGGACGACGGTGGTGTCGTTGGTGCTCACTTCTCAGTACTCCTGGTGGTCGGCCGCGGCTACGCGGGCTGGGCCTCGGCGGCCGCGCGGGCGGCGGCCGGCAGTGCGGCGGCGATCCGCTCGATCGCCCGCTCGTCGTGGGACGCCGAGACGAACCAGGACTCGAAGGCGGACGGCGGCAGGTAGACGCCCTCGGCGAGCATCGCGTGGAAGAAGGCGTTGAAGCGGAACGCCTCCTGGGTCCTCGCCTCGTCGTAGTTGGTCACCGCGGCCTCGGTGAAGAACACCGAGAACATGTTCCCGGCGGTCTGCAGCCGGTGCGCCACACCCTCCTTGGCCAGCGCGCCGGAGACCATCGCCGACAGCTCGGCGGCCACCCGGTCCACCGTGGCGTACACCTCGTCGGTGCAGCCGCGCAGCTGGGCCAGGCCCGCCGCGGTGGCGATCGGGTTCCCGGAGAGGGTACCGGCCTGGTAGACCGGGCCGGCCGGGGCCAGGTGGCCCATGACGTCCGCGCGGCCGCCGAAGGCCGCCGCCGGGAAGCCGCCGCCCATCACCTTGCCGAAGGTGAGGAGGTCCGGCGCCCAGCCCTCGTGCGCCGCCTCCAGGCCGTACCAGCCCGCCTTGGAGACGCGGAAGCCCGTCATCACCTCGTCCGAGATGAACAGCGCGCCGTTCTCCCGGCAGAGCCGGGCCAGACCGCCGTTGAAGCCGGGCAGCGGCGGGACGACGCCCATGTTGCCGGGCGAGGCCTCGGTGATCACGCAGGCGATCTCGCCCGGGTGCGCCCGGAAGGCCTGCTCGACCGCGGCCAGGTCGTTGTACGGCAGCACGATGGTGTCGCCGGCCTGGGCGCCGGTGACGCCCGGGGTGTCCGGCAGGCCGAAGGTCGCGACACCGGACCCGGCGGCGGCCAGCAGCGCGTCCACGTGACCGTGGTAGCAGCCGGCGAACTTCACGATCTTGGCCCGGCCGGTGAAGCCGCGGGCCAGCCGGATCGCGGACATGGTCGCCTCGGTGCCCGAGGAGACCAGCCGGACCTGCTCGACCGGGGCGATCCGGGCGACGATCTCCTCCGCCAGCTCGACCTCGCCCTGGCCGGGCGTGCCGAAGGAGGTGCCGTGCGCGACGGCCCGCTGCACGGCGTCGATCACCGCGGGGTGCGCGTGGCCGAGGATCATCGGGCCCCACGAGCACACCAGGTCGACGTACTCGCGGCCGTCCGCGTCGGTGAGGTAGGGGCCGCTGCCGGACACCATGAAGCGCGGCGTACCGCCGACCGCGCGGAAGGCGCGCACCGGGGAGTTCACGCCGCCGGGCGTGACGACCGAGGCGCGGTCGAAGAGCGACTGGGACTGGGGGGCTTCGTAGGGGTAGCTCACGGGAGACATGGTCTCAAATCGTGTCCTTCACCTCTGCATGTCGGACCTCATCATCTGGAACGATGATCCGGGTGACGAAGTCTGTACGGTTATCCGTACAACGGGGGTCCTGGCGACCCCGGCTGCACGGACCAGTCAGACTGTGTACTCCGGGTGTGCGCAAGCTCCGGTGTTTCAGGGGTGTGAAGAGGACTGCCGCGTGCCATGACTGGGTACGGCGGCGCATGACGGGTAAGGAGCACGACCGGTGGGACGCCGGACGTGCGGGGGTCTGTCGATTCCGGCGAATTCCGGTGAGGATGGTCCGAGTGTCCGAGGCGCAGGACGGCTACGACGAGGCCGCGGGTGGCCCCCGCCGCCCCGCCGAGGCCGCACGCGGGGGTACGGGAGCGGGTACGGGGCGTGGCGGTCGCGGTGGCGAGAGGCGGGGTGAGGGACGCGTGGGGGTGACGTACAAGTACTTCGGCGCACCCGACCGCGCCACCGCCGCCAGAGTCCCCACCGCGCTCGGCCCCGGAGGGCTCGGCCTGGACGCGGGCGAGCTCGGCTCGCTGGGGCGGCTCGGCGACCTGATGGAGACCAGCGGCTCGCCCAACGGGCACCTCTCCACCAAGATCAAGCCGGAGACCATGAGCGCCATGGTCCTCACCGGCATCCAGGGCGTGCCGCTGCACCAGGTGCCGCCGCTGGAGCTGGTCGTGCTGCACCCCGACTACGCGGTGGTGCAGCTCCCGCAGAACGTCGTCGAACCGCTGCGCAAGGCCGACGAGACCGAACTCGGCGCCGCCGCGTTCATCTGGTCCACCGTGCCCGACCGCCGCGGCCCCCGGGACGCCTTCGTGATCTACAGCATGCTGCACGAGTGGCAGGACTTCGCGAACCGCCTCCACGACGCCGGCCACCAGCTGTACTGCCTGGTCTGGCCCTGACCTGCGGGTCCGCCCGCTTCTGAACGCTCGTCAACGGGCTACGGAGCGGGCGCCCGAAAGGTGCCGTCAGGCCGCCAGGGCACATCCAGGGCACACGGGCCCGGAAGTGCCCCGGCGGCGCTCCTGCTCGGCCGCGCCGAGCAGGAAGTCGTCGGTGGCCGAGCGGGCGCGGCCCTCGCTGCTCGGCATGAGGTGGGTGTAGGTCCGAAGCGTGAAGCCGGGGTCCGAGTGGCCAAGGTAGACCGCGAGGGCCTTGATGCTGGTGCCGCCTTCGAGCTGGGCCGAGGCGTACGTGTGGCGGAGGGCGTGCATGCCGTCGTCGGGTGCCGCCTCGAGATACTGCGAGCCGCTCGTGCGGGGCGGGATGACACCGGCGTGCACCAGGGCGCGCTTCCAGAGGCCCTGGTTGAAGACGCTCCGGTTGTGGGGCTTCCCCTTGGCGTCCACGAAGAGCAGCTTGAGGGTCTTCGGCTTGCCGTCGGGCTTGTGCCACGGCAGCGTCGCAGGCATCGGCCTGCACACCGCGAGGTGGGCCCGAAGAGCCGTGGCCGTGGCCGGCGACAGCGGCACGGAGCGGATCTTGTCGCCCTTCGGCAGCGCGAACACCATCTTCGAGCCGACGAAGCGGATCTGGTGGTTCACGTGCAACCAGCCACCCTCGAAGTCGATGTCATCCTCCGTCAATGCGAAGATCTCGCCCTGACGGAGGCCGCATCCGACACCCACCGCGCCGCCGGCGCGGAAGCTCTCGGGGAGTCCCTCCAGGACCGCCAGCACCCGCTCGCGGGTCCACGGCACGACGGGCTTCGGCGGGACCTTCGGCCACGACACGGAGGACGCCTTGCACGGGTTGCGCCTCAGGATGCCCGAGTCGACGGCGGCGTCGAAGATGCTGCTGAGCACGTCGCCGATGCCACCGACCGTAGAAGCCGCCAGCGGCACCTCCAGTAGCTCCCTGATCCAGGCGCGAACCGGCTCAGGGTCGTTGAACACCCGCATCTCGTGGTGGCCGAGGCGCCCGACGATGTGGTTCCGGACAACACCCTCGTAGCGAACCTCCGTCGTCGGGCCCGCAGTGTTGTTCTTGAACCACTTCGTGGCGTACGCGCCGAGGGTGATCCTGGTCGCCGCAGGGTCGATGTACGTGCCATCGTCCAGGGCCGCCTTGAGCTCGGCGACACGACTGTCCGCCTTGGTCTTGAGCTCAAAGTCCTCCTTCTTCTGTGTGCCCTGGGGGTCTCGGTAACGGACCTGCCAGCGCTTGCCCTTGCCGTGGTCGACGGTGGGGTACTTGCCCTTGTGCTCACGACAGGGCTTGTCGGTCGGGCGGGGATAGGTCTTGTGCCAGGTGTCGTAGACGGTCGCCATTCGGCTCCTTTGGTCGGGGGCATGCGGAGGCACGGCCTGTGGCCGGCGGTCGGGTGGAAGTGGTGGCGCGACGGCTGTGGCGCCAGGTGAGCCGCGGATTCGGGACGCTCGCGGAAGCGCCCCTCGGGGCGGGTGTTGGATGTTTATCGACCGCACCCGTTTTGTCAAATGGGAGATTCCCGGAGAGGCGCTTGAGTGCCAGTTCGTGCTCGATAGTGCCGGATAGTCCCGAGCTCGCTGGCGCCCATGAGCGCTCACCGCCGCTCAAGGGCGAGCGAGATGTCCACTTGCGAACGCGATGCACTCTGACCTGGCAAGTTGCCCGATCAAGGCCACCTCCGACAGGGCGATCAAGATCTTTTGATGGATTTTCTCGAGTTCCTTGCCGGGGAGATATGGCGGGCCTTACGTTCGTTATCGCCGCCCAGCGAGGTCGCGACGCTTCGCTTCTCGCCGGGCAGGTCCATCGATCCACCTGGAGCCGTTTTAGGTTCCGAGCCGGGTTGCGTAGAGACTTCCCTCACCGCGCAGAGCGACCCCTTTCCCAGGGGCCCCTCGGCGCGCCCTCACTCCCCTATCCCCTGCCTACTGGAGACCTCTTGCCCACGACCTTCCGTGCCACCACCCCCGATCGCCGCCCGCTGGCCACCGCAGAGGAACTCGCCGCCTACCTCGGAGTACCGCTCGGGACCGTGTACGCGTGGCGACACCGCGGCCAGGGGCCCGTGGCGATCAAGGTCGGCCGGCACCTGCGCTACCGCTGGGCGGAGGTGGAAGCCTGGCTGGACGACCAGAGCGCCGACCAGGCCGCCTGACCCAACCGCCCTTCACCCTCCATCCCGTTTCCGCCCCCTACCGCCGGCGCCCGGCACCCCCGCCGCGCGCCCGACCTGGAGCCTCACCATCACCCCTATGTCCAACCCCCTCGTCGCCGACGCCGCCGTGAAGATCCCGACCGCAGACGGCGCGACGACGGACGTCCTTCGGGCCATCGACACGCCGCCGAGCACGTCCGAGTCGCCGGGTGCCGTTCTGCTGGCCGAACTGCGTGACCACATCCGCCGGTACGCGGTCCTGCCCTCCGCAGAGGCGCTGGACGCGGTCACGCTGTGGGTCGCCGCGACGCACCTGCAGGCGGTGTGGCACCACGCGCCGCGTCTGGCGATCGTGGCTCCGGCGCGGCGGTGCGGGAAGTCCCGCCTGCTCGACATCCTGGTCGAGACCGTCCACGATCCCCTGATCACGGTCAACACCAGCGCGGCGGCGATCTACCGTTCGCTCAGCGACCGGCCCAGGACCCTGCTGGTCGACGAGGTCGACACCATCTTCGGCAACCCCCGCACGGCCGAGATGAACGAGGGCCTGCGCGGCCTGCTGAACGCCGGCCACCAGCGCAACCGGCCCGTCACCCGGTCGGTCGGCAACGACCACCAGGCCCGCGAGTTCGACACCTTCGCCATGGCCGCCCTCGCCGGGATCGGCGACCTGCCCGACACGATCATGGACCGGTCGATCGTGATCCGCATGCGCCGCCGTGCCGACGGCGAGGTCGTCGCCCCGCTGCGGGACCGCCGCGACGGCGTCCTGCTGCGGGCGACCCGCGCCAAGCTCGCCCTCTGGGCCTCCCGCGTGCGGGAAAAGGCCGAGGCCCTGCACCCGGACATGCCGGTCGAGGACCGCGCCGCCGACACCTGGGAACCCCTGGTGGCCGTCGCCGACCTCGCCGGCGACTCGTGGCCGGACCGCGCCCGCCTGGCGTGCGTCCAGATGGTCGCGGCGGAGGAGGAGATCGAGGAGGACAGCTGCGGCGGCGCGCGGATCCTCGCCGACATCCGCCGGATCTTCTTCACCCACGGCGACACGGACACCCTGTCCACCACGGCGATCCTCGCGGCGCTCAACGACGACCCCGAGGCGCCGTGGGCCGAGCACGGGCGCGGTGGCCTCACCGCCCGCGGGCTGGCCGGGCTGCTCAAGGACTACCGGATCTCCTCGGCCAACATCCGCCTGCCCGACGGCACCCAGCGCAAGGGCTACACCTTCAACAAGTTCGCCGACTCCTGGCGCCGCTACTGCCCCAGGATCCACCCGCTCCCCCAGCGCGCCCCGGCCGGCTGACCCCGACCCCCGGGTGCGGTAGATGCCGTCACCGACGTCGCATCCGCTCTGCCGCACGCCCACCACCGGGACGGCACCCTTCCGAGAGCCGTCCGCACGGCCGCCGAGCACAAGCCGGGCGAACCGACCGGTCCGCTCCTGGTCCGGTACAACCGGACCGGACCAGGACGGCAGCGGGACGGAGCGACCAGCCGCACAGGCCAGTCGTGGCAATGGACTTCGGCACACGAGACGGATGAAACGGACCGCGGCACTCAACCCCACCGGACCGGACGGTCCGCCGCCCGCAGGCTTGCGGACCGCCCGGACCGGACCGGTGTCCGAGGCTTGCGGACTTGGACCGGTCCGGTGTCCGGCGTCCTGTCCGAACGCACGGTCCGGAAGCTGTCGGACCGTCTCCCGCGCAGACCCGGCCATCGGGCTGTCCGGACCATCCGGCCGCTCTGCGCGGTCCGTCCGTCCGGTCCGGGACCGGTCCGGTCCCGGACGGTCCGGGACCGGACGGACGGACCGGGACCGGACGGACCGGCGGACCAGCGGACCAGCGGACCGAGATCTGCCGACCATTCGCTGACGGACCGCGCCGGCGGACCGGACCGTCCGGAACGTGGTCCGTCGGACCGAAATCCGCTCACCGACCAAGCGGACCGGACCGGTGGCCCGGACCGCTCGGTCCGACGGTCCACTCACGGACCGGACCGTCCTCCTTGCGGTCCGTCCGCACCTCACCCGTACGGCCGATCCGCCCGAAGACCCAGGAGACACTCCCTGACCGATCACCAGCACGGCCCCGCGCACGACGACCGCCCCGATGCCGGCCCGGAGGCGCTTCTCGACTCGCCCACGTTCGCCCGCGACCTGCGGCGGGCGTTCGACCCGGGCACCCCTGGCGGAGCCAGTAGTACCCCGAGTCCGACTCGCGGCCGGACACGGGGAGGCTCCGCCCCAGGGGTGGCGGAGCGGTCCCGGCGCGAGGGCGCGCCGGGCCAGGGGTTCGAGGCCGAGGACGGCCCCGAACCGGACGAGCTCCACAGCGTCCAGACGACGATCCTCACCGACCACCGCCGCTACAACAGCCCCACCGAAGCCGGCGGAGCCGAGCCGCGCAACCGCCGGTTCGGAGGCGTCAAGCGCGAGGAACGCGTCGGACCGCTGCGGTTCAGGCCCGACGAGCACGCCAGGCTGCAAGCGGCTGCCCTCGCCCATGGCTACAACGGCGTGTCCGGTTTCGCGGCCGACGTCGTCATGGCGTTCATCGACGGCCGGTTCTTCATCGACCTCCCCCTCGCCGAGGAGCGGCGGGCCACCCACCACTTCCGCTCGGTCTTCCTGCGCAAGCACGACCGGCTGGGCAACAACCTCAACCAGATCGCCCGCGCCGACAACGGCGGCTACGACCGGCCGGCCCACAGCCCCCGGACCATCGACCAACTGCTCCGCCTCCAGACCGAGATCGCCCACGCCTTCCGCCCGTCCGCCACCCAGGAGTCCTCCACCCACCCGTGATCGCCGCCATCAAGGACCCCGGCTCCAACACCCGCGGCCTGCTCGCCTACCTCTACGGCCCCGGCCGCCACGACGAACACCACGACCCGCACATCGTCGCCGGCTTCGCGATGCTCGCCATGCCCGACCCCGGCCGCGAGGAACAGGCGACCCTCACCCAGCTCGCCCGCTACCTCGACGAGCCGGTCCACCTGCGCAACAGCGAAGTCGGCCTCAAGCTCACCAACCACGTCTGGCATTGCCCCGTCCGCGCCGCTCCCGAGGACCGCCACCTCTCCGACACCGAGTGGGCCGACATCGCCCACCGGATCGTGCAGGCAGCCGGCATCGCGCCCGACGGCGACGACCTCGCCTGCCGCTGGATCGCCGTACGCCACGCCGACGACCACATCCACATCGTCGCCACCACCGTCCGCGAGGACGGCCGCCGCCCCAAACTCCACGGCAGCGGGCGACGCGCCGCCGACGCCTGCCGCCAGATCGAGAAGGACTACGGCCTGCGCCAACTCAAGCCCGGCGACGGCACCGCCGCCAAACGCCCCACCCAGGCCGAGATACACAAAGCCCAACGCCTCGGCTGGAAGCAGACCAGCCGCGCCTGGCTCGAAGACCGCATCCGCGACGCCATCCCCCACGCCGCCGACATCGAGGAGTTCCTCGCCTACCTCCAAGCCGACGGCGTCGAGGTCAACATCCGCCGACTGCCCTCCGGCGACCTGAAGGGCTACTCCGTCGCCCGGCCCGGCGACCTCAAGGCCGACGGCACACCCAACTACCTCTCCGGCAGCAAGATCGCCCCCGACCTCTCCCTGCCCAAGCTCCAAGCGCTCCTGGCCACCAGCACCCCGGAGGAACACCCCACCGCCCGCCGCCACCGCCACAGCACCAGCTGGCAACGCACCACCGACACTCTCGATGCCCTCCACCTCGCCGAACCCGACGGCAACAGCGGGACCGACGCCCTCGCGCAGGCCCAGATCACCGCCCTCGGCGACATCATCAACGCCACCACCCAAGCCGCACCCCACGAGCTGCGCGCCGAACTACGAGCCGCCACCCGCGCCTACGCCCGTGCCCAGCGCTCCCGGGTGCGCGCCGACCACCAGGCCGCCACCGACCTGCGACGGGCCGCCCGCGACATCCTCCACGCCGCCGACGGGCCCGGCGGCAGCGCCCTCGCCGTCCTGATCGCCGCGCTCGTCTGGGCGGCGGTCCTCGCCGGCCGCTGGCACCAGGCCCATGGCCACCACCAGCAGGCCCAGGCCGCCGACCTCGCCGTCCAGCACCTGCAGGCCGCCTACGACCAGGCCGCCGCCGAACACCTCTCCGCCCTCACCCACCGCCAGCCCGCCCAGGAGACGATCAACGACCTCGCCCACGACCTGCGCGCCGCCGTCCCCGACCACGCCGCACGCATCCTCGCCGACCCCACCTGGCCCGCCCTCGCCACCGTCCTCGCCGACGCCGAAGCCGGCGGTCACCAGCCCCGCCAACTCCTCGCCGAGGCAGCCGCCCGCCGCGAACTCGGCACAGCCCGCCAGCCCGCCAAGGTCCTGCTCGGCCGCATCCAGCACACCAGTCGCGACCCCAAGTCCAACCGCGCCGCCGACGCTGCCCGTCTCCGCACCACCAGGCTCGCCACGCCCGTACGGGACGCGACCCAGCCCATTCCACCGCACCACCTCGGCGCCAACCAGCAGCGCCGCAAGCGGTGAACCCCTAAGGACAGCCGAGTCCCATCATCAACCAGTCGCACCTATCCGGCTGACGTCGCCCGTCCCTGTAGGACAGCCCCGGCGGTGGCCTCGGGAACAGCCGAACGCGCTCCGTCCGGCCTTCCAACGCCCAACCGCTCGAGCACCACCGACCGCCGCACCTGCCACCACACCACCCATCTCCCATTCTCAGGAAGCCTCTTGACCCAGCACACTATCCGCCCCAACGTCGTCGACCTGCTGCACAACACGGACTACTCGCAGTACCGCAGCACCAACACCCTGCTCCACCAGGACGGACGTCCCTTCACCATGGAGGAACGCGCCCTCGCCGACAGCGCCACCAGGGCAGAACTCGAGGCGAGCCTCGAACTGCACAGCCAGGAGGTGGAAGCCGCGCGCGAGCTCGACGACGCCACCCAGGCCATCGTCGCCCTCCTGCTCCCGTACTTCGCCCTGCTCCCAGCCGGCAGTGTGGTCGGCGACGCCGTCGCCATCATGGCCGAGCACGACCGCACCACGTACGAGCATCTGCTCGACATCGCCGCCCCTGTCGGCCGGATCTTCATCCCCACCAAGGACTGATCATTCGCGCATCCTGGCCGGGCGGGTGCCCGGCCAGGATGTCGGTTTCGTGTCTTCTATGACCAGGGGCCGTCAGCCTGTGGAACGCTTGAGCAGGGCCTTGATCTCGGGATCCTTGTCCAGCAGGTAGGCCTGACCGGGGAAGGCTCGTACGGCGCCGAGCAACTCGCGGTCGGTGCGGCCAGTCAGCTTGGGCCCGATCAGACTGAGGACGTCGGCCCACTTCTCCTGGGACAGCTTGCGGTGCAACTTGCTGACGATCGCTGATTCTGTGAACGACCGGAGCGCGAGCGATGCTTGCTGGGGGCTGAACCTGGCGATCAGGTCTTGATAGACCGGCTCGGCGTGGACGGCAGTACCGTGACCGTTGGTCAGGGTGACCTCGACGAGACCGAGGACGTACTTCTTGCTGAGCCCCTCGGGGACGTCACCGTGTTGACCGACGAGTTCCTGGAGCCGGCGCGCGATCGGCGGTTCGGTATAGAAATTGTTCCAGTTGTTGTGCGCGTCGATCAGCTCGTCCAGGCGATCGTTGATCTCCCATGCCTTCTCCTCGGACGGGAGGTAGGTCGCTCCGTTGGCGAGGTCGATGAGCTGCCGAGCAAGATCGGCCTGGTCCTGATCGCCGTTGGCACGGAACCGTCCGAGCCGGAATCCGAAGTTGTAGCGGGTTTCGTCGGAGAGCCGGTCCCAAAGGTCGGGCCAGAGGCGGCGAATGTTGTCCAGAGTCTCCGGTCCGGTGGTGAGGTCGGTGTAGCGGCCGAAGAGTCCTGAGGCCAGGGGGTCGGCCTGAACTGGCGGAAGGTTCACGAAGAAGGCGGTGATCTCCTTGATCACACCGTCCTCGAGTCGCTTCTCCTTGACCTTGACCAAGAGCTTCTGGACCTGGGCCGTGATGTTGTCGTAGGGCAGCGTGATCACGTGCTTGATGCAGGTCCCCAGCCAGTTGGCCAGCTGGAGGCCGTTCAACTCTGACTGGTTCGGGTGGGCTGCGCTCGCCCAGTTCCGCATGTAGCGGATGAGGTCGAGCTCCTGGAACCCGATGTCGGTGATCAGGCCGATCTCACGGCAGCCGGCGAGGAGCTTGGAGTCGTCGAGTTTGGGCAGGTCGCTCTCGTCCTTGAGGTCCTTGCGCTTGTTGTCGGACTTCTCCGCGACCTCATAGAAGTACTGCAGGTCGAAGTTCACGACGCGCTTGCGGAGCTCAAGGACGGTCTCGTCCCAGAGGTAGTTCAGCGCCGCGTCGAAGAGGCCGACAGACCCGGCAATGATCATCTTGGATATGTAGCTGGACTGGCCTCGCCGTTCGAAGGGCAGCTTGTTGAGTGCGAAGGCCGTGCTCTCCATCAGCGCGTGCCGCTCGTCAAGACCAACCAAGATGCCGTCGGTGGGAAGGCCCGACTTCGCAAGGAGGTCGAGGATCAGGGTCTCGAACGACTGCAGTCCTTGAAGACCCATTTCGCGCGTCCCTGCCACGATCTCGGCGTTCGAGCTGGGTTCCAGATTTCCACTCATGCCCGGGAGGTTAGAGCACCTGACCGATGCCGTGGGGCTGTTCCGGACGCCGAGCTGGAAACGGTTCCGAACCCGCAGCGGTCGCACTCAGGCTCCGCAGCCACAACGACACTCGATGTCGCCGATTGCCTCCGAGTTTCCGGGCCGAGGGGCCGCATCCCATTCGATCTGGCTAGGGGCGAATGCCCGGGGCGATACCTGGTCGGAGCACTCGGCGTAAGCGGGCTGGCGCTCTCGAATGGTGATCGCCTGTGCAGTAATGGCCCCGTCGGTAGTAGAAGCGATGGAGATCGACATCAGGTCGATCCCCATCAGCCGTCCACGGCCACGCCCTCGCATCAGGCTTGGCTGCTGATCAGGCGGAGCACTGGTCGTTCATTCCGCACGCCCAGCAGTTCACATACGCGCTCCGGCTTCCAAGCGAGCTCACGGGCGAGCTTCTCGACCGTGAGGCCATCCTCCTCGGCCGCGAGTTCGAAGGCCTGGCGTAGGAGGGCAGGCTGTTCGCCGGAGAAGCCGTTGACCGACTCGGACGCGAACCCCGGCTGCCCTTCGAGCGCACGCAAGCGCTGGTAGGCGCGACTGGTCGTCGCGTCTGAGGTCAGTCCGAGTTCGCGGCATCGGTAGATCAACGAGTGTATGGAGACACCCCAGGTGCGCCGCAGTTCGGCCAGACGTGCAAGATCCATGCGACGCGGGAGGAGCGGCAGGATGCTGGACTGGGGAGTAAGGAACTCGGCCGCGAAGGCGTCAGCTTCCTTCTCCTGCCGACTGTCGCCGGTGGCGTCTCCGTGAAGGACCAGATGGCCCAGCTCGTGCGCGGCGGTGAAGCGGTGCCGATAGACGTCATCAGCACGATTGGACGTCAGAACGGCGAGGGGTCGGACTGTCCGGGAGGAGAAGGCATCGACGGTTGTGGCCGAGGTGTCTCCCGCCGGCGGCATGACGACGATGATGCCGTGGGACTCCATCCGTCTTACGAGGTGGGTGACCGGACCATCCCCCAGACCCCAACGGCGCCGTAGCTCCCGCGCCGCCGCTGCGGGCTCAGCTGGTAGCTCTTCACCGGGATGGACCTCTCCTCCGGCAAAACCGGGCAGGTCCACGACCGGCAGCTGTACCCGCCGTTCCAGGGCGTAGGTCAGTTCCCAGACCTGCTCAGCAAAGGCCAGCGCCCGCTCACGCTGAGCCTTTGGAGTGCTGCGAAGGCTCCGAAAATGAGCCATCGAGGCATCGAGACGGCTGCTCGGTCGGCCGGCCAAGAAGAACGAGAGCGGCACGCCGAGGATGTCTGCAAGGCCAGGGACCAGTTCTGGTCTGGGCTTGGAGACGCCCGTCTCGTACTGGCCGACGGCGGCCGGCGTGACACCAAGCCGCTCGGCTACGTCCTTCTTGGTCATCTCCGCCAGTCGGCGGGCCTGCGTGAGTCGGGCTGGATCGAAACCGTCAACGACGGCACGCGGGGTGATCCCTCGTTCTTCCAGTCCCGGGATGAGGTCTTGCCTAGTTCGTCGCATCGTTTTCGTTGATCTGAGGCTTCGCTGGTTCCGCTTCGGTCAGTGGCGTCACGTTGAGCGTTCGATCTACGTTCGAACGGGACGACAGGGTAAGAGTAGGCGTCTCGCCCTGGTCGAAGCCGGTGTGCTCCAGAATTGCAGGTCCGGACTGAGCCGGGATGGACGACAGCCGCTTTCCGTGGACGGTGACGGCCTCCGGAAGTGGCAGCGCTTCCGGTCCAGCGATCCAGTCCAACATGCCATCGGCGCCGTGAGCGGCGACGCCCCAGTGCGCCTCCAGCAGCTCCGAGGAGTTGCAGGCAAAGGGGACCAGAACCAGGCACGTGTCCGGGGGCACGGTGGTGAGACCGCCATGCAGTTCGACGGCCGGCTCCTCGGGCGGTGTGGCGAACTCGAAGTCGAAGGCGCCCTGGATGCTTGTCGGAGCCGCCGGGACCGGGGCGAAGGTGAACAGCTCTCGAACCATCCCAGAGTTGCTGGGTACCCGTGCGGTCAGGATGTCGGACCGGGTCCTCGCGTAGAGGAACGGATAGATCAGGCCGCGTCCGACCAGCACCAGGTCGAACGGGAAGCGGTACGGCTTCACTGGCTTGGCCCCCGGCAGTTCCCTAAGCTCCTCGTAGACCCGCTCGAACTGGCCGGACCAGCGTGCAGACCCGAACGGGTGCTTCGTCCGGACGTCCGCCTGTTCCTGGCCGGCCTGCGCATTGGCCTGCATGTTCCGGAGGGCCTGGCCCAAGCCGGTACGGACGGCGAGCGCCTGCTCGCCGAACAGCTCGGTCATCCAGGGAGAGAGCAGCACGTCCATGCGTCAGAGCTCCTTGAGGTCAGCACTTTCCATCGAAGCGCATCACAGCCAAGCGCACTTTAGTTGATATCGGAGAACTTGCACAAGCGCTTCAGTAGGCAAGGTGACGGGCGGTGTCGCGGGCGGCTCACTCTGGCACTCGCGGTGGCAGAAACTGACACATGGCGATCGCCGATGCGCCGGCCGAGACCGGCTGGCATGTGATGGTGATCGCTCGCCGATCGCGTCGATCTTCGAACGGCGCGTGTGCTACGTTCCGTGATCCAACCGAAAACAGGCGACCCCGGCAGCGCGCCAACGCTCCGGGGTCCGGCAACAGGAGCTCTAACTCCCGATGCGTGTCCATCGTAGCGCCCACGTGCGCAACTTCACCGTGCTGCCCAACACCGTCCTGCAGTACCGGCGGCTCTCCTACACCGCCCGCGGCCTGCTCGCGGACCTCCTCTCCCGCCCCGACGGCTGGCGCGAGGACGGCCGACACATGGCCGACACCAGCCCCCAGGGACGCGGTGCCATCCGCAAGGCCCTGAAGGAGCTGGCCGAGGCGGGCTTCTACAAGGTCGAGAAGATCCGCATGCCCGACGGCACGATCCGCACCGAGACCCACGTCTACGACACCCCGCAGCTCACGGTACTGCCGGGTGCCACCCGCCCGGTCTCCGGTGAAGCGACCACCGGCGGTCCTGACGCCCTTCCAAAGGACCTGGTGAAAGAACCCTCCCTCCCCACCGAGCAGACCGACGAACCGGTCCTCGCCGACGAGCCGCAGGCGAGGACGGGAGGGCGGGCGGAAGACCACGAGGAGGAGACCGGCGAGCAGCCCGTGGCGGTGCCGGACGAGCAGGTCCGCGAGGCGGTCGCCACGCTGTTCCGGGTGATCCGCCCCGAGCCGCGCCTGCGGCTCGGCCAGGCCGAAGCCGAGGAGCTCGCGCCCCTCGTCGCGCAGTGGATGGAGCACGGCGCGACCCAGGCCGACCTCGCCCAGGCCCTGCTGCCGGGCCTGCCCGTCCCAGTGCACTCAGCGGTAGCGGTGCTCCGCTACCGCCTGGAGCGCAAGATGGCTCCCGTCCAGCCCGCTGTGCGGCCCGCAGCATCCCGGCACGCCGAGTGCGCCCAGTGCCACGATCCGGTACCCGAGCCGGGAATCTGCCGAGCGTGCGCAGGTCTCGGCGCGCGAACGGTAGCCGTCGGCACGGGCGAGGCAGTCACCCGCAGCGGCGCGGCGCGCGCCAGGAACGCCCTGCGCACCGCCAGGACCACTGGCCTGCACCTGGGCAGCTTTGCGGCAGCCCAGTAGCGCGGCCCCAACGCCACCGATCTGGCAACCGTCAGGCCGCCATGGCAGGCAGCGCGCGCAGGCGCTCGCGGAACTCGGCGACGGCGGGCTCGGCAGCGTGCGGCTTGAGGTAGCCGTCGAACTTGGTGAGGCGGCTGACGGCGCGGACGGAGTGGACCTTGGTTTCGAGGAGGCCGAGGCCGCGG
This sequence comes from Kitasatospora sp. NPDC022856, assembly GCF_055561235.1. Taxonomy (NCBI): domain Bacteria; kingdom Bacillati; phylum Actinomycetota; class Actinomycetes; order Kitasatosporales; family Streptomycetaceae; genus Kitasatospora; species Kitasatospora sp. NPDC022856. The sequence goes on along the minus strand of NZ_JBVHHE010000039.1, from coordinate 7,291 downwards.
TTGGCGGCGTCGAGGGCACCGTCGAGGTCCTTGCCGGCGAGGCGGGCGGTGGCGAGGCGGCCGGAGCGGACGGCCTGGTCACGGGGGACGGCGTGGTCGATGGAGGAGGCGAGTGCACTGGTGGCGCGTTCGACCTGACCGGCGCGGAGCATGATCTTGCCCTCGGTGGAGCTGAGCTGGGCGCCCCCGTACCAGGAGAGCCAGGTCGGGAGCTGGTCGCCGCCGCTCCTGGACCAGAGGTCGTGGGCGCGGTTGAGGGCGGAGCCGGCCTTCTGGTGCTGGCCGTCGCGGGAGAGGCTCTCGGCGTGGTGGAGTTCGAGGTAGCTGCGGATACCGGGCTGCATCGTCGAGGGGGTGTTCGCGAGCGCGGTCTCGACCTGGGCGACGCGCTCGGCGGGGTTGCCGGCGTCGGAGAGGTGGACACCCATCTCGGCGAGGAGGAAGGCGCCGAGGGCGTCGTCGCCGACGGTCTTCGCGGCGCGGAGGGCACCGAGGTAGTGCTGCTGGCCGGCTGAGCGCAGGCCGCTGTCGTAGGCCATCCAACCGGCGATGTAGTTGACCTGGGCGGCCAGCCCGTACAGGCGGGCCTCGACAGCTTCGGTGTGACGGCCCTGCTTGAGCAGGGTGGTGATGATCGCGAGGTCGCCGCGGGCCTGCTCGATGAGGCGGGCGCCGCCCATCTGGGCATCCAGCGTCTGGAGGGTAGCGACACGGGCTTCGAGGGTGTCGACCATGGAGTCGGTCACCTGGTCGCCGTTCAGGGCGGAGGCGAAGGCGGGCGAGGCCGAGGCCCAGCTCGCGGCGACGGTGGCCATGGCGGCCCCGGTGATGGTGAGAAAGCCACGCCGATCCATACGACCACTCCTGACCAGTTCCACCAGTACGTCCACGGTACCGGCCTTCGTCCACGGCGCCGTGACGCCGGTCACCTCCCACACAGGAAGCCATCCCGGCCACGGATTGGCAACCAGAGTACGGGGATTGACGCCCAGGAGATCGGCCAGCACGTACTGCGCGTCCGGCTCCGGCTCTTGGCCCTGCTCCCACTTCCAGACCAGGGTCCGGTTGGTCGCCAGGTGGATCTTCAGCGCGGCGCCTCGATCGCGCATCATGCCCGCGAACTGGTTCTTTCCCCACCCGCGCGACTGCAGCAGGTAGGTGAGCGGGTGGACCGCCAGTGTGCCTTCGATCATCTCAACCCCCGGCTTTTCAGGCCCTGTTGGTGAGCGTACTGCTACCCGCCGCAGCCGGGCGCTCTCGGAGAGAAACCCCCTGGAAACGTTCCGCCACGCTCCGTCTCGCCGTGACGCTGGACCGGCCGTCGTCCGAGGAGAGCGGAGGGAAGGGCCCATGGACAGAGCCGCGAGCGCACAGCGAGGCCGCCATCGAGGCGCGCACCACGACCCGCTGGGAGTCAGGTTCACGGTGCTGTGGGGGCTCGGTCACGTCGCGGCGCTGGTGCTGCTCGGGACCGTCGCCCAGCACCAGCTCGGCGCCGAGCAGCAGTTCGCGGCGCCGCCGGCACGCGTCGTCCCGGATCGGGAGCCGGCCGTCTGAGGAGCCACGGCTCTGTGCTCAGCCCGCCACCCGCCAGCGAGTTGGAGGAGAAAGCACCGTGTCTTACCCGCAAGAACCACTGTCGCCCACGGCAGTGACCAGCGCCTTCGCCCGCCGTACCGCCGTCGTCACCGGGGCCGCCGGGTTCATCGGTTCGCACCTGTGCGAGCGCCTGCTCGACCTGGGCGCGGAGGTGATCGGCGTCGACAACCTGCTGACCGGCCGCCTCGACAACCTGTCGGGCCTGCGCTCGGCCGACGGTTTCCGCTTCCAGACCGACGATGTCACTCAGCCGTTCAGCGTGGTCGGGCCGGTGGACTTCGTCTTCCACCTGGCCTCGCCCGCATCGCCGCTCGACTACGCCCGCCACCCGCTGGCCACCCTGAAGGTCGGCGCGATGGGCACACTCAACGGCCTGGAGCTGGCCGAGGCCAAGCACGCCCGGTTCCTGCTCGCCTCCACGTCCGAGGTTTACGGCGACCCGCTCGTGCACCCGCAGCCGGAGCAGTACTGGGGCAACGTGAACCCGGTCGGGCCCCGCAGCGTCTACGACGAGGCCAAGCGATACGCCGAGGCCCTGACCTCATGCTTCGAGCGCTCCGGCACCACCCGCACCCGGATCGTACGAATTTTCAACACCTACGGCCCGAGGATGCGCGCCGACGACGGCCGCGCCGTGCCCGCCTTCATCCAGCAGGCGCTGGCGGGCGAGCCGATCACCGTGGCCGGCGACGGCAGCCAGACCCGCTCCCTGTGCTTCGTGGCCGACACCGTCGAGGGCCTGCTCGCCGCCGCAGCAGCGGCCTACGCCGACCCGGTGAACCTGGGCAACCCGCACGAGATCACCATGCTCCAGCTCGCCAAGGAGATCCGGGCGCTGGCCGGTTCCTCGTCCGCGATCACCTTCGTCCCGCTGCCCGCCGACGACCCGAAGCGCCGCTGCCCCGACATCGCCTCGGCCCGCGCCCACCTCGGCTGGGAGCCCACCACCCACCTGAGCGACGGCCTGCGCCGGACCCTCGACTGGGCCGAGCAGCACTTCCCCCGCCAGACCGCCGCCACCGGAAGGAGCACCTCGTGAACACCGTCTTCCACCCGCTGCCCGCACTCGTCTGCGGCGTCGACGAGCTTCGCCTGATCGTCCTCGACCAGCAGATCAGCGACGCCAACCGGCGGGCGATCCTGCGGGACGCCGACCGCACGGGCCTGCGGACCGAGCTGCGGTCGGCGCCCATGACCGACCCGCGCTACCCGGTCTCCGACTGGGTGAGCGCCGCGGTGTACGTGCGCCTGGCCATCCCGGAGGTCATCCCCGACGAGCTTCGGGTGCTGTACCTGGACGCCGACACCCTGGTGCTCGGGGACCTACGCCCGCTGCTGCGGCAGTCCCTCGGCGGGCGCCCGATCGGTGCGGTGCGAGACCCGCAGAACCCGGTCATCGGCCGGGGCATCCAGCTGCCGGGCTGGGAGCAACTCGGCATCCCGTACGGCCGGGACTACTTCAACAGCGGCGTCATGCTCATCGACCTCGACCGCTGCCAGCGGCTCGGCGTCTTCGAGCGGTCGCGGCAGTTCCTGTCCGAGCACCCGGACAAGGTCCGGTTCTGGGACCAGGACGCGCTGAACTGGGCCGTCGACGACAACTGGCACCGGCTGGAGCGGCGTTGGAACACCTTCGCCATGTCCCCGCAGGCTACCCAGTCCGGGTTCGTCCACTATGCCGAGGTCGACAGCCCGCTCGCCCAGCTCCTGGAGGACGAGCAGACCGCCGCCCTGGTGCACTTCGCCGGCCCCGACAAGCCCTGGCAGGACGGCTACCCGGACGGCCGGCTCCGGGACACCTACCGGCTGTTCCACGACTACGCCGACGCGGGAGGAGCCGGGTGAACGGCCGAAAGCCGTTCTGGCGGCGGCCGTCCTGGTGGATCGCCGCCGCCGTGGCCGCGCGAAACGTGAACGGGCTACGGCAGGTCCGCCGAACGCTGGCCCGGGTTGACCAGCCGGCCCCGTCCTCGGAGGCGGAGCCGATGGTGCTGCACCTCGTCATCCCGGTGCTGCGCGAGCAGCAGCACATCGCCGACGCGCTGGCGTGGTTCGTACCGCTCCTGCGCGATTTCCCGGGTTCGACGCTGACTCTGGTGTCCACGGCGCGTGAGGAACGCGAACGTGCACACCTCGTCGGCCGGCTCGCCGGGGCGACGGCGACCGACCTCACCGTGCAGCGCTTCCCGCAGCTGACGGAGGACGAGCTGTCCGCCCTGGCCGAAGCCCTCGCCAAGACGGGCGAGCGTGCACTCACCCTGGCGACGGCCGCCGAGGCCCTGCTGCCCTTCCCCACGACGGCGGAGGTCATCGCGAGCGAAATCGCGCGCCTCCGGGAGCCGGTGGTCCGGCACGTCCACTACGAGGGCGACGGGCGGAAGGCCGCGCAGGTGAACGCCGCAGTCGAACAGCTAGCGGCCGACTCCGCGGACGAGTTCGTCGCCGTCTACGACGTGGACTCCCGCCCCAGCCCGGAGCTGCTGCAACGCACCGCCGAGTTCCTGTTTCGCCACCGGGCTGAGCACGGCGAGTTGCCTCCCGTCGTCCAGCAGTCCGCCCGCTTCGCCACCCAGGGCGCCGCCGGCACCTGGTGGGAACGAGCCCTGTGCCGAGGCGCTGCCCGAGCGCAGACGCTCTGGACCCTCCGCCGCGAGATCCCCAACCTCCGCCGGTACGCCGACTCCGCCCACCGAGCGCGAGGCGGGCGGGGCCTGGCCCAGACCGTCGGCCACGGCCTGCTCATCCGAGCCGACGTCTTCCGGCAGGTCGGCGGCCTACCCGACTTCACCGTCCTCGACGACGTCGCCTTCGGCTACCGGCTCACCCTGGACGGCGTCCCGGTCGACAGCCTCCCCTTCACCACCGCCGTACCGGCGGCCGAGTACCTGCCCGAGCTGCTGTCCCAGGGCGAGCGCTGGTTCCAGAGCTACCTCGATTACCCGCAGTGCGCCGCCCGCTGGCACGCCCAGGGCCACGGCAGCCGCCTCGACCACGCGGCAGCGCTCACCACCGGCGCCTACCGGGGCATGGCCTGGCTGCTGGTCTCGCCCGCCACCGTCGGCTGCTTGGCCCTCGCACTCGGACCGCGCACGAGCCCGCCGGTCCGGGCAGCGGCCACGGCCGCGCTCTGGGCGGCCACCGTCGCACCGGTCCGCTTGCTCGCCGAGGCCGAAGGCCGTTTGTTGACTGCACGGGAGACCGCCGAGCAGAGCCTGGAGACGCTAGCCGGGCTGCTGCTCAAGAGCATCGGCCCGATGACCGCCCTCGGCCGCTGGGCCGCCACCGGCACCAGGCACTCGGTACTCGCCCCCAAGAGCAACCGCCGTACCAAGGACAGGGAGGCACCGTGATCCTCGGCATCGAGGGCGTCAGCTGCGTCGGCAAGACCACGCTGGCCGCCATGCTTGCCCCTCACCTCGACCGGGCCGCCGTCATCCCCTGCTACTTCCACGCCAGCCCCGACCCCACCAGGCTGCCCGCCCCGGAACCCTTCACCGCGGACCACCAACTGGCCAACATTTCCCAGTTCCTGGAAGTCGAGGACCTGCGGCTCGCCCGGGCCGAGCGGGCCCTCGCCGGAGGCCGGGACGTGATCCTCGACCGCACCGTGGACACTCTCCTCGCGCATGCGCACGCCGTCGGCCGGATGAACGGCTTCGACTGCGACGACCAGGCCCGACACGCCGTCACCAGCAGAGCCGTGGCGATGCCCGACCTGACGATCGTCCTCACCGCCGACCCGGACGTACTGGCCCGCCGGGCCCGCCTGCGCAAGGGCATGCCGACGATCTTCTACGACCGCCGCTTCAGCGAGCACTTCAACGCCTACTTCGACCACCCGTTCTCCCCTGCCGTCGTCCGGCTCGACACCACCACCGGTTCACCCGAGGAACTCGCCGCACGCGCCCTCGACCACCTCCGCCGCCAGGCCGACGAGCGCCCGCTGTGGGAGGCATCGTGAAGGTCGCGCTGATCGGCTGCGGCGCCATCGCCAGCCGCTGGGTCCGCTCCCTGCTCGCGGACGGCCGTATCGAGATCGCCTCGCTCATCGACCCCGACCAGCAGGCGGCACGCGCTCTCGCAGACCGGTACGAACTGAGCCCCGTGTTGGCCACGACGCTCGACGAAACGCTCGCACTGGCCCCGATCGACGTCGTCGTCAACCTCACCCCGCCCGACCACCACTACCGCGTCGGCCGCGAAGCCCTCACCCACGGCCTCCACGTCCTGACCGAGAAGCCCCTGGCCCTGAACCTGCCCGACGCCCTCGACCTCGTCCACCTCGCCCGCGAGCGCGGCCTGCTGCTGGCCGTCATGCAGAACCGCGGTACCGATCCCGGCTTCCTCGCCTTCCGCGACACGGTCCACCTCGGCGGCCGAGCGCCCTTCGTGGTCACTGCCGACACTCTCGTCACCCTTCCCGGGCCGGGATTCCGCAGCAGCCAGCACCTGCCCGTCACCACCGACCTCGCGGTGCACGCCTTCGACCAGGTCCGCGCCCTGATCACTGCGCCGCCGGCCGAGGTCACCTGCATCGAGACGCCGACCGGATTCCTCGCCCCGCACAGCTCGATCGCCACGATCATCGTGCGGTTCGCCGACGGCTCCCTGTTCACCTACCGGGGCGGGTACATCGCGGACCCGCTCCTGCGAACCGACGCCAACGGCGACTGGCGCGTGGAGGCTCACGACTTCGCCAGCCGCTGGGCACCTGACCCCACCAGCAGCCGCAAGCCCGCCGAACCCGGCCCGCCGGCGTACCAGCGCTGCATCACCGCCATGGTGGACGCCCTCCACCAACCCGGCACCGCCCCCGTCCCAGCCGTCGGCAACCTCGGCTCCATCGCCCTGCTGGACGCCGCCCTCCAATCCGCGACCAGCCGCCGCCCCGTCCCGGTACCGGAGGTGCCCGATGTCCGCCCCTGACACCGTGATCAACCGCCCGCACCCCCTGCTGCTCGACGCGCTCACCGAAGCGGGCTTCGACGCCACCGGCGCGCGCTTCACGACCATGCGGTCGGGAACCGACAGCCTCCCCTTCGCCGCCACCACCCGCGACGGCGAAGAACTGGTCGTCAAGGTCCGCCGTGCGGGAAGCCGCTCGCGCTACCCGACCGCCGCCTGGGCCTCCGCCCGGATGCGCGAAGCGGGAATCCCCGCCGCCCGCGTCCTTTGGTACAGCAGAGAGGCCTGCGTCGAGACCCGATGCCCCGGCCAGCCGATCGAAGCGGAGCCGCCGCGACCGCAGGACCTGGACGCCGCCGTCCGAGCCGGCGAAACCCTCCGCCGCCTGCACACCATCGAGGTCAGCAGCTTCGGTCAGCTCGACGGGCAGGGCGTCGGCCAACACTCCACCGTCCAGGGATGGTTCCTCGCCCTACCCGACCGCCGAGCCCCCAGCCTGAACGGCCTTCACCTGCCCGGGCTGCTGAACCGCGCCCGCTTCGTCTTCGAAGCCGGAGCCGACCGCCTCCCGCCGACGACACCCAAACTCCTGCACGGAGACTGGGTCGGCCGCCACCTGTTCACCGACGGCCACCGCATCACCGGAGTCGTCGACCTGGAGAGCGCCCGCGGCGGCGACCCGCTGGCCGAACTGATGAGGCTGGTCGATTTTGGCCAACGCTGCTGTTCACCTCACTTCGTCCGGCTTTGAACGGAGTGGGGAGTCTGGGGAGCGACGAGCGCCCGT
>NZ_JBVHHE010000038.1:0-54350 GCF_055561235.1 Kitasatospora sp. NPDC022856 | reverse complement strand
AACCCAGAACTCGAACGGTTCCGGCGCCGATAGTGCTCACCTGCTGGCGGCTATGGAACTGAGCATTCCCCGGTTCCATAGCTCCCATTAGGCGCGTACGGCGGCGGACTCGTTCGCGGGCCGCTCGCCGTCCCGCGCGGGTTCCGGGCCGGTCGGGGCCGCCGGGTCGGCCGGGTCTGCGGGGTCGGTCGGGGCCGCGGCGGTGCGGGGCCGCTGGGTCTGGGCGGCGACCAGCGAACCGAGCACGATCACCGCGCCGAGCCCCTGGACGGGGGTGAGGTTCTGTCCGAGGACGAGCCAGCCGAGGGCGGTGGCGACCACCGGGCTGAGCAGTCCCAGGAAGGTGACCGAGGTGGCGGGCAGCGCCCGGATGCCGCGGAGCCAGAGCGCGTACGACAGGGCCGCGCCGATCAGGCCGAGGTAGCCGTAGCCGAGCAGGTTGTCGCCGGTGAGGTGGGAGGGCGGGGCGCCCTCGACGACGAGGGCGACGGGCAGCAGCAGTAGTCCGCCCGCGGTGAGCTGCCAGCCGGTGGTGGCGAGCAGTGGTGCCGGTGAGGTCCAGCGCTTGGAGAGGACGACGCCGGTGGCCATCACGACCGCGCCGCCGAGCGCGGCCGCGACCCCGAGGGCGTCGAGCTGGGCGTCGGCGCGCAGGACCAGCAGGCTGACGCCGGCGATCCCGGCGATGCCGGAGAGGAGGGTGCGCAGTGAGAGCCGGTCACCGAGCAGACCGGCCGAGAGCCCGGCGGCGATCAGCGGCTGGACGGCGCCGACGGTGGCCGCGACCCCGCCCGGCAGTCGGTAGGCGGCGATGAAGAGCAGGGCGAAGAACGCGCCGATGTTGAGCGCGCCCAGGACCAGTGAGCGCCACCACCAACTGCCCTTCGGGAGCCGGCGGGTGAGGGCGATGAGCAGCAGCCCGGCGGGCAGGGCGCGGATCACCCCGGCGAGCAGCGGGCGGCCGGGCGGGAGCAGTTCGGTGGTGACGAGGTAGGTCGAACCCCAGATGGCGGGGGCCAGCGCGGTCAGCAGGACGATTCCGAGTCGTCGATTCCTTAGCACTAAGCCAATGTATCTCAGCACTAAGGCATCTCGGGTCGGCGTCGGCCGTTCGGTCGTGTGAGGTATCTCACCGCTAAGGCATCGTTTAGGCTGGGGGCGTGGCAGATCATGTGGACCGGCTGGTCAAGCAGTGGGGCGCCGAGCGTCCCGACCTCGACGTCTCCCCGATGGAGGTGATCGGCCGGCTGAAACGGCTCACCTACCTGGTGGAGGCCGAGCTCAAGCGGAATTTCGCCACCCACGGTCTGGACGCCCCCTCCTTCGACGTCCTCGCCACCCTGCGCCGCAGCGGCCCGCCCTACCGCCTCACCCCGACCGGCCTGATGCGGACCGCGATGGTCACCTCCGGTGCCATCAGCCAGCGGCTCGACCGGCTGGAGGCCCGCGGTCTGGTCACCCGCACCCCCAGCGACTCCGACGGGCGGAGCCGGGACGTCGAACTGACCCCCGAGGGCCGCGCCCTGGTCGACCGGGCGCTCCCGGACCACCTGGTCACCGAACGGCGGCTGCTGGCCGGCCTGGACGAGCGGCAGACCGAGGCGCTGATCGACGCCCTGCGCACCCTCCTCGCCTCCCTCGGGGACAGCCCGGAGTAGCACAACCGGGACCGGGGCGGGACCGGGGCGCCACCGGCCCCGGGCGGCAACGGCAGCCGGACGGTCAGGGGTTGACCGCCACCGCCTTGAAGAAGGTGTAGTGGAACGTCCCGCCCTCCTCCGCCGTGCGCCGCAGGTCGGCGATGCCGCGGTCGAACGCGGCCGCGGTGCTGAGCCCCGCGGCGAGGGCGTCGGCGCGCACGGACTCGACCATCGCGACGAAGGTCCGCCGGGTGAACCCCTCCACCAGCGCCGGCCGGCTGTCGTCCACCGAGACGGTGAGCGGGCGGACGGCGATGTCCCGGAAGCCCGCGGCCGCCAGGACGGGGTGCAGCCGGCGGCCGAGGAGCGCGTCGCCGCCCGCGTCGGCCTGGAGCCGGACCAGGTGGTCCACGGTCGCCCGGGCGGCGGCGCTGTCCGGGTGGAAGAACGTCGACCCGTGGTCCCCCTCGATCACCGTGACGGTGCCGCCGGGCCGCAGCACCCGCCGCAGCGCGGTCAGCGCGGCCGACGGATCCGCCAGGTGCTCCAGCACGAAGCAGACGAAGAGGTGGTCGAACGAGTCGTCCGGAAAGGGCAGTTCGTGCAGGTCCCCGTGGTGCCAGGTCACCTGCGCGCCGGGCGCCTGCGCCGCCACCCGGGCGCGGGCCTGGGCGAGCGAGTCGGCCGAGATGTCGGCGGCCGTCAGCTCCGCGCCCGGGCTGGACGCCAGCAGGTGCACGGTCTGCGCCCCGACGCCGCAGCCCGCCTCCAGGACCCGGCTGCCCGCCGGGTAGGCCGTACCGGCGTGCAGCAGTTCGGCGAGGGTGTCGGCCTGGTCGCCCAGCCGCAGCGCCTCGGTGGGCGAGTAGCCGTGGACGTAGGAGTGCTCGCCGGCCTGTTCACCGCCCCGCTCGTGGGCGTGTGCGTGGGGCTGGCGGTCGTCGTGCGGGAGCGGGGTGCTCGCCCGTCCGGCGGTGGGGGCTGCTGCGGGGTCCGTCGTCTCCGTGGTCATGACCCCACCCTGGCCCGCACAATGGTCCGGTGAACAGGTCCAAAGTGACGCCCGCTCAGGGGTCCATAACCGCCGGTGCGGACTTCCTCCAGCTCGACGCCGCCGACGCCCCGCCCGGCGGCCTCGGCGACTGGCTGGCCCACCGCCTGCGCGAGGCGATCTCGGACGGCCGGCTCCCGGCGGGCAGCCGCGTGCCCGCGACCCGGGTGCTGGCAGCGGAGCTGCGGATCTCCCGGGGGGTCGTCACCGACGCGTACCGGCGCCTCACCGAGGAGGGCCGGCTCGCCGGTCGGGGGCGCGGCGGCACGGTCGTCCTCGCCGCGGCCGTCTCCGTACCGCCGCCGCCGTTCGTGACCCCGGTGCCGGCCGCGCCGGAGCCCGCCCTGTTCGCGGCCGACCCCGTCCCCGCCAGCTTCGACGCGCTGCGGGCCGCGCCCGCCCGGATCGACCTCTCGCCCGGCGTGCCCGACCTCGCCGCCTTCCCCCGGGCCGCCTGGCTCCGGGCCGAACGCGCCGTCCTCGACGCGCTCCCCGCCCACGAGTTCGGCTACGGCGACCCGCGGGGCAGCGCCGCGCTGCGCCGCGCAGTCGCCCGCTGGCTGGCCCGCAACCGCGGCATCGGCGCCGACCCCGACGAGGTGCTGATCGTCGCGGGCGCCGCCCAGGCCCTCGCCCTGCTCGGCCAGGTCTTCGGCCGGGCGGGCATCAGCGAGGTCGCCGTCGAGGACCCGGGCTCGCTCGGCACCCGCCAGCACCTCGGCCACTGGCTCCGCGCCACCCCGCCCGTCCCGGTCGACGCGGAGGGCATCCGGGTCGACGCACTGCGCGCCACCGGCGCCCCGGCCGTGCTGCTCACCCCCGCCCACCAGTTCCCGACCGGCGTGGTGCTCGGTGGCCGGCGCCGCCGCGAACTGCTGCACTGGGCGGGCGAGGGCGGTCTGGTGATCGAGGACGACTACGACGCCGAGCACCGGTACGACCGCCCGCCGGTGCCCGCCCTGCGCGCGGTCCTCCCCGAGCAGGTCTGCTACATGGGCAGCGTCTCCAAGCTGCTCGCCCCCGCGCTGCGGACGGGGTGGCTGCTCGTCCCGCCCCGCTACCGCGAGGCCGCCCTCGCGGCCAAGCGTTTCGCCGACCTCGGCAATCCCGTGCTGCCCCAGCTGGTGCTGGCCCGGCTGATGGACTCCGGCGAGCTGGAGCGGCACCTGCGTCTGCTGCGGCCCCGGCACCGGCGCCGCCGGGACGCGATGATCGCCGCGATCGGCGCGCACATGCCGGGGGCCGTCGTGCACGGCGCCGCGGCCGGGCTGCACCTGATGGTCACCTTCCCGGCCGGGCTCGGCTGCGGCGACGCCGAACTCGCCACCGCGGCGCTCGCGCACGGCGTCAAGGTGCAGCCGCTCTCCTGGCACGCCCGGCTGCCGCACCCGCCCGGGCTCGTCCTCGGTTACGCGGCGGGCACGCCGGGCGGGATCGAGGAGGGCATCGCCGTCCTGGGCCGGCTGCTGCGCGGGCCGGGGTGACGGGCCGTGGAGGCGCCCGGGGCCGGGGGAGGGCGGGTGCCGTCCGCCGTGCCGGTCGGCCGCCACCCCGGTAGCGTGGCGGACCGGGCGCGCACCTCGCCCGGTCCGCTCGAACCCGTCCGCCCGTACCCGTCCGCACTCGTCCCAGTCCCGGGGAGGCCCGATGCCGTCGCTGCCGCGGACCGCCGGTGTCGTGCTCCCGGCGCTGCTGCTGACCGCGGCGGCCCTGGTGCCGGCCTGTTCGGCGCAGGGAGGGCAGCGACCGCCGTCCGCGGCGGAGAGGACCACGTCGATGGCCACCGGTCCGGATGCCGCGTCGCCCACCACCGCGGGCTCCCCCTCGCCCACCGACCGGACCGCCGGTCTGGACTCCCGGCAGCTCGCCGGCCGGCGGATCGTCTACTCCTACCCCGGCCCGACGCCGTCGCCCACCGTGCTCCGGGCGATCCGCGAGGGCCGGGCGGCCGGTGTCATCCTGTTCGGCGAGAACGTCACCTCGCCGGAGCAACTCAAGTCAGCTGTCGGCGAGTTGCGGCAGGCCGCAGCCGAGGCGCCGGACCCCCGCCCGCTCCTGCTGCTGACCGACCAGGAGGGCGGTCAGGTGCGCCGCCTGCCCGGCGCGCCCGTGCTCTCCGCGCGCCGCACCGGGGCGTCGGCCGATCCCGTCGGCGAGGCCGCCCGATCGGGAGCCGGGGCGGCCCGCACGGTCGCGGACGCCGGCCTGAACGTCAACCTCGCCCCCGTCCTCGACGTCTACGACGCCCCGGACAACTTCATCGACCACCGCGAGCGCTCCTACGGCCAGGACCCGGCCTTCGTGGCCCGGCTGGGGAGCGCCTTCCTCACCGCCCAGCAGGACCTCGGCGTCGCCGCCACCGCCAAGCACTTCCCCGGCCTCGGCTCCGCCCCCGGGGGCCTGGACACCGACGAGGGCCCCGTCACCCTGCCCGTCCCCCTCGCCGACCTCCGGGCCCGGGGCGAGGAGCCGTACCGGGCCGCCATCGCCGCCGGGGTCCGGCTGGTGATGACCTCCTGGGCGGTCTACCCCGCCCTCGACCCCGACCGTCCGGCGGGTTTCTCCCCGGCCGTGGTCCAGGGCGAACTCCGCGACCGGCTGGGCTTCCGGGGCGTCACCGTCACCGACGCCCTGGAGGCCGGGGCCCTCGCACCCTACGGCGACACCGGCGCCCGCGCCCTGGCCTCCGCCGGGGCGGGTATGGACCTGTTGCTCTGCTCCGCCCGCGACGCCGGCCAGGGCGAGGCCGCCGCGACCGCCCTCGCGACCGCCCTCGACGCGGGCGGCCTGGACCGGACGGCCTTCCTGGAGTCCGTCCGGCGGATCGACGCCCTCCGGGACTCGGTCGGCGGGAGCTGAGCGGGAGCCGGGGGAGGGCGGCTCAGCCGTCCAGGAGGGTGCGCAGGTCCAGGATGCGGTAGCCGCGGTCGCGGACGGCGTCGATGATCAGGGGGAGCGCCTCGGCGTCCAGGCAGCGCCGCTCGGCGCTCGCGTCGGACGTGCCGACGTGGAGTTGGAGGATGGCACCGGGGGCGAGGGCGGCGAGGGCGCGGTCAACGGCCCCGGCGGTGGTCATGCCGCCGGCGGCGCCGAGGTAGCCGTTGGTGTCGGTGGTGAACTCGAGGTCGGCGAAGCCGAGCGCGTTGACGTCGGCGATCCGCTGCGGCGTCGTCTCGCTGTAGGGGAAGCGGAAGAACGGCAGGGGGTCCGTCCCGGCGGCCTTGCGGATCGCGGTGTCGGCGCGCAGCACCTCGGCCCCGGCCTGCCGGGCGTCGAGCTCGGTGAACAGCGGGTGGCTGTAGGAGTGGTTGCCGAGCCCGTGCCCGGCGGCCGCCATCGCGCGGACCGCGTCCGGGTGCCGCTCGGCGTACTGGCCGGTGGGGAAGAAGGTGGCCGGCGCCCCGCGCTCCCGCAGGGTGCTCAGCACGGTGTCCAGACCGGTCTCGTCCCAGGCGGCGTTGAAGGTCAGGGCCAGGACGCGATCCCCGGTGGGGAGCAGGCGCACCTCCGCGCCCATCAGCGGTACGGGCACCGGCCGGGCGGCGACGAGGGCGAGGGCGGCGAGCACGGCGGCGAAGGTCGTGCGGAAGGGCTTCACGCCTGCCCAACGCGTCCGGACCGGGCGGGGCACGCGGCGCACCGCCGACCGGGTGTCCCGTGCGCCCGGACCCCGGGCGGCTCGGACGGTCTCGGTCGGGACGGGCGGGGCGGCAGTGATCGCGCCATCGAAGGTCGATTTCTGGTCTGTTCAGGTTTTCCGGGGTGGATCACCACTCAGGTGTTCGAATCCCATGCCAGGGTTGAGGCATGGCACATGTGAAATGTCACATGTGAATGAGTCGATGTTTCAGAAGACGGAGAATCCGATGAACCGAATCGCTCTGCTCGCCGCCGGGGTCGCCGGGGCGGCGACCCTGCTGGCCGTTCCGGCGCAGGCCGGTGCCGCCACCACGACCGCCACCGGCACCGTCACCACCTGCGGTGCCTCCGGGCTGCAGGCCGGCCTGGCGACCAAGGTGTGCGTCGAGGTGACCGGTGACCAGGTCCAGCTGTACGGACAGGTCTCGCTGGCCGGTCCGCCGACCCCGGGCGGTCCCGCCCCGCAGACCAAGGAGCTGCTGACCACGCTGTCCGGTGAGGTCGTGGGCGGTGCCTCGCTCGGCTCGTCGAACGGGCGCACGCTGTTCACCGCCAGCACGGTGCAGGTCCGTGGCGTCGGCGGTACGGTGCCCTGCGGGTCCACCGTCCACGGCAGCTTCGGCGTGGCGTCCTTCCCGTGGAACCCGGCTCCGGTGACCGTCGACGTGGTGGTGGCCTGCTAGGCGGCACGTGCGCGGCGGCCGGGCCCGGGGGTGGTGCGAACCCCCGGGCCCGGCCACCGCGTTTCCCGGGGGCGCCCCGGGCTCGGCCCGGCGCGCCCCCGGGGTGCCCGGGCTCCGGATGATGATGACTTGAAGAAATCTTCATCTGCCAGGATGATGCTTCCCGGTCGTGGCGGCCGGGGCACGGCCCCGCCGGCGCGGGTGTGCACACCGGCACCACCGAGCAGCAGGGAGCGAGCGGACGATGGCTGTCCCGCTGTACCAGGCCAAGGCGGAGTTCTTCCGCACCCTCGGGCACCCCGTCCGGATCCGGGTCCTGGAGCTGCTCCAGGACGGGCCGCGGCCGGTGCGCGAACTGCTGGCCGAGATCGGGATCGAGCCGTCCAACCTCTCCCAGCAGCTCGCCGTACTGCGCCGCACCCGGCTGGTCACGGCCACCCGTGAGGGCAACACCGTGGTGTACGCGCTGAGCACGCCGGACGTCGCCGAACTCCTGCGGGCCGCCCGGCGGATCCTCACCGACCTGATCACCGACCAGGGCGCGCTGCTCACGGAGCTCCGGGGGCCGGACGCCGCCGGGGCGCCGGGCCCCCGCGCCGAGCGGGTGACGAGCGGATGACGGCCGTCCGGCCCGACGCCGCCGCCCGGCCGTCCGATCGCGCACCCGGCCCCCGACCGAAGGAGAACCCGGCCATGGCCAGCGGCACCAGCGACGAGAAGAGCAGGCGCAGGGCGATGCTGATCCGCGCGGGCATCTACGTCTTCGCCACCCACCTGTTCGCCGGGTTCGTGCTCCTGCTGTTCACCCTCGGCGACCGTCACTGAGGTAGCGGCGACTGGTGCTGGTCCACGCGTAGACGCCGTCGACCAACTCCCGGCTGCCGTCGAGGTACCAGTGCCCGGCGGGGTGGCGGCGCCGCAGCCGGCGGCGCAGCGTCCGGCTCTCCTCCCGCAGCCGCGCGATCCGGGCGCGCACCGACAGCTCCGCCCGGCGGCGGGTGCAGCCGCGGACCCGCTGCAGGGTCAGCACGGTGTTGAAGGCGGCGGCCGGCTGGCGCTCCTCCCGCTCCAGCGAGTAGAGGTCGTTGATCAGCGTCGCGGCGTCGGCCGTGTGGGCGCGCAGCCGGTGCAGTTCGGGATCGGCGTGCAGCCCGGCGGGCGCGTCGGCGCCGTGGACGCGCTCCAGTATGTTCATGAACGGGTAGAGGCAGCTGGCGTGGCGGCGCAGCCGCATCGTCTCGGGGAGGCCGGGGGAGGTGCCCCGCGACCGGTGCACCGCCTCGGCGATGAAGGTGTCCAGGCAGGACCGCCACTCGGTGGCGCCGCGCGCGCGCCAGGCCGGTGACATGCCCTCGTTCTGCCGCAGCCACAGCTCCCGCCAGGCACCCAGGAGCCGGTCGTCGCCGGGGGCCGGTCCGGCGGGCGCGGTCGCGCGGTCGGGGCCGGTGAGGACGGCGAGCAGCGGATCGACGAGGGCGCGGGCCCGGTCGGGGTGGCGGCCGGGGGCACCGTCGAAGCGGTCGTCGAGGATGGTGAACCAGCCCAGGACGTCGACGAGCAGGTCGAGTTCGGCGCCGCGGGCCCGGGGGTAGGCGTGGCCGATCAGCTCGGGGAGCGCGTAGGCCTGGTAGCGCGGCAGGTCGGCCGGGGTGAGCAGGCCGTGGCCGACCACCCAGTCGGCGTGCCGGGCGGTGGAGGCGCGCAGTTCGGCGGGCCGGCGTGGGCCTCCGGGGGCGGGCGGCCGGGCGGCGGGGTAGGCGGGCGGAGCAGGCCGGGGGCCGAGCGCGGCCCGGGCGGCGACCGCGGCGGGGCGGGCCGGCACCTCGTGCGGCGCCCGGTCGTCCGGCCGGCCGGCCGGTCGGTCCGGGGCGGGGGAGGTGCGCGGGGCGAGGCGGACGCGCAAGTCCTGGGCCTGGACGGTCGTCCAGACCACCTCGCGGGCCCGGGATCCCGCCACCGCCGTCGGCCGCCAGCGGCGCAGGATCGCGGCGGCGGCCACGGTCAGCTCCGCCCAGGCGAACGCCTCGCCGATGCACTTGTGCTTGCCCGCGCCGAACGGCAGGAACGCCTGCCGCCCGGCGGTCGCGGCCGAGCCGCCCTCGCGCCAGCGGCCGGGGTGGAAGCGCAGCGGCTCCGGGTAGAGGTGCGGGTCGCGGTGCAACGCGGTGAGGCTGTACAGCAACTCGGTGCCGGCCGGGATCCGGTACGGGCCGAGCTCGACCGGCACGGTCGCCGTCCGCATCAGGAAGGCGTTCGGCGCGTGCAGCCGGACCACCTCCTGGGTGACGCTGCGGGTGTAGCCGAGCCGGGCGAGCGCCTCGGGGGTCGGGACGGTGCCCGCCGGGAGGTGTTCGTCCAGCTCGGCCAGCACGCGGGCCTCCACCCCGGGGTGGCGCAGCAGTTCGTCGAGCAGCCAGGTGAGCGTGGTGGAGACGGTCTCGGTGCCCGCGCCGAACATGGTGATCGCCTCCGACCGGACGTCGGCCTCGGTGAGCGGCCGGCCGGTGGCGGGGTCGGTGGCCGCGCGCAGCAGCGCGGGGAGGGTGCGGTCCGCCGGGCCGGAGGGCCGCCCGCCGCCCGCGGAACCGCCGAACGGGCAGCCGCCCGCCGGCGCGCCGCCGGGCCGGGTGCTGCCGTCGACGGCCTGGTCGACGACCTGGTTCAGCACCCGGACGGCGGCGTCGAACCGCCGGTTGACCGGCAGCGGCAGCCGGGCGAACGCCGGGTGCGGGTACAGCGACTGGACGATCTGGCCCTTCACCAGGTCGGGCAGCGCCCGGTGGAAGGCGAGCGTGGCGTCCTCGCTCAGCCGGGCGTCGAACAGCGTGCTGGTGACGATCTCCAGCGCGAGGTGGTTCATCTCCTTCGCGACGTCGAGGACCTGGCCCTCCCGCCAGCTCCCGGCCCGCTCCTCGGCGACCCGGTGCATCACCGCGAGGTACTCGGCCGTCCGCTCCGGGCCGAAGGCGGGCTGGACGGTCCGGCGGCGGTCGCGGTGCGCCTGGCCCTCGGACATCAGCAGGCCGTCGCCGAACGCCGTCCTGAGGGTGTCCTGGACGGCGCCGCGCGGACAGTCGTACGCGAGCGCGACCAGCAGGGTGTGGACCAGGCCGGCGTCGGTGACGACGCAGACGGTGCGCGGGCCGAGCCGGATCCGCACCACGCCGCCGTGGCGGGCGAGCGAGCCGAGGAAGCCGAGCGGGTCGCGCAGCAGGGCGGGTGCGTGGCCGAGGCCGGGCAGCGCGCCCGGCGCGAGCGGGGGAGGGGCCGCGGGGGTTCTCCGGGGGGTGCTTCTGGGGGGAACGGTCGATCTCCGGGTCTCAGTCGTCAGGACCATGACATTACCTCTCACCAGATGAACCGTCGCGGCGGCACCGCCGGTGTCGTCGCCGCGACCGGGGGGAATCGGGGGCTCCGCGGAGCGGACCCCGCGCGCACCACTGCCAGAGGGCGCACGACATGGGAAACGCGCCGGTCCGGCGGGCGTTGCGCCGTACTCCGGTGGATCACCCCATCGGTGGAGCGCGCGGCGTGCGGCCCGCGAGCGGCGCCCCGGCTGCCGGGGGCACGGCGGAGGCGCGTGACGGGGACCCCCGGAGGCCCGTGCGGCCGGTCCGGTGCGGCCGGGCCCGGCCCGGTCGTCCGGCCCGGGCCGGGTGGTCCCGGGCTGCCGCACATTCCAGGTCTTTCGGCCCTCGGCGGGAGGGCCCCGGGCGGTCCAGCATGGTCCCGGACCGAGGAGGACCTGATGACCCGTCTGCACCACCCGCCGGCCCCCGACCTGCGGGTGGAGATCCGCGGCGAACTGCCGCGCGCGGATGCCGAGTACGCGCGGGCGCGGGCACTGGGGCTGGGCACGGCCCTCGGGCCGGGCGCGCACGCGGTCCGGATCCGGCTCACCCGGCTGCGCCACCGCTCGCTCACCCGGCCGGTCGTGGCGCAGGCCGCGGTCGAGCTGGACGGTGTCGGCCCGGTCCGGGTGCAACTGGCCGCCGCGACCGGGGCCGAGGCGGTGGACGTCGCGCTCGGCACGCTGGCCGGGCGCGCCACGCGGCTGCGCGAGCAGGGGGAGATCGGACTGGCCGCGGTGTACGAGAGCGCCTACCGGCCGCAGTACGCGCCGCGCCCGCTGGCCGAACGGCAGCTCGTCCGGCGGAAATCGGTCACGCCGGCCCGCTGCACCCCCGACGAGGCCGCCCGCGCGATGCTGGCCCTGGACCACCGCTTCCACCTCTTCGTCGACGCGCTCACCGGCCAGGACGCCGTCGTCCATCGCGGTGCGGTGAGCGGCGGCCTCCGGGTGGTGCGCGCCCACGCCGGCGCGCGCGCCGGCGGCTCCGGGCTCCTCACGACCGAAAGCCCGCGTCCCGCGCCCACGTCGGACCTGGCCGAGGCGGCCCGCCGGCTCTGGCTCACCGGCCGGCCGTTCGTCTTCCACACCGATCCCGGCGATGCGCGGGGCCGGGTGCTCTACCGCCGCTACGACGGCCACTACGGCTTGATCACGGCGGTAGCGCGGCCCTGCTGAGGGGCAGGTATCGGACGGCACCGGTCGCCCGGGAGGACCCCGGCCGGTCCGGTACCGCAGGACGCAGGACACAGGACGAACGAGGCGAGACGCAGGACGCACGAGGCAAAGCGCAGGACGCAGGACGCGGCACGGCACCGCCCCGAACGAGTGACGAGCAGACGAGCACCCGACCGACCGGCACACCCCTAGCGCAAGACGGGAACTGGGACCATGGACTGCGAAGAAGTCATGCTGACCGTCCGGATCTCCGCGGCCGAGCGGGCCCTGCTGCGCGCACTGGCCCGCGGCCACCGCGGTGACGTGTCGGAGGTCGCGGTGGACGGCCTGCTGGACGTCATCCCCGCCCTGCACGACGACGCGGGCGTGCCGGGGCTGCTGCGCGTTCTCGCCCGGCCCGCGCCCTGCGCCGTCACCCTCTGGCTGCCCCTGCCGGTCGCGGACCTGCTCCCGCTGGTCGGTGAGCGGGTCACCCGGGCCGCCGGGCTGCCGGTCGGCCCCGCCAGTGCGGCGCTGGCGGCCGGGCTGCGGCTCTGGTTGGCGGGTGACCCGGACCGCCTGGCGGCCTCCCTCGCCGCCATGCACGCGCAGGGTGTCCACTCCTACGGCGTGGGGCACCTGGGCGTCGCGGCCTGAGCAACCCTGAGCAACCCTGAGCAGCCCTGAGCAGCCCCGACCCGCCGTGAACTGCCCTGAGCCCGTGCCCTTCGTGCGGGGGCCGCGGTCGTCGCACCCCTCTGGTACTCCTGACGGCATGACGGAACACGCCTCGGCCGCCGACCTCGCCCTGCTGGGCGCCGCGTTCGGTGCCGACCGGGCCGGGTCGTCGCGGACACCACCACTCGGCCGCGGCGGGGTGCGCGCCTTCGAGGCCGAGCACGGCATCGTGCTGCCAGAGCCGTACCGGACGTTCGTGGCCGAGATCTGTGACGGCTTTTCGGACGGCCCGCCGCACCACGGGCTGATACCGGCCGCCGCGCTCCCGGCCGACTGGGGCGCCGGCCGTCCCGGGCAGGTCCTCGCCGAGCCGTTCCCGCTGTCGGCCGCCTGGCTGTGGGACGACGATCCACGGCCCGAGGAGGAGGTCGAGGCGCTCCTGGAGCGGGTCTTCCACCACGGCTCGATCGTGCTGGGCACGGACGGCTGCGGGATGTACTGGCACCTGGTGGTCTCCGGCCCCCGGCGCGGCGAGATCTGGCTGATCACGGGTGAGGGCGCCGTCCCCTACCGCGCCCCGGACGGCGGGTCGGCGGGGGAGCCGGGCTTCGCGGGCTGGGTCGCGCGCTGGGCGGCGGGCCTGCCGTGGTGGTCGGAGTGACAGCAGGGGCCGGGCGGGCCTGCCGGGGCGGTCCGAATGGCATGTCCTGGGCGGGAAGTTGGCTGGTCGGAGTTCTGGTCACGGCGCCGGCTCAGGTCTAGCATTCCGGTCACGGCAGCCGTGGTCCGGGCATTCGGACCAGCCGGCCGGGTGGCTCCGCCACCTCATGCCGGGGAGCGCGTACCCCCCGAGCGCGCTTCCCGGCGCCGCCGGCCGACCGTCGGCGGCGCCGTCGGCGACCGGGGCCGGGCGGTCGGTACGGGCCGGTCAGAACAGGTCGGTCAGTACGGTCCGGTCAGTACGGTCCGGTCAGTTCGGCCACCCGCGGGAACCGGGCGATCGCCTCGCCGAGGGTCGGTGGGACGGTCCGGCGGGGCCGCAGCGTGGCGAGGGCCACCGCGGGCGAGGTCAGCCGGCCGGCGGGGGCGGCGAGCGAGAAGACGTCGAAGTAGGCCGCCGAGACGGCCGGGTCGGTGAGGGCGGCGCGCAGCAGCCGCTCGGTGTACCAGCGGCCGAGTCGCGCGGTCGGCCGCTGGGCGGGGGGTTCGTTCGACCGTGCGCCGGGGAAGTCCCGGTCCTGCTCCTCGGCCATCTTCCACGGGGTGTCGACGGCGCGGGCGATCCGCCGCTGCACGGTGGCGCTGACGTGCGGGTGGAGCCCTTCGGCGTCGAGGGTGGTCCGGATGGCGACGGCGCACTGCGCGGCGACGGCCATGCCGTGGCCGTAGACCGGGTTGAGGGCGGCCAGCGCGTCGCCCGTCGCGGCGAACCCCGCGGGCGTCCCGCTCTCGTAGCAGCGGCGGCGGTTCAGCGTGCCGCGACACGTGCGGATCGGGCCGACGGGGCGGGCGGCGCGGGCCAGGTCGTGCACGACCGGGTGGGTGAGACCCTTGAGGAAGGTGTGGAACTCGGCCTCGGTGCGGGAGGGTTCGCCGGCCCGGGTGCCGGAGAGGGTGATGATCCAGCGGTCGTTCTCGATGGGGACGACGGTGGCGCCGCGCCCGGGTGTCCGCCGGCCGGGGACGGGGACGATGCTGACGACGGGGAAGCCCTGGTTGCCGCGCGGCGCGTCGAACAGGCGGGCGGCATAGGCGAGTCCGGCATCCACGGTGACCTCCCGCGGACCTGTCGAGCCGAGTGCGCGCAGCCAGCGCGGGGCCTGGGAGCGGCGGCCGGTCGCGTCCACGACCAGGTCGGCCGGGAGGGTCTCGCGCGATCCGTCCGGGTTCCGCACCAGCGCCCCGCGGACCTGGGCCGCGTCGCCGGTCAGGCCGAGGACGGAGGTGCCCTCGCGGATCGTGACGGCGGCCCGGCCGCGCAGCCGCTGCCGGACGATGTGGTCGAGCAGGTGCCGGCTGCAGGCGATCAGATAGGCGGTCGACTCGAAGGCCTGGAGCCAGCCCGGGCCGAGGCGCATCAGCATGCCGGAGGGCATCGGCCGGCGGTGTGCTCCGGCGGCCAGTAGCGCGTCGACGGTTCCCGGCAGCAGCGCGTCGAGGGCGTCGGCTCCGCCACCGAGCAGGATGTGGCTGAAGTCGCCCTGCGGTAACCCCCGGCGCGGGTGCGGCCCGTCGGGGAGGGTGTCCTGCTCGACGACGGTGACGCGGCGGGCGTGCGGTTCGAGGGCCGCGGCGGCCAGAAGCCCGGCGAGTCCGCCGCCGAGCACGACGGCGGTGCTCACCGCGCTCCGGCGGAGCGGTCGGACGCGCGGTGGTCGAACAAGCGGTGGGTGGGCGTGCGGTGGGCGGTGAGGCGCTCGGAGCCGGGGTGCGCCGAGCCGCGGTGGGCCGTCGGGCGTGGGGCGTCCGGCGGGTCGTGCGGGAGTGGCACCAGGTGCCCGACGGGCGGCCGGGGAATCATCGAGGAGCCTCCGTGCGGTAGCGGACGGCGGGGCCGCCCAGTGGACGAGGGCGCGGACGAACGGGTTCCGCTCGTGCACGAACTCCGCTTCGGGGGAGCCGACTTCGCGAAGCCGCGAGGGGGGTGCCGGCGGGGTGGGGCGCCCGGGCAGCCCGTGGCGGTGGCACCGGTGGCGGCCGGACGGGCGGCCGCCCCGACCCCCCGACCGGAGCCCGGCGAACCCGGCTCCATGCCCCCACCCCCGCTCTTCGATCGCCGGTCCCCGGCCGCCGGTCACCGGACTCCGGCGGTCACCGGTCATCGGCCACCGGTCGGTCGGCCGAGGAAGCCCATTCTGGCCAGCGGCCGCAACTGTTCAAAGGACAACCTTCGTTCTTCCCTCGCACGGGTGACCACGGCCCCCGGGTGAACGGCGGTCACGCGGGTGACCGGACCGGTCGGGCGGGGCCGTCCGGGAGCCGGTGCGGTGCGGGCCGGGCGGCCCGACCACCGGCCCGCGCCGAGGGGTTCGCCGCGTGCTCGGTGGGCCCGTTCGCGCGCCGGTTCGAAGCCATCCGCAGATCTGCGCGAGTTTCGAAAGGAGGTTTCTGTTATCCGGCCCGGTCGGCCGTGGTCTCCCTGGTGTCGGACGGTCCGGCCGCCGCGAGCAGCGGCAGGCGGACCGTCGCACCGAGGAGAGGAGACGGACACATGGGAGACCGGAGCAGCGAGCGCCGGAGTACCGAGCGGCGTCGCCGCCGGAGCGGCAGGCCCGGGCGCCGGACGGCGCTCCTGGCCGCGGCCGTGGTGGCCGGGCTGGTCGCGGGCGCACTGGGGATCCAGACCGCGTTCGAGCCGGCCGCGGACCGCAGCGTGTCGGTGGCGGCGGACGCCGCGGCCGACCGGGCGGCGGGTGGCATGGCCGGAGTGGTCGCCGACGGCGACGACCCGGGAGAGACCGGCACCGCGGAGGGGGCCACCCAGGCGCCCGCTCCGCAGCGGGAGAAGAAGGCCGCCCCACTGCAGGAGATACCCAAGGACCAGCCGGAGCGCGGTCTCGTCTACGCCGGTCTGGCCCTGCCGAGCGGCGACCGGTGCGCCGGCTCGCTGGAGGTCTCGGGCGGGCAGCTCTGCAGCCACGGGCCGGACGCGCCGCCCAAGGACGTGGACATCCGCAAGGACATCCCGCCGGTGGCCGCCGCGGCCGACCGGGCGCCGGTGCTCACCCCGGCCCCGGACGCCCAACCGCCCGCCGCCGCAGACCTGTTGAAGGGTGCGGCGCCCGTCCTGGACGCCGGGCAGAAGGCCCTGCTGGGTGAGGCCGCCGCCGGAGCGCCCGCGCCCCAGCAGGCTGCGGCCGCCGCGGGCTCCGCGCTCGTCTGCGAGGGCGACGGCAGCACCGGCAACCGGGTCCAGGCGGTGTACGTCCACGCCCCCGGCAATGACCGGTTCGCCCAGTACCTGGCCTCGTTCAAGAAGTGGGCCGCGGACGTCGACGTCATCTACAACGCCAGCGCCCAGGAGACCGGCGGCGTGCGGCACGTCCGCTTCGTCACCGAACCCGACTGCACCGCCTCGGTGCTGAACGTGCAGATCTCGGACTCCGAGATCAAGGACTTCAACGCGAGCAACCGCGCACTCGCGGCGCAGGGGTTCAACCGCAAGGACCGCAAGTACATGATGTTCACCGATGCCAAGGTCTACTGCGGCATCGGCACCTTCGCGGGCGACGAGCGCCCCGGGCAGGACAACCTGAGCAACTTCGGCCCGTCGTACGGCCGGACCGACTCCGGCTGCTGGGGCGGCTCCACGGCGGCGCACGAACTCGGCCACAACCTGGGTGCGGTGAGCAACAGCGCACCCAACTCCAGCAAGGGCGGCCACTGCGTCGACGAGTGGGACCTGATGTGCTACTCGGACACCCCGTACTACCCGGCGATGAAGACGGTCTGCCCGGACAACGCCAGTGACAACCGGCTCGACTGCCACCACGACGACTACTACAACACCGCTCCCGCGCCGGGCAGTTACCTGGCCACGCACTGGAACGTCGCCAACAACCGGTTCCTGATCCCCGGGGGCGGCACCGGCCCGAACCCCAACCCGAGCCCCACCGCCACCCCGACGGCCACGCCGACCCGGACCACCACGCCGAGCCCGACCGGCACGCCGACCAAGACGCCGGCGCCGACCCCGACCGGGAGCCCGACGGGGACCACCACCCCGTCGCCCACCGGTACGCCGACCCGGACCGCCTCGCCCACGCCGACCCCGACCGCCTCGCCCACCGGTGGCACCGCGCCTGATGTGACGGCCAGTCAGCTCACCCAGAACTCGGTCATGCTGAGCTGGACGGCCGCGCCGGCGGCCGCCGGGTACGACGTCCTGCTGAACGGCCAGACCATCGGCACCGTCCGCTCCACCGTCGTCGGTGTCGTCGGGCTGGCGCCCAACACCTCGTACACCGTCGCCGTCGCCGTCCGCGACAGCGCGGGCAGCGTCTCCAAGCCCGGTCGCTCCGCCACCTTCCGCACCCTCGCCGACGCCGGCCAGCCGCAGCCGGGCACCCGCTACACGATGGTCAACGGGCTGACCGGTCAGGCCGCCGACCTCTGGGGCAGCTCGCTCAACGACGGCACGGTGGCCATCGCCTACCAGCGCACCGGCTACGCCAACCAGAAGTGGAGCTTCGAGGACGCCGGTTCGGGCACCGTGCGGATCAAGTCGGCGCGTTCCGACAAGTGCCTCCAGCTGGGCGGCACCCCGGTGGCCGGCCAGTACCTCGCGCAGCAGCCCTGCTCCGACTCCGGCGCGCAGAAGTGGCGGCTCACCCAGTCGGGCGGCGGAGTCACCCTGACGGCCGAGGGTTCGACCCTCGTCCTCGGGGTCAGCAGCCGCTGGTACTACGGCGGTTGGCTGCTGGAGCTGCAGAAGCCCAACGGCCAGGCCTACCAGTCCTGGACGCTCCAGAAGACCAGCTGACGGCGGCCCCGCCGAGGACCGTCCGACGGCGGGTCGCCCCGCCGTACCCGTTCCCCCGCCCGTCCCGATGACCCCGGGTGCGGCCGCCACCGCTCGACAGCGGGGGCGGCCGCACCCGGCCACCCCCGAGGATGCCCCACCATGCGCACCCGAACGTTCGCCACCGCCCTCGCCCTCGCGGGGGCGGTCGTTCTCGCACCCGCCGCACTGCCCGCCGCCGCCCACGGCGACACCGTCCACCTGGAGGTCACCGGGCAGGACAGCGGACACGTCACCACCGTGGCCACCTGGGAGAACGACCACGACCCGGTCACCGAGGAGTTCGCCGGGTCGCTCGCCGCGACCTCCGCCGACGGCCGCTCGGCCGGGCCCTGGCGTCTGGTCGCCGTGCCCGGGCACCCCGGCTCCTACACCACCCGGGAGATGCTGCCGGCCGGCCACTGGCGGATCACCGTGGACTGCGCGTTCCCCTCGCTCGGGCACGGCGAGCGGGAGCTCGACATCGAACCGGCGGTCATCTCCGACCCGCCCCTGCCGACCCCCACCGGGACGTCCGGCGCGCAGCCCACCACCGCCGGGCCCACGGTGGGGCCCACCGTCGTGCCCACGCCCACGCTCACGTCCGGAGCCACGCCCGCACCCACCCCTCCGGCGGGGTCCCCCTCCGCCGGACCGACGGCCGGACCCACGGCCGGACCGACGGCCGGACCGACAGCCGGGCAGACCGTGCCCCCTGCGCAGGACACCGCCACCGGGAGCGACGGTTCGTCCACGGCGGTCCGGCTGGCCGTCGGCACCGCCGTGGCCGCCGTCGTCCTGGCCGCCACCGGCTTCGCGCTCCGCCGGGCCCGCCGGCGCTGACTCCCGGTCGAAGGATCCGCAGGTCAGCGGAACCGGCGGGCCCGAACCCACCGTCCCCCCTCTCAACCGGACGCCGCCACGGCGTCCGACGGGAGCAAGGGAGCGTCCGCGTATGAAGAAGGTCCTGATCACCGGTGGCGCGGGATACATCGGCAGCACCGTCGCGTCCGCACTGCTCGACCAGGGCATCACGCCGGTCGTGCTCGACGACCTCTCCACCGGCCGGCCGGAGTTCGTCGAGGGCCGGGAGTTCTACCGGGGCGACATCGCCGACGCGGACCTCCTGGACCGCGTCTTCGCCGAGCACCCCGACATCGGCGCCACCCTGCACTGCGCGGCCCGGATCGTGGTGCCGGAGTCGGTCGCCAAGCCGCTGTTCTACTACCGGGAGAACGTCGCCAAGACCGTCGAGCTGCTGGAGGGCCTCCAGCGCAACGGCTGTACCCGGGTCGTCTTCAGCAGCTCCGGCTCCATCTACGCGCCCACCCCGGACGCCCGGGTCGACGAGAGCTGCCCCGTCGCCGCCGGCAGCCCGTACGCGCGGACCAAGCAGATGATGGAGCTGGTCCTCCAGGACTGGACCCGGGGCGAGGGCGCCGAGGACCTCCGGGTCGTCGCGCTGCGCTACTTCAACCCGGTCGGCGCCGACCCGCGGCTGCGCACCGGGCTGCAGGACCTCCGGCCGACCCACGCCCTCGGCAAGCTGATCGAGGCCCATGCCGACGGCGTGCCGTTCACCGTCACCGGCGCGGACTGGGCGACCCGGGACGGTTCCGGCATCCGGGACTACATCCACGTGCAGGACGTCGCCGAGGCCCACGTCGCCGCGCTCACCCGGTTCGACGAGGTGATCAAGCCCGCGGCCGAGGACCGCTACCGGGTGATCAACATCGGCACCGGAGAGGGCACCACCGTCCGCGAGCTGATCGCGGCCTTCGAGGCCGCCGTCGGCGCCGAGGTCGAGGTCCGGGAGGCGGACCCCCGGCCCGGCGACGTGATCGGCTGCTACGCCGCCGTCGACACCGCCCGCGAACTCCTCGGCTGGACCGCGCGGCGCACCATCGCCGAGGCCGTCGCCGACGCCCTCGCCTGGCGCGCCAAGTGGACGGCGCACCTCGCCTCCGCCTGACGGGCGGCCGGCGCCTGACGGGCTCCGTCCCGGCCCGCGCAAGCCCCGCCCGGCGCCGGACGGGGCCTGCGCGGGCCGGAACCGCCGCACCCGCCCACCGCGTCTTCCGGCGAAGGCGAAGGCGAAGGCGAGAACCGGGCCGACGGCCGCGCGGGCGGGCCACCGGGCAGCCCGCCGGCCGCACCGGACCGTGGGGAGCGGAGCACCCGGTGGGAGAGCGGGTGGCCGGAATCAGCTGGTGGACGTGGACGTGGACGCGCAGGGCGCTGATCGGACTCTGCGGGGCGGTCCTGCTGCTTCCGGTGGCGCTGGTCGAGATCCGGCTCGCGGCTGGGACGACGGCACCCCGCCGGCGCTCCCGAGGGTGCCGCTGCTGCCCTACGCGGCGGTCGCCGGCCTGGTGGTGCTGGGTGTGCTGCTCGCCCTGCGCCCGTGGTGGGCGGCGGCCCTGGCCGGGCTGCTCGCCACCGGTCTGACGAACACCCACGCCGAACTCGGCCGGGGCGGTTCGCCCGCCTGGCCGGAGGACAATGCGGACTTCCCGCACCTACCGCCGATGATTCAGATCGGCCATGTCCTCCGTGGTGAAGGTTTGACCGCCGTGGCGGTGTCCGGGCACCGCGTGCCGGGTACGGATCACCGTGCGGTGGTGGCCGAACTCGCCGTGACGGGCTGAACGTCGAACGGTCGGTGCGGCCTGCGCCGCGCCGGTCGTCGGCATGGCTCGGACCGGCCGGCCGTCCTTTGTGCACACGAAGAGCGACATGCCACAGGCGTCACTCCGGTCACAGAAATGATCACGATCATCACCCGATCGTGTTCGACATGACGTAGAGTCTGAATCGGCATGGACAGGCCAGGGGGCGCGTCCGAGTGCGTCTTCCGGCGGGGGCCGGGGGGCGACGGCCCGCGGTGCGGGCGGGGACGGGTCTTTCCGGCATGTCGCACAGCGGGCGAGGCTGCGGGCCGAGGGGGTGGATGCTGCGTGCGGATCGAGTCGGTGGTCGTGGTGGGTCGCGACGTGTCTGAACAGCTGCGGCGGCGAGACGATCTGTTCCACGATGTGGCCAGCCCTTTCCAAGGCCTCGGTGTTCTGGGCATGCTCGTGGGGGGCCTCCGGGGGGGCGCCGCCTTCGCCGGTCACGGCGACCGGGGTCGCTGTCGCAGCCCGGGTCACCGGCCGACGGGACATCAGGGTGCCTGCGGCGAAAGCCTCTTACAGATCGGACGGTGTTCGCTGCCCTACCGTTCGCGGATGACCGACGACCCGGTCATCGCGCATTCCTCTCCCCGTCTCCTCCCGCCGGCCCCGTCCGGTGGTCGGGCGGCTGTTCAGAGCCCCGTCGACATTGTGGTCGCACCCGGCACCTCGTGACCGGAGCGGGCTCTTCCGGCTCATCGGCTGCGCGCCGCCGCGCGTTCGGCGGCCGACGCAGCGTCGCGCAGTGGTCAATCTCACGTCAGCGCCCCAGGCGGCCCCGGCAGGTCTTCCTGGAGTCGAACGACGGCTCTGTGGAAGGGGGGTGCCGAATGTTGTCCAGACGTTCCGGCGCTCCGGAACCGGCCCTTCCGTCCTGCGGACCGGGCCCCGACCGCCGGTCGACGGGCTCGGGACACGGGGGCCCGACCATGCGTCGCGGACCGCCGGGCCGCCGCTCGTCCGCGACCGACCAGGCACCACCGGCACGATCGTGTTGCAGGCCCCACATTCCCATGTCGAATCGAGTGGCGTCCGACGATGCCCGCCGAGCAGCCGGGCAGGACAGGGCGGTACCGATTCCGAGTCGGAGGATACAGTGTCATTTCGGACTTACACGGCGCCCGGTCCTTCCCTGCAGTTATCCGACGAAGTCGTCCAGTTGGCGGCGCGTTCCGCCCAGTCGTGGCTCGACGGCCAGCTCGGTAGGAGTATGGATCTGGCTGCCGCCGCCACGGGCCGGGCGCAGGCCGGAGCGCCGGGCTCCTGCTCGCTGAAGGCGAGGATCTGGCACGCGACGCTGTTGACCCGCGTCCGCGGTCTGGGGGCGGCTACCAACATGCTCGCCGACGACACGTCACCTGTCCACGGATCGAACCAAGTTGAGAAGCGTGCCGCTCATTTGCTGTGCGAGGCGGAGCTGAGCCTGGCCAAGGGCGAGCTCGACCGGGCGGTCGCCTCGGCCCAGGCCGGTCTCCGGCTGGCCCAGCAGGCCGGCAACCGGTCGCTGAACCCGAGCGGGTTCCTCGTCATGGCGGTCAGTACGACCCGGCAGCTGGACCTCACCACCGCCCTCCAGTACGCGAACCGGCTGCGGGACCACGCCCTGCTCGGACGCGCGAACCTGATGGCCGGGCAGTGCGCCTGGGCCGTCGCCCAGGTGCTGGAGGCCCGGGACGGGACGGAGAGCATCGCCCACCTCCTGAAGGGGCTGGTGCACGACGGTGCGCTGGCCCGGGAGTTGCTGGTCTCGCAGCCGGCGGCGGCGGCCTGGCTGGTCCGCGCCGCGCAGCGGCTGTCGGACGACGAGATCGCCGTCCGGACGGTCACCCAGGTCAACGAACTGGCGGCGCGCAACCCCAGCTTCCGCACCGTCCAGGCGGCGTCCGCGCACGCCATCGGCCTGTTCGAGCGGAACGCCGCGGCCCTGGAGCGGGCCGCCGGCCTGCACCTGGACCGGTGGGCGCAGGCCTCCGCGCTGGAGGACGCGAGTGCGGTGCGGTTCGTCCGCCGCTCCGAGCAGGACCAGGCCGTCGAGCTGCTGAAACGGGCGGCGGACGGCTACGGGGCGGTCGGTGCCTCCCGGGACGTCCTGCGGGTGCGCAGCAAGCTCAGGGAACTGGAGGGCAACAGCGGGCAGTTCTCGCGCCGCCCGAGCCGGACCAGAACGATGGCCAGCCAGTTGACCGACACCGAGTACGCGGTGGCGGAGCTGGTGAGCCAGGGACTCACCAACGGGCGGGTGGGGCGACAGCTCTTCATGTCCCCGCACACGGTGGCGTTCCATCTCAAGAAGATCTTCCGCAAGCTCGACGTCGCCTCCCGGGTGGAGCTGGCCGGCACCTGGAACCGGCTCGTGGAGGAGCGGACGACCGAATTGGGCGCGGACTCCGCGTTCGTGCCCGAGGTACCGGCCGGGCGGTTGGCCGTGTGAGGCCCGCGCGCCGGTGCGACGGTGTGCGCACGGTCGCGGAACGGGCCCTTCCGACGGGGCCGCCGCGGCGTGCCGCCCGGCCGTCCGGGCCGGCGCGTGGGCCCGCCGCGCGGCTCCTCACGGGCCGGTGGCCACCCGCGCTACCAGACTGAGGGATGCCCGTCCGGGGCGCTTCTCCTTAGACTCGAAGAGCGTTGGAAAAGCAGTTCTCGGTGAATCGCTCAGGACAATCCAGGGGCCCTTTGTGTCTTCTCTTCTCCACATTGATTCGAGCATCCGCGCCACCGGCTCCGTGACGAGGCAGTTGTCGTCGTATTTCGCCACCCAGTGGCGCCAGAACCACCCGGGTGACGGTTACACCTACCGGGACCTGGCGGCCCAGCCGGTCCCGCACATCACCCACGCGGTGCGCGAGTCGCTCCTGGACCCCAGCCGTGACCACGGGCTGGCGCCGGCGGAGAAGGCGCTCACCGAGGCCGTGGTGGCCGAGGTCCGCGAGGCGAGCACGATCGTGCTCGGCGTCCCGATGTACAACTACGCCGTGCCGTCGACGATCAAGTCGTGGATCGACCTGCTGGTCAGCCCGGCCCACATGGTGCCCCCGGGCGCCGAGTCGGGCCCGCTGAGCGGCAAGACGGTCATCGTGGTCACCGCCCGCGGCGGCTCGTACGCGCCGGGCACGCCGCGGGAGGGCTGGGACCACCAGGAGCCCTACCTGCGCGCGGTGCTGAGCTCGATCGGCCTCGCCGACGACCTGAAGTTCGTGCACGCCGAGCTGACCCTCGCGGCGATCGTGCCGGCGATGGCGGCGCTCAAGCCGCTGGGCGAGCAGTCCCTGGCGAACGCCAACGAGACGCTCAAGAAGCTGGCTCTCTGATTCCACGGAACGGCCCGGCCGTCATTCGCGGCCGGCGGGAACATCGCGGCGGGCTTGTGCCGGATTCGCCGCGTGATTCGCCGTGCCCGCACACCGGTGCGGGCCCGGTGAATTGTCCGGGAAACGGCTCCGTACCGAACCGGCGGGGCTGCCGTTTTCGTGCGCAGGGATATTTCGACCCGAAACGGAGAAGGTGCGTCATGAGCGAGGCGATCTCTTACGAGGATGCCTGGGCGCGGACTGACAAGTTCGACCCGCCGGCGATTTTCGACGAGCTGCGGAAGGAGCGCCCGCTGGCGCGGATGGTCTACCCCGACGGGCACGTCGGGTGGATCGCCACCAGCCACGAGCTCGCCCGGCAGGTCCTGAGCGACCCGAAGTTCAGCCACAACCTGGAGATCGGGCACTTCCCGGTCACCAAGTACGGTGGCCCGGTACCGCAGTTCCCGGCCATGCCGGGGATGTTCATCCACATGGACCCGCCGGAGCAGACCCGGTTCCGCAAGCTGCTGACGCGCGAGTTCACCGGCCGCACGATCAACCAGCTGACGCCGCAGGTCGAGGCGGTGGCCGCCGAGCAGATCAAGGTCATGCGCGAGCACGGCAACTCCGCCGACCTGCTGGAGACCTTCGCCAACCCGCTGGTCCTGCGGGTGCTGTCGGACCTGATCGGCCTGCCCTACAGCGAGCGGGACCGCTACGCCGAGGCGCCGGCGGTCATGAACAACCCGTTCGGTGACGCGCAGGAGTCGATGGCCGCGTTCGCCCAGGTGGGCGCGTTCATCCACGAGACCATCGCGCGCAAGAAGGCGGAGCCCGGGGACGACATCCTGAGCCGGCTGATCGCCACCGGGGAGCTCAGTGACGAGGAGCTGGGCAACATCACCGCCCTGCTGCTGTTCGCCGGTTACGAGACCACGGAGGGCGCGCTGACGGTCGGCGTGTTCGCGCTGCTGCACCACCCGGAGCAGCTGGCCGCCCTGCGGGCCGACCCCTCGAAGATCGACGACGCGGTGGAGGAGATCCTCCGCTACATCACCGTCAACCAGTACGAGATCTTCCGGACCGCCCTGGAGGACCTCGAACTCGGCGGCCACGCCGTGAAGAAGGGCGAGACGGTCACCGTCTCGCTGCCGGCCGCCAACCGCGACCCGGCGAAGTTCGGCTGCCCCGCCGACCTCGACCTCTCCCGGGACACCGCGGGCCACGTGGCCTTCGGCTACGGCGTCCACCAGTGCATCGGCCAGAACCTGGCCCGGCTGCAGCTGCGGGTCGGCCTGCGGGCCCTGCTGGAGGCCTTCCCCGACCTGCGCCTGGCGGTGCCGGCGGACGACGTCCCGCTGCGGACCCACGGGTCCGTCTTCGCTGTGAAGTCCCTGCCCGTTTCCTGGTAACTCCCTGCTCTCCGGAAGGAGTTCGCGGTAAGGTGCGCCCCGATCTGATCACCCCGCTCCCGGTCATCCTCCGGGAGAACGCGGTCCGTTTCACGGACAAGATCGCTTTCGAGGACGACCGGCACGCGGTCACCTACGGAGAGCTCGAAGCACGGACGCGGAGGCTGGCCGGTCACCTGGCCGGCCTCGGCGTCCGGCGCGGGGACCGGGTGGCACTCTGCCTCGGCAACTCCGTCGCCATGGTGGAGGGCTATCTCGCCGTCGTGCGGGCCGGCGGCATCGGCGTGCCGGTGAACCCGCGGGCCACGGCGGCCGAGACCGAGTACCTGCTGACCGACAGCGGCGCGGTCTTCGCGCTGGCCGACACCGGTCACGCAGAAACGTTCCTGCGATTGCTGCCGGCCCCGGCCGGTGCGTCCGGCGTGCTGGTGGCCGGCCCGGCCCCGGCCCCGGCGGGCACCCTCTCCTTCGACGAACTCGCCGTCACCGAACCCGTCACCGAGGCCCCCGACGACCTCGGACTGGACGAGGTGGCCTGGATGTTCTACACCTCGGGCACCACCGGCCGGCCCAAGGGCGTGCTGTCCACCCAGCGCAACTGCCTCTGGTCCGTGGCCTCCTGCTACGTGCCCGTGCCGGGCCTGTCCGAGCACGACCGGGTGCTGTGGCCGCTGCCGCTCTTCCACAGCCTCTCGCACATCGCCTGCGTGCTCTCCGTCCCGGTGGCCGGCGCCACCGCCCGGATCATTGACGGCAGTTCCGCGGACGACATCCTGACCGCGCTCCGCGAGGACCGCTCCACCTTCCTCGCCGGCGTCCCCACCACCTACCACCACCTGGTCACCACCGCCCGGCGGACCGGTCTGTCGCTGCCCGACCTGCGGATCGGGCTGGTCGGCGGCGCCGTCACCGGCTCCGAACTGCGCCGCTCCTTCGAGGAGGGCTTCGGGGTGCCGCTGGTCGACGCCTACGGGAGCACCGAGACCTGCGGCGCGATCACCATCAACCCGCCGGACGCCGCCCGCGTCGAGGGCTCCTGCGGCCTGCCCGTGCCGGGCGTCGGCGTGCGGATCGTCGACCCGCGCACCGGCCTCGACGTCGCGGCCGGCGAGGAGGGCGAGGTCTGGGTCAGCGGACCGAACGTCATGGTCGGCTACCACAACAGCCCGGAGGCCACCGCCGCGGCGGTGCGGGACGGCTGGTTCCACACCGGCGACCTGGCCCGGCGGGACGAGGCCGGGTACTTCACCATCTGCGGCCGCCTCAAGGACCTGGTCATCCGCGGCGGCGAGAACATCCACCCCGACGAGGTCGAAGCCGTCCTGCGCACCGTCGAGGGCGTGGCCGACGCCGGGGTCGCCGGGGTGGCGCACGACACGCTCGGCGAGGTGCCCGTCGCCTGGGTGGTCCCCGGGCCGGCCGGCCTCGACACCGCCGCGCTGATCGACCGCTGCCGCGAGCGGCTCTCCGCGTACAAGCTGCCCGAGCGGGTCTACGAGGTCGCCGGGATCCCCCGGACGGCCTCCGGGAAGATCGTCCGGCGCCTGCTGGCCGAGCAGCCCGCCCGGCTGCGCTACGCCGCCGACGGACACCATGACGCCCTGCTGGCACCGGCCTGGGTGCCGGCGCCGCCCGCACTCCCGGCGGCCGCCGGAACAGCCGCACCGGGCTGGGCGGTGGTCGGCCCGGCCGACGCGCTCGTCACCGGCCTGCGGGCCGCCGGTCTCGACGTCCGGCACCACCCCGACCTCGCGGCCCTGGACGCCGCCGTGGCCGCCGGCGAGCCGGCTCCCGGCGTGACCCTGCTCGACCCGGTGGCCACCGCCGCCGAGGGCCGTGCCTCGGCCACCCGGCCGGTACCAGCCGGGGCCCGGCTGGTCCTGCTCACCCGCGGCGCGGTGACCGCCACCGAGGGGGACGCCGCGCCCGACCCCGCGGGCGTCCCGCTCTGGGCCGTCGCGCGCTCCGTCCAGGCCGGCAGTGACCGCCCCGAGGCCGTGACCGTCCTCGATCTCGACGCCCGGCCCGGCGCCGAGGTGTCCGCCCCGGAGCTGCTGGCCGCCGTCGCCTCCGGTGAACCCCAACTCGCCCTGCGGGCCGGGCAACCGCTGGTCCCACGACTGCTCCCGGTGCCGGTCGCCGACCGTCCGCTCGGCGGCGGCCCGGCCGGACTCGGCGCGACCGTGGTGGTCACCGGGGCCGACACCCCGGCCGGCGCCGCTCTGGTGCGCCACCTGACCACCGCGTACGGGGTGGAGCGGTTGCTGCTGGTCGACGCGCCGGATGCGGGCGAGCCGCTGGACGCCGACCTCCCCACCGGGCTGGAGCTCGCCCGGGTGACCGCCGACGGCACGGACCGGGCCGCACTGCGGACGGCGCTCGCCGACCTCGGCCACCCGGTCACCGCCGTCGTGCACGCCGCCGGGGACCAGGCCCTCGCCCGGGCCCTCGACGAGCTCACGGCCGACACCGGCCTCACCGCCTTCGTCGCCGTCACCGGCACCGCCGCCGTGCTCGGCTCCCCCGGGGCCCCGGACACCGCCGTCGCCGAGGCGCTGACGGACGCACTGGCGCACAGCCGCCGGCTGCGCGGGCAGGCCGGCTCGGCCCTCGCCTGGAGCACCGGCTACCCGGTGGCCGACGCCACCGAGGAGGCCGGGGCCCGGCACCTGCGGGACGGGCTCGCCGCCTTCGACCTGCTGATCGAGACCGGCGCCCCGGCGCTGGTGGCGCTGCGGACCGGCCCGCTCGACCCGGACGGCCGGGTGCCGGCGGTCCTGCGCGCCCTCGCGGCCACGCCGCCGCCCGCCGTCCGGCCCGACGAGACCGTCACCGCCGACCTGCGCGCCCGCCTGTCGGTCCTGGACGAGCGGGCGCAGCTCGCCCTGCTCGAAGAGCTGGTCCGCACCCAGGCCGCCGCCGTGCTGAACCGGCCCGGCACCGGCGCCGTCCCGGCCGGGCAGGCCTTCCGCGACCTGGGCCTCACCTCGCTCGCCGTCGTCGAACTGCGCAACCGGCTGACCGGGAGCACCGGGCTGCGCCTGCCCGCCACCGTGAGCTTCGACCACCCGACGCCGGAGGCGCTGGCGGCCCACCTGCGGGCCCGCGTCCTCGGCCTGCGGGAGGCCCCGGAGCCGGCCGGCCGGGCGGTGCCCGCCGACCCGGACGAGCCGATCGCGATCGTCGGCATGGCCTGCCGCCTGCCGGGCGGTGTGACCGGCCCGGAGGAACTGTGGCGGCTGGTCCGCGAGGGCCGGGAGGCCCTGTCCGGCTTCCCGGAGGACCGTGGCTGGGACTTGGACGCCCTGTTCTCCGGCGATCCGGAGCAGGCCGGCACCTCCACCGCCGACCGCGGCGGGTTCCTGCGCGACGCCGGTCTGTTCGACGCCGGGTTCTTCGGCATCAGCCCGCGGGAGGCGCTGGCGATGGACCCGCAGCAGCGGCTGCTGCTGGAGGCGTCCTGGGAGGCGATGGAGCGGGCCGGTATCGACCCGGCCGGTCTGAAGGGCGCGGACGTCGGGGTGTTCTCCGGGGTCATGGGCCAGAGCTACGGCGCGGGCGGCACGGCGCCGGCGGAGCTGGAGGGCTTCACCGCCACCGGTACGGCGTCGAGCGTGGCCTCGGGCCGGGTCTCCTACGTGTTCGGGTTCGAGGGCCCGGCGGTGACGGTGGACACGGCGTGCTCGTCGTCGCTGGTGGCGATGCACCTGGCCGCGCAGGCGCTGCGGCGCGGGGAGTGCTCGCTGGCGCTGGCCGGCGGCGCGACCGTGATGGCGACCCCGGACACTTTCGTGGAGTTCTCGCGGCAGCGGGCGCTGGCGACGGACGGCCGCTGCAAGTCCTACGCGGACGCGGCGGACGGCACCGGCTGGGCCGAGGGCGCGGGCGTCGTGGTGCTGGAGCGGCTCTCCGAGGCGCGGGCCAACGGGCACCACGTCCTGGCGGTGCTGCGCGGCAGCGCGGTGAACCAGGACGGCGCGTCGAACGGTCTGACCGCGCCCAACGGGCTCTCCCAGCAGCGGGTGATCCGCAAGGCGCTGGCCAACGCGGGCCTGTCCACCGCCGAGGTGGACGTCGTCGAGGGGCACGGCACCGGCACGGTGCTGGGTGACCCGATCGAGGCGCAGGCCCTGCTGGCCACCTACGGTCAGGACCGGCCCGCCGAGCGGCCGCTGCGGCTCGGCTCGCTGAAGTCGAACATCGGCCACACCCAAGCCGCGGCCGGGGTGGCCGGCGTGATCAAGATGGTCCAGGCGCTGCGGCACGGCGTCATGCCGCCCACCCTGCACGTGGACGCGCCGTCCACCCGGGTGGACTGGTCGCTCGGCGCGGTGGAGCTGTTGACCGAGGCCCGGGACTGGCCGGAGACCGGGCGCCCCCGGCGGGCCGCCGTCTCCTCCTTCGGTGTCAGCGGCACCAACGCGCACCTGATCCTGGAGCAGGCCCCCGAGGAGGAGCCGGCCGAGGTCGAGGCCGGCCCCGCGGGTGTGCTGCCGCTGGTGGTCTCGGCGAAGAGCGCGGCCTCGCTGGCGGGCCAGGCCGGGCGGCTGGCGCCGTTGGTGACGGCCGGTGACCGGGCGGCCCTGGCCGGTGCGCTGGTCACCCGGCGGGCGCTGCTGGACGAGCGCGCCGTGGTGGTGGCCGGCACCTCGGAGGAGGCGCTGGCGGGGCTGGCCGCGTTGGCGCGCGGGGAGTCGGCGCCGGGGTTGGTGACGGGCAGTGTGTCCGGTGCGGGCCGGACGGTGCTGGTGTTCCCGGGGCAGGGTTCGCAGTGGGTCGGGATGGGGCGTGAACTGCTGGACTCCTCCCCGGTGTTCGCGGAGCGCGTCGCGGAGTGCGCGGCGGCGCTGGAGCGCTGGGTGGACTGGTCGCTGGAGGAGGTGCTGCGCGGTGAGGCCCCGGCCGAGCTGCTGGAGCGGGTGGACGTGCTCCAGCCGGCGAGTTTCGCGGTGATGGTCGGTCTGGCGGCGGTCTGGGCGTCGGTGGGTGTGGTGCCGGACGCGGTGGTCGGGCACTCGCAGGGGGAGATCGCGGCGGCCTGCGTGGCGGGTGCGCTGTCGTTGGAGGACGCGGCGCGGATCGTGGCGGTGCGCAGCCAGGTGATCGCCGGGAGCCTGGCCGGTCGCGGGGGGATGGCGTCGGTGGCGCTCTCCGAGAGCGAGGCGCTGGCTCGCCTGGTGCGCTGGGCGGACCGGGTGGAGGTCGCGGCCGTCAACGGCCCGGCCTCGGTGGTGGTGGCCGGTGATGCCGAGGCTTTGGACGAGGCGTTGGAGGTGCTGGCGGCCGACGGCGTGCGGGTGCGCCGGGTGGCGGTGGACTACGCCTCGCACACCCGTCATGTCGAGGCGATCGAGGAGACTCTCGGCGAGGCCTTCGCGGACATTCGCAGCCAGGCCCCGCTGGTGCCGTTCTTCTCCACCGTCACGGGCGAGTGGATCGATGAGGCGGGCGTGCTGGACGGCGGGTACTGGTACCGCAACCTGCGCGGCCAGGTCCGCTTCGGCCCGGCGATCGCGACGTTGCTGGACCAGGGCCACACGGTGTTCGTGGAGTCGAGCGCGCACCCGGTGCTGGTCCAGCCGGTCAGTGAGATCGTGGACGAGGCCGGGGCCGAGGCCCTGGTCACCGGGACGCTGCGGCGGGACGAGGGCGGTCCGCGCCGGCTGTTCGCCTCGATGGCCGAACTCTTCGTCCGGGGCGTCTCCGTGGACTGGACGGGAGTGTTGCCCACCGGCACCGCCCGCGTCGAGCTGCCGACCTACGCCTTCGACCACCGGCACTACTGGCTGCGGACCGCCCGGGCCACCGACGCGGCCTCGCTCGGCCAGGCCGCCGCCGACCACCCGCTGATCGGCGCGATCGTCGGTGTGCCCGGCTCGGGCGGCTTCATGACCACCGCGCGGTGGTCGCTCGGTGCGCACCCGTGGCTCTCCGAGCACGTGGTCGGCGACACCGTCCCGGTACCCAGCGCGGCGCTGGTCGAGCTGGCCGTCCGGTTCGGCGACGAGGTCGGCACCCCGACCGTCGCGGAACTGACCGTCGACCGGCCGGTGGTGCTCCCGCTGCGCGGGGGGCGCGCCGTCCAGATGACCGTCGGAGCGGCCGACGACACCGGGCGGCGCGCCGTCGAGGTGTACTCCCGCGCGGACGACGCGCCGCTGGACGCGGAGTGGACGCGCCACGCCCACGGCACCCTGGCACCCGCCCCGGCGGACACCCGGGCCGCCCGGCCCGCCGACGGCCCGGTGGCCGAGGTCTCGCTGGACGACGCGGCCGGCCCCGCCGACCGATTCGGCCTGCACCCGGCGCTGCTGGACGCCGCCGTGCGCACCGCCCTCCCGGAGGGCGCGTTCGCCGCCGAGTGGCGCGGGGTGACCCTGCTGGCCTCGGGCGCCACCGAGCTGCTGGTCCGCACCTCCGGGACGACGGACGAGGGCGCCCGGCTGGAGCTGAGCGACCCGACCGGTGCGCCGGTGCTGATCGCCGATGCCGTCCTCGCCCGGCCCTACGCGCCGGAACAGGACGCTTTCGCAGGGGAGTTGACGCAGGACGCGCTGTTCCGGCTGGAGTGGTCCGAACTGCCGCTGCCCGCCCTGGCAGAGGCCGCCCCCGGTACGGCGACCATCGCGACCGCCGGGGACGTCGAGACCCTCGCCGCGTCCGACGGTCCGGCCCCGGAGGTGCTGCGGTACGCCGTGGAGCACCCGGGGGGTGACCCCCGGGCCGCCGTGGCCGCCGCGCTGGCCGTCCTCCAGGCCTGGCTGTCCGCCCCCGCGCTGGCGCAGTCCCGGCTGGTCGTCTCGATGGGCGGGGACGGGACCGACCTCGCGACCGCCGCCGTGTCCGGTCTGCTGCGCTCGGCGCAGTCCGAGCACCCGGACCGCATCGTGATCGCCGAACTCGACGACTCCGCCGCCGCGTTGCTGCCGGCCGTGCTGGCCAGTGGCGAACCGCGGGTGCGGGTCCGGGCGGGCCTGGCCGAGGTACCCCGGCTGGTCCGGGCCACCGTCCCGGAGCGCACCACGGGGACGCCCGGAGCCGGGACCGCCGAAGCCGGGACGCCCGGAGCCGAGGCGCCCGGAGCCGGGACCGCCGCGGGCCTCGACCCCGCCGCGGGCCTCGACCCCGCCGGGACCGTCCTGGTCACCGGCGGGACCGGGACGCTCGGCGCCCTGGTCGCCCGGCACCTGGTCACCGCGCACGCCGCCCGCCACCTGCTGCTGGTCAGCCGCCGCGGCCCCGCCGCCGAGGGCGCGCAGGCGCTCCGCGAGGAACTCGCCGCGCTGGGCGCCACCGTCACCGTCGCCGCCTGCGACACCGCCGACCGCGCCCAGCTCGCCGCGCTCCTCGCGGCGGTACCGGCCGAGCACCCGCTGACCGCCGTCGTGCACACCGCCGGCGTCCTGGACGACGGCGTGGTCACCGCGCTGACCCCGGACCGGGTCGACACCGTGCTGCGGCCCAAGCTGGACGCCGCGCTCCACCTGCACGAGCTCACCCGGGGCCTGGACCTCGCGGCCTTCGTGCTGTTCTCCTCGGCCGCCGGCGTCCTGGGCAACCCCGGCCAGGGCAACTACGCGGCGGCCAACGCCTGCCTGGACGCCCTGGCCGAGCTGCGTCGCGGGCTCGGCCTGCCCGGCGTCTCGCTCGCCTGGGGCTACTGGAGCCAGGCCAGCGGCATGACCCGCCACCTCGGCACCGCCGACCTCCGGCGCACCAGGCGGCTGGGCATGGCCGGGCTGTCCGACGCCGAGGGGATGGCCCTGCTGGACGCCGCCCTGCGCGCCGGCGCCGGGACGCCCGCCGCCCTGGTGGCCGCCAGGTTCGACCTGCCCGCCCTGCGCGCGGCCGCCCGCAGCGGCCCCGTGGCACCGCTGCTGCGCGGCCTGGCACCGGCCGGACGGCGGACCGTCCGCGCCGCCGCCGGCCCCGACACCGGCTCCCTGCGGGACCGGCTCGCCCGGCTGGGTGAGGCCGAGCGGACCGAGCAACTGGTGGCCCTGGTGCGCCGGCACGCCGCCGAGGTGCTCGGCCACGCCGCCCCCGACGCCGTCCGGGCCGACCGGGCCTTCAAGGAGGCCGGCTTCGACTCGCTGACCGCCGTGGAGCTGCGGAACCGGCTGGCCTCCGCGAGCGGACTCACGCTCTCCTCGACCATCGTCTTCGACTACCCGAAGCCGGTCGCCCTCGCCGAGCACCTGCGCGTCAGGCTGTTCGGCAGCACCGCCCCGGACGGCGCCGGGACGGGCCGCGCGAGCGCCGCGGCCGTCGACCCCGACGAGCCGATCGCGATCGTGGCGATGTCCTGCCGCCTCCCGGGCGGGGTGCACAGCCCCGAGGACCTCTGGCGGCTGGTGGCCGACGGGGTCGACGCCGTCACCGAGTTCCCCGAGGACCGCGGCTGGGACATCGAGCGGCACTACGACGCCGACCCGGACAGCGCGGGCAAGACCTACGTCCGCCACGCCGCCTTCCTCGACGACGCCACCGGGTTCGACGCCGGCTTCTTCGGCATCTCGCCGAACGAGGCGCTGGCGATGGACCCGCAGCAGCGGCTGCTGCTGGAGACCTCCTGGGAGGCCTTCGAACGCGCCGCGATCGACCCCACCGGGCTGGGCGGCCAGGACATCGGCGTCTTCGTCGGCGTCAACAGCCACGACTACACCGTGCGGATGCACCAGGCGGCCGGCGTCGAGGGCTTCCGGCTCACCGGCGGCTCCGGCAGCGTCCTGTCGGGCCGTGTCGCCTACCAGTTCGGCTTCGAGGGCCCGGCCGTCACGGTCGACACCGCCTGCTCCTCCTCGCTGGTCGCCCTGCACCTCGCGGCCCAGGCGCTGCGCCGGGGCGAGTGCTCGATGGCGCTGGCCGGCGGCGTGATGGTGATGGGCAACCTGGAGACCTTCGTGGAGTTCTCCCGGCAGCGCGGGCTGGCCCCGGACGGCCGCTGCAAGGCCTTCGCGGACGGCGCGGACGGCACCGGCTGGGCGGAGGGCGTCGGCGTGCTGCTCGTCGAGCGGCTCTCCGAGGCGCGCCGGCGCGGCCACCAGGTCCTGGCGGTGATCAGCGGCAGCGCGGTCAACCAGGACGGCGCGTCCAACGGTCTGACCGCGCCGAACGGGCTCTCCCAGCAGCGGGTGATCCGCACGGCGCTGGCGAACGCGGGCCTCTCGCCGGCCGAGGTGGACGCGGTCGAGGCGCACGGCACCGGCACCGTCCTCGGCGACCCGATCGAGGCGCAGGCGCTGCTGGCCACGTACGGGCAGGACCGCGTGGACGGGCAGGAGCCGCTCTGGCTCGGCTCGGTCAAGTCGAACATCGGCCACACCCAGGCCGCGGCCGGGGTGGCCGGAGTGATCAAGATGGTGATGGCCATCCGGCACGGCGTCCTGCCCCGGACGCTGCACGTGGACCGGCCCTCGACCCATGTGGACTGGTCGGTGGGCGCGGTCGAGCTGCTGACCGAGGCCCGGGACTGGCCGGAGACCGGCCGCCCGCGCCGCGCGGGGGTGTCCTCCTTCGGCATCGGCGGGACCAACGCGCACGTCCTGGTGCAGCAGGCGCCGGCCGACGCCGCCGCCGTGCCGGAGCCCGCGCCGCCGCAGGACCCGGCCGACGCCGCCCAGGTGCCGCCGGTGCTCGTCCCGGTGCCGGTCTCGGCCAGGTCGGCGGCCGCGCTGCGCGGCCAGGCGGGGCGGCTCGCCCGCTTCGTCGACGACCGGTCCGACGTCCCGCTGGCCGGGACGGCCCACGCGCTCGCCACCGCCCGGGCCGGGCTCGACCACCGCGCGGTGCTGCTGGCGGGTGACCGCCGGCAGCTGGCCGACGCCCTGCGCGCCCTCGAAGCGGGCACGCCCGACGCCACGACCGTGGTCGGCAACGCCGCCGCCGGCGACGGCAGGCTGGCCTTCCTCTTCACCGGGCAGGGCAGCCAGTGGGCCGGGATGGGCCGCCGCCTCGCCGAGGCCTTCCCGGTCTTCCGGGACGCCTTCGCCGCCGCCTGCGCCGCCGTCGAGCGGCACCTGGACGGCGCGTCGACGCGCCCGCTGCACGAGATCGTCTTCGCCGACCCCGGTACGGCGGAGGCCGGGCTGCTCGACGAGACCCTGTACACCCAGGCCGGTCTCTTCGCCCTGGAGACGGCGCTGTTCCGGCTCTTCACCTCCTGGGGCGTACGGCCCGACCTGCTGGCCGGGCACTCGATCGGCGAGCTCGCCGCCGCCCACGCCGCCGGCATCCTCGACCTCGCCTCGGCGGGCGAACTGGTCGCCGCCCGAGGGCGGTTGATGCAGGCACTGCCGGCCGGCGGCGCGATGGTCGCGGTGCGGGCGACCGAGGCCGACGTCGCGCCGCTGCTGGCCGGCGCGGCGGGCGTGGTCGGTGTCGCGGCGGTCAACGGCCCCGACTCGCTGGTGCTCTCCGGCGCCGAGGACGCGGTGCTCGCCGTCGCGGCCGAGCTGGCCCGGACCGGTCACAAGACCCGGCGGCTCACCGTCAGCCACGCCTTCCACTCGGCCCTGATGGAGCCGATGCTGGCGGAGTTCGAGGCGGTCGCGGCCAAGCTGAGGTACCGGCCGGGCAGCATCCCCGTGGTCTCCACCGTCACCGGCCGGCTCGCCGAGGAGGGGCACCTCGGGACGGCGTCGTACTGGGTCGACCAGGTGCGCGACGCCGTCCGGTTCGGCGACGCGGTCACCGCGCTGCGCGACCAGGGCGCCGCGACCTACCTCGAACTCGGCCCGGGCGGGGTGCTGACCGCGATGGCGCTCGGCACGCTCGGCGAGCGGCAGGCCGGCGGCTGCGTCGCCACCCTGCGCGGCGACACCCCCGACGACACCGCCGTCCTCACCGCGCTCGCCGAACTGCACGTGCGCGGCGTGGACGTGGACTGGCCCGCCGTCCTCGGCCGGCCGGTCACGGCGGTCGGCGCCGAACTGCCCACGTACGCCTTCCAGCACGAGCGGTACTGGGTCGAGAGCGGCGCCGCCACGGACGCCGAGGCACTCGGCGCCCGCAGCACCGGGCACCCGCTGCTCGGCACCGTCGTCGACGTCCCCGGCGAGGACGGCGGCACCGGCGTCGTGCTCACCGGGCGGCTGACCCGGCGCAGCCGGGGCCTGCTGGTCGACCCGGCCGGCGCCGGTGACACCGCCGTCCCGGCGGCCGTGCTGCTGGACCTGCTCGTCCTGGCCGGCAGCGAGGCCGCCAGCGGCGCCGTCCGGCAGCTCACCGTGGTGACGCCGCTGGTCCTGCCCGGCCACGGGGACCTCCAGCTGCGGGTCTCGGTGGAGGCCCCGGGTACGGACGGCCTGCGCCGCGCCGGGGTGCACTCCCGGCCGGCCGGCCCGGAGCAGGGCCCCTGGGTCTGCCACGCCCGC
This sequence comes from Kitasatospora sp. NPDC022856, assembly GCF_055561235.1. Lineage (NCBI taxonomy): Bacteria > Bacillati > Actinomycetota > Actinomycetes > Kitasatosporales > Streptomycetaceae > Kitasatospora > Kitasatospora sp. NPDC022856. Next base: position 17,903 of record NZ_JBVHHE010000038.1, on the reverse strand, counting down.
GCCCTGCTGGCCCCCGGCCTGCCGCAGCCCGGCTTCGACCTGCGGGACTGGCCGTCCGCCAAAGACGCAGCGGACACCGCGGGCGCCGGCGAGGCGGCGGACACCGGCGAGGCCGCGGACACCGCGTCCCCCGCCGCGAAGGTGGCCGGCGTCCGCAGGCTCTGGCAGCGCGACGGCGGGCTCCTCGCCGACATCGAGCTGCCCGCCGAACTCCTGGCCGAGGCCGAGGCGTTCACGCTCCACCCGGCACTCGTCGACACCGCGCTGAAGGTCCTCGCCGCGCACACCGGAGGCGACCCCGACGGGCGCGACCGCGAGCCGGCCGCCTGCGCCGAACTCGCCGTGTACGCGGAGGGCGCCGCCACCCTGCGGCTGCGGATCACCCCGGCCGAGGGCGGCCGCCACCTGCTGGAGCTGGCCGACGCGGAGGGCGAACCGGTCGCCACCATCGGGCCGTTGACGCCGGCGGGCACCGACGGGGCCACCCGTGCCGACGCCGTTCCCGTGGCGGTTCCGGCGGCCCCGGCGGACGCCCCGCTGGCCCGGCGCGTGGTGCGGCGCGGTGTGGAGGCCGGTGGTTCGACGGCCGCCCGCCTCGCCGACCTCGCCCCGGCGGAACAGCACCGCCGGCTGATGGCGCTGGTGCAGGAGAGCGCCGCCGCCGTCCTGGGCCACCAGGGCGCCGACTCCTTCGACGCCGGCCAGCCGTTCCGCGAGCTCGGCTTCGACTCGCTCAGCGCCGTCAAACTCCGCAACCGGCTGCAGGACTTCACCGGCCTGTCCCTGCCGACCAGCCTGGTCTTCGACTACCCGACCCCGGCCGCACTGGCGGACCACCTGCGCGGCGAACTGCTCGGCGAGCGGCCGGCGGACGGGCCGGCGGCCGCGGCGGCCGCCACCGACCCGGACGAGCCGATCGCCATCATCGCCATGAGCACCCGGCTGCCGGGCGGCGTGAACACCCCCGAGGAGCTCTGGACCATGGTCGCGGAGGGGCGGGACGGGCTCTCCGCCTTCCCCACCGACCGGGACTGGGACGTCGACAAGCTGTACCACCCGGACCCGGCCCACCCGGGCACCAGCTACACCCGGGTCGGCGGATTCCTGCACGACGCGGCCCAGTTCGACGCCGGGCTGTTCGGCATCTCGCCGCGTGAGGCACTCGCCATGGACCCGCAGCAGCGGCTGCTGCTGGAGACCTCCTGGGAGGCGCTGGAGCGGGCCGGGATCGACCCGCTCTCCACCCGGGGCCGCGACATCGGCGTCTTCACCGGCATCGTCCACCACGACTACGTGACCCGGCTGCGGCAGGTGCCCGACGACGTGCAGGGCTACGTGATGACCGGGACGTCCTCCAGCGTCGCCTCGGGCCGGGTGTCCTACGTGTTCGGCTTCGAGGGCCCGGCGGTCACCGTGGACACGGCCTGCTCGTCGTCCCTGGTGGCGATGCACCTGGCCGCGCAGGCGCTGAGGCGCGGCGAGTGCTCGATGGCACTGGCCGGCGGGGCGACCGTGATGTCCAGCCCGGACGCCTTCCTGGAGTTCTCGCGGCAGCGCGGCCTCTCCGCCGACGGGCGCTGCAAGGCCTACTCGGCGACGGCCGACGGCACCGGCTGGGCCGAGGGTGTGGGCGTCGTGGTGCTGGAGCGGCTCTCCGAGGCGCGGCGCAACGGGCACCGGATCCTGGCCGTACTGCGCGGCAGCGCGGTGAACCAGGACGGCGCGTCGAACGGCCTGACCGCGCCCAACGGCCCCTCGCAGCAGCGGGTGATCCGCCGGGCGCTGGCGAACGCGGGCCTGAGCGCCGCCGAGGTGGACGTGGTCGAGGGCCACGGCACCGGCACCTCGCTGGGCGACCCGATCGAGGTCCAGGCCCTGCTGGCCACCTACGGCCAGGACCGGCCCGCCGACCGGCCGCTGCGGCTCGGCTCGCTGAAGTCCAACATCGGCCACACCCAGGCGGCGGCGGGTGTCTCCGGCGTGATCAAGATGGTGGAGGCGATGCGGCACGGCGTGATGCCCGCGACCCTGCACGTCACCGAGCCGACCCCGCAGGTGGACTGGGCGGCGGGCGCCGTCGAGCTGCTCACCGAGGCGCGGGAGTGGCCGCGCGACGGCCGGCCGCGCCGCGCGGCGGTCTCGTCGTTCGGTGCGAGCGGGACCAACGCGCACGTGATCCTGGAGGAGGGCCCCGAGCCGGTCCCGGCGGAGCCGGCCGACGGGCCCGCGCCGGACGCGGTGGTGCCGCTGGTGGTGTCGGCGCGGAGCGCCGCCTCGCTGGCGGGCCAGGCCGGCCGGCTGGTCGCCTTCGTGGAGTCGGCGCAGGCCGCGCCGCTCACCGGAGTCGCCGGGGCACTGATCGCGCGGCGGGCGGTGCTCGCCGAGCGCGCGGTGGTGGTGGCCGGTTCGCGGTCCGAGGCGCTGGCCGGGCTGGCCGCGCTGGCCCGGGGCGAGCGCAGCCCCGCCGTGGTGACCGGGACCGCCGCGTCCTCCGGCGGACCGGGCCGCACCGTGCTGGTCTTCCCGGGACAGGGTTCGCAGTGGGTCGGGATGGGGCGTGAACTGCTGGACGCCTCCCCGGTGTTCGCCGAGCGGGTGGCCGCATGCGCCCGGGCGCTGGACCCGTGGGTGGACTGGTCGCTGGTGGACGTGCTGCGCGGGGACGCGCCGGCCGAGCTGCTGGACCGGGTGGACGTGCTCCAGCCGGCGAGCTTCGCGGTGATGGTCGGCCTGGCCGCCGTCTGGGCCTCGGTCGGCCTGGTGCCGGACGCCGTGCTGGGCCACTCCCAGGGCGAGATCGCGGCGGCCTGCGTGGCCGGTGCGCTCTCCCTGGAGGACGCCGCGCGGATCGTCGCGGTGCGCAGCCAGGTGATCGCCGGCAGCCTCGCCGGGCGCGGCGGGATGGCCTCGGCGGCGCTCTCCGAGGCCGACGCGCTGGTCCGGCTGGCGCCGTGGGCGGACCGGGTGGAGGTCGCCGCGGTCAACAGTCCGACGTCCGTGGTGGTGGCCGGTGACGCCGAGGCGCTGGACGAGGCGCTGGAGGTCCTGGCGGACGACGGTGTCCGGGTGCGCCGGGTGGCGGTGGACTACGCCTCCCACACCCGCCACGTCGAGGCGATCGAGGACACGCTGGCGAAGGCCTTCGCGGACATCCGCAGCCAGGCCCCGCTGGTCCCGTTCTTCTCCACCGTCACGGGTGAGTGGATCGACGGGGCGGGCGTGCTGGACGGCGGCTACTGGTACCGCAACCTGCGCGGCCAGGTCCGCTTCGGCCCGGCCGTCGCCGCCCTGCTCGGCCAGGGCCACACCGTCTTCGTCGAGGCGAGCGCGCACCCCGTACTGGTCCAGCCGGTCAACGAGATCTTCGACACCGCCGAGGACGACAGCGTCCGGCTGCGCGCCGTCGTCGGCGGCACGCTCCGCCGCGAGGAGGGCGGGCCGCGCCGGCTGCTGGCCTCGATGGCCGAACTCTTCGTCCGGGGCGTCGCCGTGGACTGGACCGGCATCCTGCCCGCCGGGGCCGACGCCCCGCTGGCGGAGCTGCCGACCTACGCCTTCGACCGCCGGCACTTCTGGCTCCAGGAGGGCGAGACGCCCGACGCCGCCGCCTCGGCGGCCGAGGGCGCGGACGCCGACTTCTGGGCGGCCGTGGAGCAGACCGACCCCGACTCGCTCGCCCGACTGCTCGACCTGGCCGCGGCCGACCAGCGCGAGGCGCTGCGCACGCTGACCCCCGTCCTGGCCGACTGGCGGGGCCGGCGGCGGCGCCGGTCCAGCGCCGAGAAGCTGCGCTACAACGTCACCTGGCGGCCGCTCGAACGCGAGGCCGTCGGTGTGCCGGGCGGCCGGTGGCTGGTGGTCGTCCCGTCCGGGCGACCGGCGGACGCACCCGTCGACGGCCTGCCGGCCGCGCTGGCCGCGCAGGGGCTCGACCTCGTCACCCTGGAGGTCGCGGCCGAGGAGACCACCCGTGCCCGCCTCACCGAACGGCTGACCGCCGTGCTGGCCGAGCAGGACGTGACCGGCGTGCTCTCGCTGCTCGCGCTCGACCCGGGGACCACCGGGCCGGACGTGAGCGCCACGGTGGCCACCCTCGCGCTGATCCAGGCGCTCGGCGACGCCGCGCCCGGCCGCCCGCTCTGGTGCCTCACCCGGGGCGCCGTGAACATCGGGATCCAGGACACCCTCACCGCACCGGCGCAGGCCGCGCTGTGGGGCCTGGGCCGGGCCGCCGCGCTGGAGTTCCCCGACCGCTGGGGCGGTCTGATCGACCTGCCCGCCGCGCACGACGCCCGGACGGCGCAGTACCTGCTCGGCGCGCTGAACGGCGCCGCCGGCGACGACCAGCTCGCCGTCCGCCGCTCCGGCGTCTACAGCCGCCGACTGGTCCGCAAGGCCGCGCCGGAGCCCACCACGGGCGGCTGGCAGCCCAGCGGCACCGTGCTGGTGACCGGCGGGGCCGAGGGGCTCGGCCGCAACGCCTCGCTCTGGCTGGCGGAGTCCGGCGCGAGCCGGCTGATCGTCACCACCGGCCCCCGGACGGCCGAGGAGGACCTGGCCGGGCTGCGGGCGGAACTCGCCGCACTGGGCACCGGCACCACCGTGGTGGCCTGCGCCGACGCCGACCGGGACGCACTCGCCCGGCTGGTCGCCGAGGCGCCCGCGGACCAGCCGCTCACCGCCGTGCTGCACGCGGCCGACATGGCCTGGACCGGCTCCGTCACCGACACCGGCGCGGCGGACCTCGCCGAGGTCTTCGCCGCCAAGGTGGACACCGCCTTCTGGCTCGACGAGCTGTTCGCCGACACCCCGCTCGACGCGTTCGTCGTCTTCTCCTCGATCGCCAGCGTCTGGGGCGGCGGCGGGCAGGGCGTCTCCGGCGCGGCCAACACCGTGCTGGACGCGCTGGTCGAGTGGCGTCGCGGACGCGGCCTGCGGGCGACCTCGATCGCCTGGGGCGCCCTCGACCAGGTCGGCGCCGGGATGGACGAGGCGACCCTCGCCCAGCTGCGCCGCCGGGGCGTCCTGCCGATGGCCCCGCAGGTCGCGATGACCGCCTTCGAGCAGGCGGTGCGGGCGCACGAGAAGTTCGTCACGGTGGCCGACATGGACTGGGACGCCTTCATCCCGGCGTTCACCTCCGTCCGGGCCAGCCCGCTCTTCGCCGACCTCCCCGAGGCCGACGCCGCACTGCGGGCCTCCCAGCCGGACAGCGGGAACAGCGACACCACCTCCTCGCTGGTGGACTCGCTGCGGGCCGTCCCGGAGGCGGAGCAGGGCCGGATCCTGCTGAAGCTGGTCTGCGGCCACGCCGCGACCGTCCTCGGCCACAGCGGCGCCGAGAGCATCGGCCCGCTGCAGGCCTTCCAGGAGGTCGGCTTCGACTCGCTGGCCGCCGTCAACCTGCGCAACAGCCTGCACGTCGCCACCGGCCTGCGGCTGCCCGCGACCCTGATCTTCGACTACCCCACCCCGGACGCCCTCGTCGGCTACCTGCGCGCCGAACTCCTGCGGGACACCGGCGACGACCTCGACGGGCGGGAGGACGACCTGCGGCGCGCGCTCGCGGACGTCCCGTTCGCCCGCTTCAAGGAGGCCGGCCTCCTGGACACCCTGCTCGCCCTCGTCGAGACCGAGGAGGCCCCCGCACCCGACGCGGCGGCCGAACCGGCCGAGGACGACGCCGACCTGATCGATGCCATGGACGTCGCCGACCTGGTGCAGCGCGCCCTCGGCCGGAACTGACCCGGACGCCCGGCGACCACCCGTTCCACCCCGAACCGCCCTGAACCGCCCCGATGACCCGGTACGACCAGCTGACCACTGACAGCGGACTGACACGGAGGACGTAGGAACATGACGACGCCGGACGAGCAGATCGTCAACGCACTTCGTGCCTCGCTGAAGGAGAACGCGCGGCTCCAGCAGGAGAACCAGAAGCTTCTGGAGGCCCCTGCCGAGCCCATCGCCATCGTGTCGATGGCCTGCCGGTACGCGGGCGGGATCCGTACCCCCGAGGACCTCTGGCGGGTCGTCACCGACGGCACCGACGTGTACACCGCGTTCCCCGAGGACCGGGGCTGGGACCTCGAAGGCCTCTACCACCCGGACCCGGACAACCCCGGCACCACCTACGTCCGCGAGGGCGCGTTCCTGCACGACGCCGGCCAGTTCGACGCCGGGTTCTTCGGCATCTCGCCGCGCGAGGCGCTCGCCATGGACCCGCAGCAGCGGCAGCTGCTGGAGGTGTCCTGGGAGGCCCTGGAGCGGGCCGGCATCGCGCCGCACTCCGTCCGGGGCACCGACATCGGGGTGTTCGCCGGCATCGTGCACCAGGACTACGCCCCGGACCTCAGCGGCTACGAGGGCTTCCTCAGCCTGGAGCGGGCCCTGGGCACCGCCGGCGGTGTCGCCTCCGGCCGGGTCGCCTACTCGCTCGGGCTGGAGGGCCCGGCGGTCACCGTCGACACCATGTGCTCCTCGTCGCTGGTCGCCATCCACCTGGCCGCGCAGGCGCTGCGCCGCGGCGAGTGCTCGATGGCGCTGGCCGGCGGTGCGACCGTGATGTCGACCCCGGGCGGCTTCGTGGGCTTCGCCCGCCAGCGCGGCCTGGCCTTCGACGGCCGCTGCAAGTCCTACGCGGCCTGCGCCGACGGCTCCAGCTGGGCCGAGGGCGCCGGTGTCATCCTGCTGGAGAAGCTCTCCCGGGCCAGGGAGCTCGGCCACCGCGTGCTGGCGGTCGTCCGGGGCTCCGCGCTCAACCAGGACGGCGCCTCCAACGGTCTGACCGCGCCCAACGGCCCCGCCCAGCAGCGGGTCATCCGCAAGGCGCTGGACAGCGCCAACCTGTCCACGGGCGACATCGACATGGTCGAGGGCCACGGCACCGGCACCGTCCTCGGCGACCCGATCGAGGCGCAGGCGCTGCTGGCCACGTACGGGCAGGACCGCGTGGACGGCCGGGAACCGCTGCGGCTCGGCTCGGTCAAGTCGGTGATCGGCCACACCCAGGCGGCGTCCGGGGTCGCCGGTGTGATCAACATGGTGCAGGCGCTGCGGCACGGCGTGATGCCGGCCACCCGGCACGTCGACGCGCCCACCCCGCAGGTGGACTGGACGGCGGGCGCCGTCGAGCTGCTGACCGAGACCCGGCCCTGGCCGGAGACCGGGCGGCCGCGCCGGGCCGGGGTCTCCTCCTTCGGCGCCAGCGGCACCAACGCGCACCTGATCCTGGAGCAGGTTCCCGAGGACGAGCCCGCCCAGGCCGGGGCCGCGCCCGACGCCGTGGTGCCGCTGGTGGTCTCGGCGGCCTCCGAGGCGTCCCTGACGGGCCAGGCCGAGCGGCTGGTCTCCTTCCTCGACGCCGCGGAGGGGGTCTCCCTCGCCGGTGTGGCGGGGACGCTGGCCACCCGGCGCGCGGTGCTCGGCGAGCGGGCGGTCCTGGTGGCCGGTTCGCGGGACGAGGCGCTGGCCGGGCTGGCCGCGCTGGCCCGGGGCGAATCCGCCGCCGGGCTGGTGACGGGGAGCGCGACCGGGGCGGGCAAGCTCGTCCTGGTCTTCCCGGGGCAGGGTTCGCAGTGGGTCGGCATGGGCCGTGAACTGCTGGACTCCTCGCCGGTGTTCGCGGAGCGCGTCGCGGAGTGCGCGGCGGCGCTGGAGCGCTGGGTGGACTGGTCGCTGGAGGACGTGCTGCGCGGCGAAGCCCCGGCCGAGCTGCTGGAGCGCGTCGACGTGCTCCAGCCGGCCAGCTTCGCGGTGATGGTCGGTCTGGCCGCCGTCTGGGCGTCCGTGGGTGTGCTGCCGGACGCGGTGGTCGGGCACTCCCAGGGCGAGATCGCGGCGGCCTGCGTGGCCGGTGCGCTGTCGCTGGAGGACGCCGCGCGGATCGTGGCGGTGCGCAGCCAGGTGATCGCGGGCAGCCTCGCCGGGCGCGGCGGGATGGCCTCGGTGGCGCTCTCCGAGACCGACGCCGTCGAGCGGCTGGAGCGCTGGGCGGACCGCGTCGAGGTCGCCGCCGTCAACGGCCCGGCGTCCGTGGTGGTCGCCGGTGACGCCGAGGCCCTCGACGAGGCCCTCGACGCGCTGGAGGACCAGGGCGTGCGGGTGCGGCGGATCGCGGTGGACTACGCCTCCCACTCCCGGCACGTCGAGGCGATCCAGGAGACCCTCGGCGAGGCCTTCGCGGACATCCGCAGTCAGGCCCCGCTGGTCCCGTTCCTCTCCACCGTCACGGGCGAGTGGATCGACGGGGCGGGCGTGCTGGACGGCGGCTACTGGTACCGCAACCTGCGCGGCCAGGTCCGCTTCGGCCCGGCGATCACCGCGCTGCTCGGCCAGGGCCACACCGTCTTCGTCGAGTCCAGCGCCCACCCGGTACTGGTCCAGCCGATCAGCGAGCTGGTGGACGCCGCCGACGCCTCGGCCGTGGTCACCGGCTCGCTGCGGCGCGACGAGGGCGGCCCGCGCCGCCTGCTGACCTCGATGGCCGAACTCTTCGTCCGGGGCGTCTCCGTGGACTGGACCGGCCAGCTGCCGGCCGGGGCCGACACCGCCCTGGTCGACCTGCCGACCTACGCCTTCGACCACCAGCACTACTGGCTCCAGCTGACCGGATCGGCCACCGACGCCGCCTCGCTGGGCCTCACCGGCACCGACCACCCGCTGCTCGGGGCGGTGGTGCGGCTGCCGCAGTCGGACGGGCTGGTCTTCACCTCCCGGCTGTCGCTGCGCACCCACCCCTGGCTCGCCGACCACGCCATGCAGGGCGTGGTGATCGTCCCCGGCACCGTCTACGTCGACCTGGCGGTCCGCGCGGGCGACGAGTTCGGCTGCGGCATCCTCGAAGAGCTGGTCATCGAGGCCCCGCTGGTGCTGCCCGAGCAGGGCGGCGTGCGGGTCCAGGTCGCCGTCGGCGGCCCCGGCCCGACCGGCTCCCGCACGGTGGACGTCTACTCGCTGCGCGAGGACGCCGCCGGCGAGGACGGCGACGGCGAGTGGACCAGGCACGCGACCGGTCTGCTCTCGTCCACCGCCCCGAGCGGCAGCACCACGCCCGCCGTGGACTTCGCCGCCTGGCCGCCGGCCGGCGCCGAGCCCGTGGAGATCGAGGACTTCTACACCGACCTGGTCGTCCGCGGCTACTCCTACGGCCCGGCGTTCCAGGGCCTGCGGGCGGTCTGGCGGCGCGGCGAGGAGCTCTTCGCCGAGGCCGTGCTGCCGCCGGAGCAGCGGGAGCACGCCGACCGGTTCGGGATCCACCCGGCCCTGCTGGACGCCGCCCTGCACACCAACGCGTTCACCAACCCGGAGGACGGCCGCAACGTGCTGCCGTTCGCCTGGAACGGGCTGGTGCTGCACGCGCTGGGCGCCTCCGCGCTGCGGGTGCGGGTCGCCCCCCGGGGCACCGACGCGCTGTCCTTCCAGGCCGCCGACGAGGCCGGCGAGCTGGTCCTGACGATGGACTCGCTGGTCTCGCTGCCGGTCTCCGCCGAGCAGTTGGGCAGCGCGGCCGGCCAGGACGGCCGGGACTCGCTGTTCCGGGTCGAGTGGACCGGGCTGCCCGCGCCCGAGGGCGCCACGGCCGCGCCGGTCTGGGCCCCGCTGTCCGGACCGGAGGACGTGGCCGCGCTGGCCGCCCGCGAGAGCGTGCCGGCGGTCGCCGTGCTGGACGCGACCGCGGCCGACGCCGAGGCCGACCCGCTGGAGCTCACCTGCCGGGTGCTGGCCGCGGTCCAGGCGTGGACGGCCGCGCCGGGCCTGGCCGAGGCCCGCCTGGTGGTCGCCACCCGGGGCGCCGTCCCGGCCGGCGGCGAGGCCGCGGTGACCGACCCGGCCGGCGCCGCCGTCTGGGGCCTGGTCCGCGCCGCCCAGGCGGAGAACCCGGACCGGATCGTCCTGGTCGACCTCGACCCCGCCGCCGCGGCCGGGGCGGGAGCCGTCCTCGGGGCGGTGCTGGCCTCCGGCGAGCCGCAGGTCGCGGTGCGCGGCACGGCGCTCTCCGCCTCCCGCCTGGTGCGCGCCGACGCCGCCCCGGAGGAGGCCTCTGCCACCGCCTTCGACCCGGACGGCACCGTCCTGGTCACCGGCGGAACCGGCTCGCTCGGCGCCGTGGTCGCCCGCCACCTGGTCACCGAGCACGGTGTCCGGCACCTGGTGCTGGCCGGCCGCCGGGGCCCCGCCGCCGAGGGCGCCGACGAACTGGCCGACGAACTCGCCGGACTCGGCGCCACGGTGTCGGTGGTCGCGAGCGACGTCGCCGACCGGGAGGCGGTCGCCGCGCTGCTGACCGCCGTCCCGGCCGAACACCCGCTGACCGGCCTCGTTCACCTGGCCGGCATCCTGGACGACGGGGTGATCGGCGCGCTGACGCCGGAGCGAATCGCCGGGGTCTTCGCGCCCAAGGCGACCGCGGTGCGCCACCTGGACGAGCTGACCCGCGAACTCGCCCCGCAGCTGCGGACGTTCGTGGTCTTCTCGTCCGCCGCCGCGCTGCTCGGCTCGGCCGGCCAGGGCAGCTACGCCGCCGCCAACGCCTACCTCGACGCCCTGATGACCCGCCGTCGGACCGGCGGACTGCCCGGTCTATCGCTGGCCTGGGGCCTCTGGGAGCAGAGCACCGGCCTGACCGCCCACCTGAGCGAGGTCGACCAGGCCCGGATGAGCCGCGGCGGCGTCCTGGCGCTGACCCCGGCCGAGGGCCTGGCCCACTTCGACACCGGTCTGCGGGCCGAGCAGGCGCTGCTCGTCCCGATCAAGCTCGACCTGCGGGCGCTGCGCTCGGACACCGCGTCCGGCGGCGCCGTCCCGCACATGCTGCGCAGCCTGGTGCGGAGCGGGCGCCGGGTGGCACGCACCGCCGCCGGGGACGGCAGCGGGCTGGTCCGCCGCCTGGCGGGGAAGTCCGAGGCCGAGCAGGAGAGCATCCTGCTGGGCATCGTCCAGGCCGAGGCCACCGCGGTGCTCGGCTTCAACGGCCACGAACTGGCCCAGGGCACCCGGGGCTTCAGCGACATCGGCTTCGACTCGCTCACCGCGGTCGAGCTCCGCAACCGGCTGAGCGCCGCGACCGGGGTCAAGCTGCCCGCCACCCTGATCTTCGACTACCCCACGCCGGTGGCGCTCGCCCGCTTCCTGCGCGAGGAGCTCGGCGACACCGCGGCCGGTGCCGCCGCCGCCCCCACCGTGGTCGCGGCCGACCCGGACGAGCCGATCGCCATCGTCGGCATGGCCTGCCGGCTGCCCGGCGGCGTGGTCGACCCCGAGGGCCTGTGGCGCCTGGTACACGAGGGCCGCGACGGCATGGTGGGCTTCCCGGACAACCGCGGCTGGAATCTCGACGAGCTCTTCGACGACGACGCCGCGAAGCCCGGCACCTCCTACGTCCACAAGGGCGGCTTCCTGCGCGACGCCGGGGAGTTCGACGCCGAGTTCTTCGGGATCTCGCCGCGCGAGGCGCTGGCGATGGACCCGCAGCAGCGGCTGCTGCTGGAGGCCTCGTGGGAGGCGCTGGAGCGGGCCGGCATCAACCCCGGCACGGCGCGGGGCGGCAACATCGGCGTCTTCTCCGGTGTCTCCATCCACGACTACGTCGAGTCGCTGACCAGCATGCCCGCCGAGCTCGAAGGCTTCGTCACCACCGCGACCGCCGGCAGTGTGGCCTCGGGCCGGGTCTCCTACGTGTTCGGCTTCGAGGGCCCGGCGGTCACCGTGGACACGGCGTGCTCCTCCTCGCTGGTGGCGATCCACCTGGCCGCGCAGGCGCTGCGGTCCGGGGAGTGCTCGCTGGCGCTGGCCGGCGGCGTCGCCGTGATGGGCTCGCCGGTCGGCGTCCTCGGCATGTCGCGCCAGCGCGGCCTCGCCGCCGACGGCCGGGTCAAGGCGTTCTCGGCGGGCGCCGACGGCACCATCCTCTCCGAGGGCGTCGGCATCGTGGTCCTGGAGCGGCTCTCCGAGGCCCGGCGCAACGGGCACCAGGTGCTCGCGGTACTGCGCGGCAGCGCGGTGAACCAGGACGGCGCGTCCAACGGCCTGACCGCGCCCAACGGCCCCTCGCAGCAGCGGGTGATCCGCAAGGCGCTGGCCACCGCGGGCCTGGCCGCCTCGGACATCGACGCGGTGGAGGCGCACGGCACCGGAACGGCGCTGGGCGACCCGATCGAGGCGCAGGCCCTGCTGGCCACCTACGGCCGGGACCGCGACCCGGAGCGTCCGCTCTGGCTCGGCTCGCTGAAGTCCAACATCGGCCACACCCAGGCCGCGGCCGGTGTCGCGGCCGTCATCAAGATGGTGCAGGCGCTGCGGCACGGCGTGCTGCCCTCCACACTGAACGTCAGCGCGCCGACCCCGGAGGTGGACTGGTCCGCCGGTGCGGTCGAGCTGCTGACCGAGGCGCGCGACTGGGCCGCCGGCGGCCGGCCGCGCCGGGCCGGGATCTCCTCCTTCGGGATCAGCGGCACCAACGCGCACCTGATCCTGGAGGAGTCCGCCGAGGTGCCGGCCGTCCAGCCGGCGGCGGGCGACGTGCTGCCGGGCGCCGACACGGTGCCGCTGGTGGTGTCGGCCGCCTCGACCGGCTCGCTGGCCGGTCAGGCCGCGCGCCTGGCGGCCTTCCTCGACACGGCGGACCGGCCGTCGCTCGCCGCCACGGCGAACGCGCTGCTGTCCCGGCGCGCGCTGCTCTCCGAGCGCGCGGTGCTGGTGGCCGGTTCGACGGAGGAGGCGCTGGCCGGGCTGGGCGCGCTGGCCCGGGGCGAGTCGGCCCCGGCTCTGGTGACCGGCGGTTCGCTCGGCTCGGCCGGTGCGGGCCGGACGGTCCTGGTGTTCCCGGGGCAGGGTTCGCAGTGGGCCGGCATGGGCCGTGAACTTCTGGACACCTCACCGGTGTTCGCCGAGCGGATCGCGGAGTGCGCCCGGGCGCTGAGCCCCTGGGTGGACTGGTCGCTGGAGGAGGTGCTGCGCGGTGAGGCCCCGGCCGAGCTGCTCGACCGGGTGGACGTGCTCCAGCCGGCCAGCTTCGCCGTGATGGTCGGTCTGGCCGCCGTCTGGGCGTCCGTGGGCGTGCTGCCGGACGCCGTGCTGGGCCACTCCCAGGGCGAGATCGCGGCGGCCTGCGTGGCCGGTGCGCTGTCCCTGGAGGACGCCGCCCGGATCGTCGCGGTGCGCAGCCAGGTGATCGCCGGTCAGCTGGCCGGTCGCGGTGGCATGGCGTCGGTCGCGCTCCCCGAGAGCGAGGCCGACGAGCGGCTGGAGCGCTGGGCGGACCGCGTCGAGGTCGCGGCCGTCAACGGCCCGGCGTCCGTGGTGGTCGCCGGTGACGCCGAGGCCTTGGACGAGGCGCTGGAGGTCCTCGCGGCCGACGGCGTGCGGGTGCGCCGGGTGGCGGTGGACTACGCCTCCCACACCCGTCATGTCGAGGCGATCGAGGAGACCCTCGGCGAGGCCTTCGCGGACATCCGAAGCCAGGCCCCGCTGGTGCCGTTCCTCTCCACCGTCACGGGCGAGTGGATCGACCAGGCGGGCCTGCTGGACGGCGGGTACTGGTACCGCAACCTGCGCGGCCAGGTCCGCTTCGGCCCCGCCGTCGCCGCACTGCTCGAAGCGGGCCACACGGTGTTCGTCGAGTCCAGCGCCCACCCGGTGCTGGTCCAGCCGATCAACGAGATCGTCGACGAGACCGCGGCCGACGCCCTGGTCACCGGCTCGCTTCGACGGGACGAGGGCGGTCCGCGCCGGCTGTTCCTGTCGATGGCCGAACTCTTCGTCCGCGGCGTGGCCGTGGACTGGAGCGGCGTGCTGCCCACCGGCACCGCCCCGCTCGACCTGCCGACCTACGCCTTCGACCACCGGCACTACTGGCTGCAGACCGCCCCGGCCACCGACGCGGCCTCGCTCGGCCAGGCCACCGTCGACCACCCGCTGATCGGCGCCGTCGTCCGGCTGCCGCAGTCGGACGGGCTGGCGTTCACCTCCCGGCTGTCGCTGCGCACCCACCCCTGGCTGGCCGACCACGGCGTCGGCGGGGTCGTCCCCGTCCCCGGCGCCGCGCTGGTCGAGCTGGCCGTCCGCGCCGGTGACGAGGTCGGTTGCGGCACCCTCGACGAGCTGGTGATCGAGGCCCCGCTGGTGCTGCCCGAGCACGGCGGCGTCCGGGTCCAGGTCACCGTCGGCGGCCCCGACGAGAGCGGTGCCCGTAGCGTCGACGTCTACGCCGCCCGCGAGGACGCCGGCGACGACACCGGCGCCTGGACCAGGCACGCCACCGGTCGGCTCGCCCCGGCGGCGGCCCGCACCGAGGCGCACGCCGACCTCGCCGTCTGGCCGCCCACCGGCGCCCGGCAGGCGAGTGCCGACGAGCTGTACGACGACCTGCTCCGCCTCGGCTACGCCCTCGGCCCGGCCTTCCAGGGCGTCCGCGGGCTCTGGCGGCGAGGCGAGGAGGTCTTCGCCGAGGTCGCCCTGCCCGAGGACCAGCGTGCCGACGCCGGCCGCTTCGGCATCCACCCGGCGCTGCTGGACGCCGCCCTCCAGTCCGGCCTGCGGCACGCCGCCGTGGCCGACGGGACCGCGGGCGGACCGCGGCTCTGGCAGCCGGCCGAGTGGACCGGCCTGACGCTGCACGCCGCCGGCGCCTCGGCGCTGCGGGTGCGGCTCGCGCCGTCCGACCGGAACGGGCTCTCGCTGGAGGCCGCCGACGAGACCGGCGGCCCGGTCCTGACCCTGGAGGCGCTCGCCTTCCTGCCGGTCTCCGCCGAGCAGCTCTCGTCCGCCGCGGCGGACGCCGGCCCGGACGCCCTCTTCCGGGTGGACTGGACCGACCTGCCCGAGACCCCCGCCGGCGGCGAGACGCTGCCGCCGTGGGTGCCGCTGTTCCACGCGGACGAGGTGCAGATCCTCGCCGACAACGTCACCTCCCCGGTGGTGGCGCTGGTGGAGGCGACCGACCGGCGCGGCGACGCCCTGGCCCTGACCGGCCGGATCCTGGACCTCGTCCAGACCTGGCTGGCCGCACCGAGCCTGGAGGACTCCCGGCTGGTGCTGGTGACCCGGGGCGCGGTGCCGGCCGGCGGCGACGCCGCGGTGACCGACCCGGCGGGCGCCGCCGTCTGGGGCCTGATCCGCGCCGCCCAGGCGGAGAACCCGGACCGGCTCGTCCTGATCGACACCGACACCGCCACCGACCTCACCTCCGGCACCGACGTCGAGCCGCTGCTCACCGCCGTGCTGGGCTCCGGCGAGCCGCAGGTCGCGGTCCGGGCCGGGGTGCTCTCCGCACCGCGGCTGGTCCGCGCGGCCGGTGGCGACGCGATCACCGCCGAACCGGCCTTCCGCCCGGACGGGACCGTCCTGGTCACCGGTGGCACCGGCTCGCTGGGCGCGCTGCTGGCCCGGCACCTGGTCACCGAGCACGGCGTCCGGCACCTGGTGCTGGCCAGCCGGAGCGGTCTCGGGGCCGAGGGCGCGCCGGAGCTGGTGGCCGAACTGGACGGGCTGGGCGCGGCGGTGACGGTCGCCGCCTGCGACGTCGCCGACCGGGAGGCGGTGGCCGCGCTGCTGGCCGCCGTCCCGGCCGAGCACCCGCTGACCGGCGTCGTGCACACCGCCGGTGTGCTGGACGACGGTGTGATCGGCGCACTGACGCCCGAGCGGATCGCCGGGGTCTTCGCGCCCAAGGTGACCGCCGTACATCACCTGCACGAGCTGACCCGCGACCTGGGCCTGACGGCCTTCGCGGTGTTCTCCTCCGCCGCCGGCCTGTTCGGCTCGGCCGGTCAGGGCAACTACGCGGCCGCCAACGCCTACCTGGACGCCCTGATGGCCCGCCGGCGGGCCGACGGGCTGCTCGGTGTCTCGCTGGCCTGGGGCCTGTGGGAGCAGAGCACCGGCCTGACCGCGCACCTGAGCGAGCTGGACCAGGCCCGGATGAGCCGCGGCGGCGTCCTGGCGCTGACCCCGGCCGAGGGCCTGGCCCTGTTCGACGCGGCCCTGCACGCCGACCGGGCCCTGGTCGTGCCGATCAAGCTCGACCTGCGGGCGGCCCGCGCCGACGCGGCCTCCGGCGGCGCCGTCCAGCCGCTGATGCGGGGTCTGGTCCGGGCCGGCCGGCAGGCCGTCCGGGCGGCGGCCGCCCAGCGCAGCGGCGGCGGGCTGGCGGACCGGCTGGCCGGGCTGTCGGCCAGCGAGCAGGAGGCCCTGCTGCTCGACCTGGTCCGCGGCCAGGTGGCGACCGTCCTCGGCCACGCCGGGGCGGACAGCGTCAAGGCGGAGAAGGCCTTCAAGGACGCCGGCTTCGACTCGCTGACCTCCGTCGAACTGCGCAACCGGGTCCGTGAGGCGACCGGCCTCAACCTGCCCACCACCGTGGTCTTCGACTACCCGACCCCGCTCGCCCTGGCCCGCCACCTGCACGGCGCGTTCGGCCACGTGGCCGCCGCGGCCGGGCCGGCGGCGCCGGCGGTCCTGGCCGCCGACCCCGACGAGCCGATCGCGATCGTCGGCATGGCCTGCCGGCTGCCCGGCGGCGTGGCGAGCCCGGAGGACCTCTGGCGGCTGGTCGCCGACGGCCGGGAGGCCCTCTCCCCGTTCCCGGAGGACCGCGGCTGGGACCTGGACGGCCTGTTCGACGCCGACCCCGGCCGGATCGGCACCTCCTACGTCGACCGGGGCGGCTTCCTGCACGAGGCCGGCCTGTTCGACGCCGGGTTCTTCGGGATCTCGCCGCGCGAGGCGCTCGCGATGGACCCGCAGCAGCGGCTGCTGCTGGAGGCGTCCTGGGAGGCGCTGGAGCGGGCGGGCATCGACCCGGCCGCGCTGAAGGGCACCGACGTCGGCGTCTTCTCCGGCGTCATGAGCCAGGGCTACGGGTTCGGCGGCGAGGTGCCGCCGGAGCTGAGCGGCTTCACCGCGACGGGCTCCGCCGGCAGCGTGGCCTCCGGCCGGGTGTCCTACGTGTTCGGCTTCGAGGGCCCGGCGGTCACCGTGGACACGGCGTGCTCGTCGTCGCTGGTGGCGATCCACCTGGCCGCCCAGGCGCTGCGCCAGGGCGAGTGCTCGATGGCGCTGGCCGGCGGCGCGACGGTGCTGGCCAACCCGCACACCTTCGTGGAGTTCTCCCGCCAGCAGGCGCTCTCGCCCGACGGCCGTTGCAAGGCCTTCTCCTCGACGGCGGACGGCACCGGCTGGGCCGAGGGCGCGGGCGTGGTGGTGCTGGAGCGCCTCTCCGAGGCGCGGCGCAAGGGGCACCGGGTGCTCGCGGTGGTCCGGGGGTCGGCGGTGAACCAGGACGGCGCGTCCAACGGTCTGACCGCGCCGAACGGGCCCTCGCAGCAGCGGGTGATCCGCAAGGCGCTGGCCAACGCGGGCCTGTCCACCGTCGAGGTGGACGCGGTCGAGGCGCACGGCACCGGCACGGTGCTCGGTGACCCGATCGAGGCGCAGGCGCTGCTGGCCACCTACGGCCAGGACCGGGAGCCGGGACGTCCGCTCTGGCTCGGGTCCGTGAAGTCCAACCTGGGGCACGCGCAGGCCGCCGCCGGGGTCGCCGGTGTGATCAAGATGGTGGAGGCGCTGCGCCACGGCGTGCTGCCGCCCACCCTGCACGTCGAGGAGCCCTCGACCGAGGTGGACTGGCAGGCCGGCGCGGTCGAGCTGCTGACCGAGGCGCGGGACTGGCCGGAGACCGGCCGCCCCCGGCGTGGCGGGGTGTCCGCCTTCGGCGTCAGCGGGACGAACGCGCACCTGATCCTGGAGCAGGCCCCGGTCGAGGCCGAGGCGCAGGCCGTCGCGGTCGAGGAAGCTCCGGCCGGTGCGGTGCCGCTGGTGCTGTCGGCGAAGAGCGCGGGCTCGCTGGCCGGGCAGGCCGACCGGCTGGCGCCCTTCGTCGAGACGTCCGGGGCGGGGACGGCGGA
>NZ_JBVHHE010000037.1:0-54808 GCF_055561235.1 Kitasatospora sp. NPDC022856 | reverse complement strand
TACCGCACCGCACTGCGCAACGTGCTGGCCCACAAGGGCCGACTCCTGATGACGGCCCTCGCCGTCATGCTCGGCACCGCCTTCGTCGCCGGCACCATGGTCTTCTCCGACACCTTCGGCAAGGCCATGCAGGACAGCAACTCCAAGAGCTACTCCGACGTGTCGGTCCAGATCGTCGACCGGTCGGCCGGCTCCTCCGCCTCCGCCCGGGAGAAGAGCGAGACGAGCGCGGCCACCCTGACCGACGCCACCGTCCAGCAACTCGGCGCGCTCCCCGGGGCCGCCTCGGCCCGCGGCGTGGTCAGCGGCTTCACCGGCGTCGCCGACCGGAACGGCAACCTGATCGGCCAGGCCTGGACCGCCAAGGGCGCCAACTTCGCGCCCGGCGCGGACGGCAAGGACGTCCGCTACCCGATGGCGGAGGGTCAGGGCCCGAAGAAGGCCCAGGAGATCGCCCTCGACCGCAGGACCGCCGAGAAGGGCGGCTACAAGGTCGGTGACACCGTCCGGATCGCCTCCAACGGCCCGGTCGCCGAGGCGAAGCTCACCGGCGTCTTCACCACCGACGACCCGGTGGTGAACACCGGCGGCACGCTCACCCTGTTCGACCGCGCCACCGCCCAGCAGTTGCTGCTGGAGCCGGGCCGCTACAGCAGCGTCGTGCTCGCCGCCAAGCCCGGCACCACGGAGGCCGCGCTGCTCGCCGAGGCCCAGCAGAAGCTCCCGGCCGGCCGGCAGTTCGACGCCGAGACCGGTCAGCAGCTCAAGGACGACGAGCAGAAGATGATCACGAGCAGCACCGACGGCATGCGGACCATGCTGCTCGCCTTCGCCGGGATCTCACTCTTCGTCGGCATCTTCATCATCGCCAACACCTTCACCATGCTGGTCGCCCAGCGCACCAAGGAGCTCGCCCTGCTGCGGGCGATCGGCGCCAGCCGCAAGCAGGTCACCCTGTCCGTGCTGATCGAGGCCCTGGTGATCGGCGCCCTCTCGGCCGCGGCCGGCCTGGTGGTCGGCATCGCGATCGGCGCCGGGCTGCAGTCCGCCGTCCACTCGCTGAACGACGGCCTGCCCACCGGCGCGCTGGTGGTCAAGCCGCTGACCGTGGTGGTCACCCTGGTGGTCGGCGTCCTGGTCACCGTCCTCTCCGCGCTGCTGCCCGGGCTCCGCGCCTCGCGGATCGCCCCGGTGGCCGCGATGAGCAGCGGGGACCAGCCGACCAGCCAGAAGAGCCTGCTGGTCCGCAACATCATCGGATCGATCCTCACCGCGGGCGGCGGCGCGCTGGTCGCCTACGGCGCCTCCACCGGCAACGGCGACGGCCGCGCACCGGTCGCCCTCGGCGCCGGGGTCGCCCTGATCGGCGTCTTCATCCTGCTGCCGCTGCTCTCCCGCCCGGTGATCGCCCTGGTCGGCCCGGTGCTCGGCAAGCTGGCCGGTACGCCCGGCAAGCTCGCCCGGCAGAACGCGGTGCGCAACCCGCGCCGCACCGCCGCCACCGCCGCCGCCCTCACCATCGGTCTGACCCTGGTCACCGGCCTGACGGTGATCGGCGCCTCGGTCGGCGGAGCCCTCGACAAGGCCGTCACCAGCTCGATGAAGGCCGACTACCTGATCTCGACCGCGAACGACATGAGCCTGTCGCCGAAGGTCCCCGCCGAGGTCGCCAAAACCGCCGGAGTGACGGCCTCCTCGCCGCTCACCACCGTCTACTGGGACCTGAACGGCACCACCAAGTCGATCAGCGGCCTGGACGCGGACACCTTCGACCAGCTCGTCTCCGTCAAGCTGACCAGCGGATCCACCGCGGGCTTCGCCCAGGGCCAGGCCCTGATCGACACGGACGTCGCCAAGAAGAACAACGTCACCACCGGCTCGACCCTGACCGTCACCTACCCGGACCAGTCCACGGGCCGGCTGACCGTCGGCGGTGTCTACGAGTCGGGCGGCATGCTCGGCCCGGTGGTGCTGGCCAACAGCGAGATCGTCAAGCACGAGCCCACGCCGTACATCAGCGACGTCCTGGTCAAGGGCGCCGACGGTGCCACCGACTCGCTCAAGAAGGCGCTCAAGGACGCCACCGGCGCCAACCCGGTGATCGAGGTCAAGTCCAAGCAGGACGTCCGCGACGACTTCAGCCAGATCATCACCATCGCGCTGAACATGATGTACGGCCTGCTGGCGATGTCCGTGCTGGTCGCGGTCCTCGGTGTGGTCAACACGCTGGCCATGTCGGTCTTCGAGCGCAAGCGCGAGATCGGGATGCTGCGGGCGATCGGCCTGGACCGCAGCGGCATCAAGCGGATGGTCCGCCTGGAGTCGGTGGTGATCTCGGTCTTCGGTGCCGGCATCGGCGTGCTGCTCGGCTGCTACACGGCCTGGGGGATCCTCGGCACCCTGAAGTCCAGCATGGCGGGCCTGACCACGACGCTCCCCTACGGCCAGCTGCTGCTCTTCCTCCTGCTCGCCGGCCTGGTCGGCCTGGTGGCCGCGATCTGGCCGGCCCGCCGGGCGTCCAAGCTGGACATCCTGGAGAGCATCAAGACCGACTGACCCACCGGCGCCGGGCACCGCACCGGCGCCGCACACGGAAAGACCCCCACCGGAGGGTTCGGTGGGGGTCTTTCGCTACTTCTGTACTCCGCCCGGTCGCACGGCCGGCTGAGCACCACGGAGGTCGTGGTCCGGCGACGCTGCCGGGCGGAGGGCCTCCGACTCATTTCCCGGTGCTCCCACACCGGGATCTCAGTCGCTTACTTGCTGCTGGCGAGTTCCTTGTCGGCGGCCGGCTTGGCGGCCTCGACCGGCTTCGGCGCGGGCGCCGCGGCCTCCTGGAACGCCTCGAACGGCTTCTCCATCTGGGCCAGGCCGACGGCCTCGCGCTTCAGGAAGACCGCCAGCGTCCAGTCGGTGAAGACGCGCACCTTGCGGTTCATGGTCGGGACCATGGCGCCGTGGTACAGGCGGTGGAACCACCAGGCCGGACGGCCCTTCAGCTTGTACTTGCCGAAGAGGATCGCCACACCCTTGTGCAGGCCGAGACCGGCCACCGCACCGAGGTTCTTGTGCTTGTACTCGGCCTGCGGGAAGCCGCGCATGCCCGAGATCACGTTGTCGCCGAGGACGGCGGCCTGCCGGACGGCGTGCTGCGCGTTCGGCGGGCACCAGGCGCCCTCGCCCGCGGCGAGGTCCGGCACCTGGGCGTTGTCGCCGGCGGACCAGACGTAGTCGAAGCCCTTGACCTGCAGGGTCGGGGCGGTGTCCACGTGGCCGCGCGGGCCCAGCGGGAGGCCGAAGTTGGCCAGCACCGGGTTGGGCTTGACGCCCGCCGTCCACACGATGGTGGAGGCGTCCGCCTCGACGCCGTTCTTCAGCACGACGTGCTGGTCGACGCAGGAGTCCATCGAGGTCTCGATGTAGATCTCGATGTTGCGCTCTTCGAGCTTCTCCTTGGTCCACAGACCGAGGTCCGGGCCCATCTCCGGGAGGATGCGGTTGGCCGCCTCCACCAGGATGAAGCGCATGTCGTCACGGCTGACGGTCTTGTAGATCTTGGCGGCGTCGCGCGCCATGTCCTCGATCTCGGCGATCGTCTCGACACCGGCGAAGCCACCGCCGACGACGACGAAGGTCAGCGCCTTGCGGCGGATCGCCTCGTCCGTGGTGGACTCGGCCTTGTCCAGCTGCGCCATGACGTGGTTCCGGAGGCTGATGGCCTCCTCGACCGTCTTCATGCCGATGCCGTGCTCCGCCAGACCCGGGATCGGGAAGGTCCGGGAGACCGAGCCGGTCGCGACGACCAGGTACTCGAAGGGCAGCTCGTACGAGTCGCCGGCCGCCGGCTGGATGGTGGCGACCTTGCGGGCGTGGTCCACACCGGTGACAGCACCGGTGAGCACCTCCGCCTTCTTGAGGGCGCTGCGCAGCGGCGCGACGAGGTTGCGGGGCGCGACGTTGCCGCCGGCCGCCTCGGGGAGGAAGGGCAGGTACGTCATGTACGACCGCGGGTCGACGACCGTGACGGTCGCTTCGCCATAGCGCATCTTCTTGAGGATGCGCATCGCGGCATACAGGCCGACGTAACCACCGCCGACAATGAGGATGCGAGGACGCTCCGTGGTGCTCATATCCGAAAGTATCCAGCACCGTCCGGAGCAGCCTTCGTGAGGCCCGTCACAAGCTCCTGGACACCCTGTGCTACACTTCGCGGCCACTTTCTCGGCCCCGGGGAGCCGTCTCACAGCCCTCCCCGCCTCCC
This sequence comes from Kitasatospora sp. NPDC022856, assembly GCF_055561235.1. Lineage (NCBI taxonomy): Bacteria > Bacillati > Actinomycetota > Actinomycetes > Kitasatosporales > Streptomycetaceae > Kitasatospora > Kitasatospora sp. NPDC022856. The sequence goes on along the minus strand of NZ_JBVHHE010000037.1, from coordinate 50,547 downwards.
CGTGAGGCTACGGACCCGAACGGCCCTGCTGAGCAGCAACGATCCATGGCACGCCTGGGTTCCCGCGCGTGATTTCGATTTTCAAACCCCCACGGGGGCGTCACCTGCGATCCAGCGGGCGACACGACGGACAGGCCTTCGGTCCCACATTTCGGACGTAGCGGACCGGTCAGCGCGACGAATGGCTGGATCGCCATGTGAAGAAATTCACGAACTTTCTCGCAGGGCACCGGGCGCGCCCCGGCCCCGGAACCCCTTCGGGGGGTCCGGGGCCGGGGCGGTAAGCCTCGCACCGGGCTAGGAGGCGATACTCCAGGCGATGCCGTCCAGGATGTCGTGCTCGCTCACGACCAGCTCGGCGGCGCCGGTCCGCTCCATGATCTCCAGCAGCTCCAGCGCGCCGGCCGCGATGACGTCCACCCGGCCCGGGTGCATCGACGGGATGGCCGCACGCTCGGCGTGGGTGGCGGCGAGCAGCTCGGAAGCGATCCGGGCCACGTCCTCGCGGGTGATCCGCGAGTGGTGGATCCGCTCGGAGTCGTACCCGGGCAGGTCCTGGACGATCGCCGACACCGTGGTGACCGTCCCGGCCAGACCGACCAGCGTCGCCGCCCCGGTCAGCGGGACGACCTCCTCGGCCTTGTCCAGCTCGGCCCGGACGTGCGCCCGCGCCTCGGCGACCTGCTCCGCCGAGGGCAGCTCGGCGCCGCCGAAGTGCCGCTCGGTCAGCCGGACACAGCCGATGTCGACCGAGCGGGCGGCCCGGACGTCCTCGGCGCCGAGCACGAACTCGGTGGAGCCGCCGCCGAGGTCGAAGACCAGGTACGGCGCCGGGAACTGGCCGCCGGTGAGCTCCTTGGTGGCGCCGACGAAGGAGAGGTGCGCCTCCTCCTCGCCGCTCACCACCTCGGGCCCGACGCCCAGGATGTCGCGCACGCCCTTGGCGTACTCGTCACTGTTCTCGGCGTCCCGCGAGGCGCTGGTGGCCACGAAGCGGATCCGCTCCGGGGCCACCCCGAAGCCGGCGATCACCTCGGCGTACTCGCGGCAGGCCGCGAAGGTGCGGGCCAGCGCGTCCGGGTGCAGCCGGCCGGTCCGGTCCACTCCCTGGCCCAGCCGGTTGATCACCATCCGGCGGTCGAGGTCGGTGATCGCCCCGGTCTCCGGATCGAGGTCGGCGACCAGCAGGCGGATCGAGTTGGTACCGCAGTCGATCGCGGCGACCCGGGTGACACTCATGCGTCGGGCTCCTCGGCATTCTCCTGCGCGGCCCGCTTGGCGGCGCGTTCGGCGGCCTTCTGCTGCTTGGCGGCGATCACGGCCTCGTGGTCCTGCTGCTTGGCACGGTTCCTCGCGACCCGCTCGCCGGCGGCCTCGACCTCGTCGGGGGAGACGCAGGGGCCCTTGGCCCACCAGTCCTCCAGCATGCCGATCGCCTCGTCGCCGAGCGGGTTGACGCCCTCGCCGGCCGCCAGCGAGTGGCCGACCAGCACGTGCAGGCACTTCACCCGGTCCGGCATGCCGCCGGCGCTGGGGAAGCCCTCCAGCACCTCGATGGCGTCGCGGCGCGCGATGTAGTCCTCGTGCGCCTTCTGGTAGGCGGCGGCCAGCTCCGGGTCCTCGGCGAGCCGGGCGGTCTGCTCCTTCATCACGCCGTCCGCCTCCAGCGTGCCGATCAGCGAGGCGGCCTTGGGGCAGGTCAGGTAGTAGAGCGTCGGGAACGGCGTGCCGTCCGCGAGCCGGGGGGCCGTCTCCACGACGTCCGGGTTGCCGCAGGGGCAGCGGTGCGCCACCGAGCGCAGGCCGCGCGGGACCCGGCCGAGCTGTGCGGCGATGGCCGCGACGTCGGTGTCGGAGACGGAGGGGTGGTTCTCAGTGGTCATGGGGGGAGCTGGCTCCAGCAGGGGCAGGGGCGGGTGAAGAGGGCGGGGCGAGAGCGGCGGTGTCGGCGGCGTCCACCGAGTCCCAGACGCTCGCGTACCAGGGCTTGGCGGCCTTGGCCGCGCCGTCGGAGGGGGCGGGCGGGACGGCGGAGGACTGGGTGGCGCCCCGGCCCGCCGGATCCACCGCGATGTACGGGGTCTCCCCCGGCATCGCGTAGTGCAGCCGGCTGCGGGCCTGCGCCTTGACGTACTCCGGGTCCTGCCAGCGGGTCCTCTCCCGGCGCAGCTGCTCGACCTGTTGCCGGGCGTGCTCGGCCTTCGCCCGCTGGGCGGAGATCTCGGAACGCTGGGAGATGAACTGCCTGGTCGGGTAGGCCAGGATCGCGACCAGGGAGCAGAGCACCAGGACGAGGACGGTCGCCCGGCTCGTGAAGCGAGGCCGGGCGGCAAAGCCCGGGATCCTCCAGCCTGCCATCTCCCGTGTCCCCTCCTGATCGCGACGGTGCCCCGCCGTCCACCCTACGGGGTGAACGGCGGGGCACCGGTCAGGCTTGCGCTACTGGGCGCGATCGGCCCTCGTGACGGGCCCGGGCCGACGACTGCTCGGCCGCGCGGTCACTACTCGGCGGAGCGGAAGCGCGGGAACGCGCCGCGGCCGGCGTACTCGGCCGCGTCGTCGAGGATCTCCTCGATGCGCAGCAGCTGGTTGTACTTGGCGACGCGCTCGGAGCGGGCCGGGGCGCCGGTCTTGATCTGGCCGCAGTTGGTGGCGACGGCGAGGTCGGCGATGGTGACGTCCTCGGTCTCACCGGAGCGGTGCGACATCATGCAGCGGTAGCCGTTGCGCTGGGCCAGCTCGACGGCGTCCAGGGTCTCGGTCAGCGAGCCGATCTGGTTCACCTTGACCAGCAGCGCGTTGGCGGTGCCGGTCTCGATGCCCTTGGCCAGGCGGGCCGGGTTGGTGACGAACAGGTCGTCGCCGACCAGCTGGACCTTGTCGCCCAGCTTGACGGTCATGGCCTTCCAGCCGTCCCAGTCCGACTCGTCCAGCGGGTCCTCGATGGAGACCAGCGGGTACGCGGCGACGAGCTCGGCGTAGTACTCGATGAGCTCGGCGGCGGAGAGCGCCTTGCCCTCGAACTGGTAGGCACCGTCCTGGTAGAACTCGGAGGCGGCGACGTCCAGGGCGAGCGCGATGTCCCGGCCGGGCACGTAACCGGCCTTCTGGATGGCCTCGGTGATGAGGTCCAGGGCCTCGCGGTTGCTGTCCAGGTTCGGCGCGAAGCCGCCCTCGTCGCCGAGGCCGGTGGACAGGCCGCGCTCCTTCAGCACGCCCTTGAGGGTGTGGTAGACCTCGACGCCCCAGCGGACGGCCTCGGAGAAGGACTCCGCGCCGATCGGAGCGATCATGAACTCCTGGATGTCGACGTTGGAGTCCGCGTGCGAGCCACCGTTGAGGATGTTCATCATCGGGACGGGCAGGACGTGGGCGTTCGGGCCGCCCAGGTAGCGGAACAGCGGCAGGTCGCTGGCCTCGGAGGCGGCGTGCGCCACGGCGAGCGAGACGCCCAGGATCGCGTTGGCGCCGAGCGAGGACTTGTCCGGCGTGGCGTCCAGGTCGAGCATGGCCTGGTCGATCAGGCGCTGCTCGGTGGCGTCGTAGCCGACCAGCTCGGGGCCGATCTGCTCGATGACGGCCAGGACGGCCTTCTCCACGCCCTTGCCGAAGTAGCGGTTCTTGTCACCGTCGCGAAGCTCCAGCGCCTCGAAGGCACCGGTGGAGGCACCCGACGGGACAGCGGCACGGCCGGTGCTGCCGTCGTCGAGGCCGACCTCGACCTCGACCGTGGGGTTGCCACGCGAGTCGAGAATCTCACGGGCTACGACGACATCGATGGACGGCACGAGGCATCTCCTAGCGGAAGCAGGTTCGGCTGACGATGGGTGCTGTCGGCCGGATGGTTGCGGAGTCGTTACGACCAGAGCCTAACCGCACGGGCTCCCGGGACCACGTCGACCTCGGTCCCGTCTCAGCGTGTGGCCGGGCTACCCACCGGTAGTTCACCTGGTTGTCCCACGAAATGCGGCCGGATGCGGACGAAGGGGGCCGAACCGGCCCCCTTCGTGGCGTCACCGCACGGGGAGTCACCACACGGGCGGTCAGCCGAGATCGAGCTGCTGGCCCGGGAGGATCATGTTGGGGTCGGTGCCGACGGTGCCGCGGTTGCCGTCGTACAGCGTCTGCCAGCCGCCCTCGACGCCCTGGGCGGCGGCGATCGTCGACAGGGTGTCACCGGACTGGACGGTGTAGCCGTGCCCGGTGCGCTGCTGGGCGGCGACCGCGGCCGGGGCGCCGTGGGCGGCGGGGCGGCTGTCCTGGCCCGCGTACCCGCTCGTCTGCTGGGCGGCCTGCTGACCGGCGTACTGCTGGTAGACGCTCTGGTGGCTGGTCCAGTACCAGGCGCCGTCGCTCTGGTACCAGAAGACCTTCGCGTCGGCGTCCCAGCCCGGCTGGCCGGCGAAGCCCGGAGCCCGGTCGTCCTGCTGGGCGGGCTGCTGGGCGGCGGGCTTCGGAGCCTGCTGCTGGGCCGGCTTCTGGGCGGGCTTCTGCGCCGGCTTCTGCGCGGGCTTCGACTGGGCCGGCTTGGCGGCGGCCGTCGGCTCGGCGTCCGAGGAGGTGTCGACCGAGGCCGCGGCCCCGCCCTTGGCCAGGCCCGCCTTCTGGGAGCAGACCGGCCAGGCGCCCGGCCCCTGCGAGGCGAGGACCTTCTCGGCGACCGAGATCTGCTGCGCCCGGCTGGCCTGGTGGGCCTGCGGCGCGTACGAGGTGCCGCCGAACGCCTTCCAGGTGCTGGAGGTGAACTGGAGGCCGCCGTAGAAGCCGTTGCCGGTGTTGATGCCCCAGTTGCCGCCGCTCTCGCACTGGGCGACCGCGTCCCAGGTCGAGGCCGGGGCGGCCGAGGCGCCGGTGGCGGTGAGGAGCGGCAGGGCGAGTCCGACGCCGGCCACGCCGGCAACGGCGATGGCCTTCTCGGTCTGGGTGCGACGACGGTGACGGCCGGTTCCGACGAAGAGCATGGGGAAGTCCCTCTCCGCACGCCTGCGAGGTGAGCTGTCGGGTTCGGACCGGGAGGTGGCCCGGCCGCACGACGCGGACGCCTTCTGCCCGCGCGGGCGGCTTCACCCCAAGCCGTGGGGGACGGCAACAAACCTGGTTCCCCCGCCCCTGCCCAAGGGTTCTGGTCGGTTTCCCGTAACGCGGCGGGCAGGATTCGGCGTTCCGCGCACGAGGTCCGCAGCTGCGAACTCCAGGGAGGGTAGACAGATCCTCACATCAATAACAAGCTCATATCGCAGGTATCACACATAAATTACGGCGCGTGGCCGATCGCCTACCAACGACAGGGCTATGTCCGGTTTGATGCTGATTCATACCCGCTGATAGGGCGTGTCGGCGACACCCCGTCAGCGTGTCGCGGTCTCGGCGCGACGAGATCGAGACACCGCCGGGGGTCGCCGGACGGATTTGCTCAGAGCCCGTCCACCGGTGCCGCGGAGGGCTTCTCGGGGGTGAATTCCACCGGGAGATCGCGCAGTCCACGCATGATCAGGCCACCGCGCCAGCGGAGCTCCTCCGGGCTAGCGGCGAGTCGCAGATCGGGCAACCGGGTGAGCAGGGTGGTGAGCGCCGCGCGCCCCTCCAACCGGGCCAGCGGCGCACCGATGCAGTAGTGGATGCCGTGCCCGAAGCCGAGGTGCGGGTTGTCCGTCCGGGCCAGGTCGAGGGTGTTCTCGTCGGCGAACCGCGCCGGGTCCCGGTCCGCCGCCGCGAGCACCACCAGCACCGGATCGCCGACCGGGATGTCCACGCCGCCGATGGTCAGCGGGCTGGTCGCGAACCGCCAGGTGGCGAGCTCCACTGGACCGTCGTAGCGCAGGAGTTCCTCGATACCGGTCTCCAGCAGCGCGGTCTCGCCGCGGGCGATCGAGTCCTGGAGCAGCGCCCGCTGCCCGGGGTTGCGCAGCAAAGCGTAGGTGCCGTTGCCGATCAGGTTCACGGTCGTCTCGAACCCGGCGAAGAGGAGGATGAAGGCCATCGCCGCGGCCTCGTTCTCGGTCAGGTGCTCACCGTGGTCGCTGGCCCGGATCAGCCCCGAGATGAGGTCGTCGCCGGGATCGGCCCGCTTGCGGTGGATCAGCTCCGCCAGGTAGGCGCGCATCCGCTTGACGGCGCGTCCCACCCCGCCGCGCTGCCCGCTGCCATGGCGGATCATCATGCCCGCCCAGTCCCGGAAGTCGTCCTGGTCCTCGGCCGGCACGCCGAGCAGGTCGCAGATCGCGTAGATCGGCAGTGGGAAGGCGAACTCGTGGATCAGGTCCGCCGAGCCGCGCTCCGCGAAGCCGTCGATCAGCCGGTCGGTGAGCTGCTGCACCCGGGGCTCGAACTCCGCCACCCGGCGCGGCGTGAACGCCTTCGAGACCAGCCGGCGCAGCCGGGTGTGGTCCGGCGGGTCGATGTTCAGCAGGTGGGTCATCAGATTGGCCTGGCGCTCGCCGGGGATGCCGACCCGGCCGCTGCGGTGGGCGTGCCCGCTGTGGTGGGCCGGGTCCTTCGAGAGCCGGCTGTCGGCGAGCGCCTGCCGGGCGTCGGCGTACCTGGTCACCAGCCAGGCCTCCACCCCGCTCGGCAGGGTGGTGCGGTGCACCGGTTCGTGCTCCCGCAGCCACGCGTACGCCGGGTACGGGTCGGCGGCGAACTCCCAGGTGAAGAGCGGCGGGCGGGCTGAATCGGGCTGAACTGGCATGTGTCGACCGTATCCGGTGGGGAACCCCGGCGCGGCAGGCGTGAGCCTGGTCACCTGAGGGGTAATCCCTGTTGCGGAGGGTCAGGACCTGCCTACGATCCTCCGCAAGCAAAATGCGTGGGCGCCGGTGCGGAGCCGCCCACAGGGAGGAGCGCACCATGCGGGTCACCGGGGCAGTCGTGGTCATCGCCGTACTCGCCGGCGGGTCGGGAGCCGGCCTCGCCCGCCGGTTCACCGCCGCGGGCGCCTCCGGCGTCCTCATCGCCGACCAGCAGGTCGGCATCGCCGAGGACCTCGCCACCGAACTCGACCGGCCGGGCTGCCCGGTCGTCGGCGTCTGCGGCGACATCCGCCGCCCGAGCGACATCGCCGCCCTGGTCGACACCACCGAGAAGCACCTCGGCCCGATCGACCTGTTCTGCGTCGCAGGGCCGGGCGGCGAGCGCGTCGTCTCCCTCGCCGAGCTGCCGGACCACCTCGACCTGGAGCGGCTGGCCGAACTGCTCGCCCTGGTCGGCGAGGCGATCGCCGAGGTCGTCGACGAGGTGGTCCCGGTGCAGCGCCGGGCGGTGGAGGACGTGGCGGCGGTCTGACGGGGGGCGGCGGTCGCGGTGCGGGCGGCGTGCCCGGGCGGCGGTCGCGGTGCGGGCGTGCCCGGGCGCGGGTCTCGGCCCGGGCGTGCTCCGGGGGGCCGCTCGGGGCTACTCGGGCTTGAGCCCCTCGGCGGCGCGCACGGCGTCCCGGTAGCCGCGCGCGGCCGCCCGGAGCGCGGCGTCCACGTCCACCCCCGCGTCGAACGCCCGCTGCGCCACCGCGAGCAGCAGCCGGCCCGCCGACTCCGCCGTGAGCTCCGCGGGCAGCTCGTAGGCCGCGTCCGGCACACCGGTGAAGCCCGCCCGGCGCACCCGGGACACCAGCTTCGCCGCGTACGCCAGCGCGGGAAGACCGGCCGGCACGCCGTCCAGCACCGACTCGCGCTCCGACTTCTCGGCGGCCTTCAGCGCCTCCCAGTTCGCCTCCACCTCGGCGGCGCCCTCGGCCTCGACATCCCCGAACACGTGCGGGTGGCGGTACATCAGCTTATCGACGATGTCACCCGCCACGTCGTCGATGGAGAACGCGTCGGTGGGGTGCTCCTCGGCGATCCGGGAATGGAAGAAGACCTGGAGCAGGACGTCGCCCAGCTCCTCGCGGAGCGTGTCGCGGTCCCCCTCCTCGATCGCCTCGACCAGCTCGAAGGACTCCTCCACCAGGTACTTCACCAGGCTGGCGTGGGTCTGCTCGGCGTCCCAGGGGCAGCCGCCGGGCGAGCGAAGGCGGTCCATCACCGAGACCAGGTCCAGCAGCCGCGCGCCCGGCAGGTCGTACGAACCGGGCAGCACCTCGATCTCGGGCACCTCGCCCGCGTGCTCGACCGCGAGGCGCGCCAGCGCGTCGGTGAGCCCGGGGTCGCCGTCCGGGCTGCCCAGCCAGACCGTCGGCCCCGAGGCGGCCGGCTGTCCGGTCAGCAGCCGGGCGAGAGCGGGCGCCGAATCGGGCGCCACCACCTCCACCTCGACCCCCGCCTGCCGCACCGCCGGCAGCTGCGGGTGCGCGGCGTCCCCGGCGAGCACCCGCCCGGCCGACCTCAGCGCCTCCCAGGCGGGCCAGGCCAGCAGGCCGGGAGCCACCCGGTGGGTGGTGGTGAGCAGGATCAGCTTCGCGCCCGGAAGATTCGTCACACCCCGAACCTACCCGGCCCCGGTGAGCCCCCGCCTCCACGTTTCACCCGGCCAGGGGGACGGCGGGGCAGGTGCCGGTCAGGCCGCGTACCGGGTATCGCCCGGGCGGGTGCCGGTCAGGGTCCGGCACCGCCCTCCGCCCGGCCCGACGGGCGACAGGCATCAGCCCCGAGGCGGCGAGACCACGGCACCGGACCGGCCCCACCGCCGTACTCCGCCCGCCCCCGAGGGCGACGGCTGGCCCGGGTGTCGGCCGCGCCCCACCGCCCTCCGCCCGACCCGGAAGACGACGTCGGGGTACGTGCCGGCCCGCCGCCCCGCACCGCCTGACGCACCCGACGCAGAGGGGCAGCGGCAGGCCCCGGTGCCGGTCCGGCTCCGCCCCCTCGGTCGAAGGACGGCGGCAGGCCCATGGGTCCTCGCCCCTCCCGTTCGGCCGCAGCGGCGCGGGCCGGTCGCGCGGCACGGAGTGAGAAGTCGACCGGTCCGACTTCCTGTGCCCGTCGAACCTGAGGGCCAGCCGGCATGGGCCCCCGCCCGCCCCGTTCCGCCGCAGGGGCGCGTACCGGTCGCGGCGCGCGGAGTGGGAAGTCGGCCGGTCCGACTTCCTGTGCCCGTCGGGCCTGGGGGTCAGCCGGCCAGCCAGGGCGGGGTGTCGGGGAGGAGGGCGGCCCGGTCGGCGTCCCAGGTGCCGTAGCGGGGGTTGACGCGCAGGTGGAGGGCGGCTTCGGCCAGGGCGAGGCGGACGGTGTGGTCGCCCGCCGGGGTGGCGGCGTCCTGGCCCGTGGCGGCGGCGAGGCGGCGGATGCTCAGCTCGCGACGGAAGTAGTCGTCGACCCCGGGACCGGCGACACCCCGGGCGGCCAGGACGCGGGCGAGCGGGCCGGCACCGCCGTACCGGTCCTGCGCCGCCGTCCGGGCCGCCGCCACCTCCGCACCGCCCACCGCGAGCCCGCGGTCGGCCAGTGCGCGGGCGACGACCGCGTCGAGCACCAGGTCCGCGACGGCCCGTCGTACCAGTCCGTCCGGCGGCCGGCGGCCGTCCGCGGAGGCGCCGCCGGCCGCCTCGCGCAGCTCCGCGACCCGGGCCTCGACGACCGCCACCGGGATCCGCCGGCCGTCCAGCACGGCCGCCGTGCCCGGCGTCAGCCCGTCGGCTCCGCAGGCGGCCAGCGTCGGGACGGCGAGCAGGGCGCCGACGACGACGGCGGTCCGACGGTGCATGGCTGGTCTCCGGGGTGGGGGCGGCAGGCGTTCGGAGGCGCCTTCCCGCGAGCGGCCGGACGGTGTCCCGAGGGTAGGGCGGCCCGGCCCCCTCGGCGCGGACCGTGCCCCGAACGGCTCACCCGGCGTGCGGCGTCAACCCCGACGATCGTCCAGGTCTCCCCCTGCCTTTCGACCCGGGCCTCGGTCCCCCGGCTACCCCTACCGTCCTGACCATGACGAACAGGGCCAGGAAGAGAGCGGTCAGGACGAGGACGGTCGAGGCGGAAGGGGTCGGGGCCGGAAGGGCCGGGGCGAGCAGGGCGACCGGCACCCGGGTGGCGGTAGCGGTGGCGGTGTTGGGTGCGGGCACCGCCGCGGTCGGGTGGCTGGCACCGACAGGCGGTGGGCGGGCCGGGCACGGCGGGCCGGTACGGGTGACCGGCGGCGCGTCCGCCGGCGGCTACCGGCGGGTGGCCGATGTCGTCGTCGACGCACCGCACCGGCTCGCCTCGCTGCTGGAGCCCGCCAGCGAGGCGGGGTTGCTGGTGCTCGGGCTGCTGCTGGTGCTCTGCTGGTGGACGGCCCGCGGCCGACGCGCCGCCGACGCGGTCGCGGGGGTCGCGCTCACCGGGCTCGGCACCGTCCTCGCCTACGGGGCGAGCGAGGTGCTGAAGGTCGTGGTCGACGAGGAGCGGCCCTGTCGCGCCCTGCCCGACGCCCTGTCGGCACACCCCGTCGTCGCGCACTGCCCGCCGCCGGGCGACTGGTCCTTCCCCAGCAACCACGCGACCCTGGCCGCCGCCCTGACGACCGGTCTGGTCCTGCTGCGGCCGCGCTGGGCCCTGCTGGTCGTCCCGGTCGGGGTCGCGACGGCCGCGCTGCGGGTGGCCGCCGGGGTGCACTATCCGCACGACGTGGTCGCCGGGGCCGTTCTCGGCGGGGCGATCACCGCGGCGGTGGTCGTCGCGCTCCTGCCGCTCGCCACGGCGGCGGTGGCATCGCCGGTCGGGATACGGGTGCTGGGCCCGCTGGCGGCGGCGCGGCCGTCAGGCGCGCGGACCGCCCGCGCACGTTCCGCCGGTGGTCAGGCCGGCCTCGTGGGCGAGGACGGCGGCGGCCGCCCGGTTGGCCACTCCGAGCCGCGCCAGGACGGAGCTCACATGGGCTTTCACGGTCCCCTCCACCACCCCGATCCGGCGGGCGATCTGCCCGTTGGACAGTCCGGCGGCGATCAGCGTCAGCACCTCCCGCTCCCGGGTGGTCAGCGCGGCCACCTGTTCAAGCGCGGCGGAACGTCGGTCGGCCGGCCCGCCGGCTCCGGTGGCGGCGAGGTGGGCGACCACGCGCGCGGCCACCTTGGGTGAGAGGTAGGCGGCGCCGTCCGCCACCGCCCGCACCCCGGCGATCAGTTCCTCCGGCTCACCCGACTTGATCAGGAACCCGTTGGCGCCACCGCCTAGGGCCCGCAGGATGAAGTCGTCCTCGCCGAAGGTCGTCAGCATGACGATCCCGGTGGCCGCGCCGGAGCGGCGGATCTCGGCGGCGGCGGTGATGCCGTCCGTGCCGGGCATTCGGATGTCGAGCACCACGACATCGGGGCGGTGGCGGCGGACCAGCTCGACGGCCTCCCGGCCGTCCCCGGTCTCGGCGACGATCTCGATCCCCGGATCGGTGGTGAGCACGGCGCGGACGCCGGCCCGGACCATCGGCTCGTCGTCGGCGATCACCACCCGGATCGGTGTACCGGCGGCGGCCCGCTCGCCGCCGCTCATCCGGCGCTCACGCGATCAGCGCTTCCAAGGAGATCAGTACGTCCCGTTGGAAGCAGAGCCGGTACGCATCGCCGGAACGGTCGTCGTCGAACGGCTCGGCGGTGATCGCGTAGTACTCGCACGTCACTCCTTCTCCCCGGGGTGGCGGGTTCCCCACGGACGGATGGTACGGAAACTGATGGGCAGGCAGAAACCGCTGGACCGTCGCCCGGTCCTGACCGATCCGCAGCGACGCGTAGTCCGCCGGCTCCAGCACGGCACGGCCGGCCGTGTAGATCGTCCACCCCCGCAGGACGGCGGTCAGCGCCAGCACGGTGACCAGTGGCACCAGTACGGTCGCCGCCATCATCCGGCCCACCCGGCGGCGGGCGCGGCTGAGTTCACGGATGGGGGAGACCGGGGCGGGCCCGGGCGACAGAGTGACGGCGGCGCCGGCGCGCGGCAGGTGGGCGAGCACCTCGAACCCGCCGCCCTCGGCGCGCGGCCCGTACCGGAAGGTGCCGCCGGCCAGTCTGACCCGCTCGGCCAGGCCGATCAGCCCACGGCCGCCCGCGTTCGGTGCTGCCGCTGCTGCCGGTGCTGCCGCTGGACCCACCGGTGGCGGCCCGTTCACCACCTGGACGCGGACGCCCTCCGGCGTGTGGGCGACCCGCACGCCGACCCTCGCCTGAGGCGCGTGCTTGGCCGCGTTGGTCAGCGCCTCCTGGGTCACCCGGTACACGGCGTGCTCCACCGCGCGCGGCAGAGCGTCCGCCGGGCCCGTCATCGTCAGGCGGACCTGCAGACCGGCGGCGGCCGCCTCCTCCACCAGGTGGGCGACCCCCGCGTCGGCGGGGCCCCGGGCGGCCTCGCCCGCCGCGTCCGTCTCCTCCCGGAGGATGCCGATCACCTCGGCAAGGCGTTCCACGGCCGCTCCGGCACCCTTGCGGATCTCCTGGGCCGCCTCCCGGTGCGCCGGGGCGAGGTCGGGTGCCAGCTTCAGGGCACCGGCCCGCAGGGCGATCAGGCTCAGGTCATGACCGAGGGCGTCGTGCATGTCCTGGGCGATCCGGGCCCGCTCCCGCAGCCGGGCCTGCTCCGCCACCAGTTGCTGCTCGCGCTCCAGCCGCTCCGCCCGCTCCCAGCCGGCCCGGACCAGTTCCTGGGACTGCCGCCAGAACCGGCCCGCCATCCAGGGCGCCATGCCCGCGCAGACCACCAGCGAGAGGAAGGACGTCCCCGGGACCATCCAGGCCGGTACCGCCAATGCCACCGTCACCCCGCCCGCCACGACAGCGGCCAGCACGGTCACGGCCCACCGCACGCGATCCGTCCGCCACCCGGCCAGGAACGCCGTGGCGATCGCGGGCAGCGCCCACCAGATGCTTACCGCGCACGCCCCCGTGGCCACCGCCGTACCCACCAGCAGCGCCCCGTCGAGCCACCTGCTCCACCTGCTCCACCACTCACCGTTCACCCTCACGGCTACGACAGTAGGAGGCGGGCAGCAGCACCGAATCTGCCGAAAGTCATACCCGGCCCAGGCGAGCCGACCCAGCGGGCCACGCTGCTCGCCCGACTCACGCTGCACGCCCGCAGGAAGCCGGACCCGCCGACTTCCCACTCCAGCTCAACGGGCCGGCGGCCAGGGAGCGGTGTGCGGGTCGCGGGGTGTGGGGGTGTTGGCCGATCCTCTCGGTGAAGCGGTAACGACCGCCGATCACCCTGGCCGCGGTCACCCCGGCGGCACGCACGGCCGGCCGTCCTCGCGGGCCTGACGGCGCAGCAGTTCACCCAGCCCGCGTATCTCCTCCCCGGTCGCGGGCGGTCCCGGGCCGGACCGGGGTCGACTACGGGGCCGGGTACCCGTAGCCGGGCGCGGGCGGCGGGGTCGGGGTCCCGAAGGGCGGGCCGTACCCGGAGACCGGTGCCTGCGGGTAGGCCGGCCCGGACACGGGCGGTCCGTACGGTGCGGCGGGCGACGGGTGGTACGCCGCCGCGGCGGGCGCCTTCGGCCGGCCCGCCTCCCAGACCGCGCGCAGGTCCATCGCCAGGAAGTGCAGCGGTGCGCCGAGCCACATCAGCACCATGGCCACCATGCCGACGGTGTCCGCGGTGGGCGCGTCGCCGGTGCCGCCGGCCACGCCCGCGCAGACCAGGTAGGTGAGGAAGAGTGCGGCGAACACCGCCGCACCGAGGGTGTCGTACGCCCGGCGGCGGCGGACCGCCAGCAGCAGCGAGGGGATCATGCCGAGCAGGCCGACCGTCACCAGCGGCGTGAGGACGCACAGCACCCGGCCGAGCACCCCGTAGGGCCCGGCCGCCTCCCCGGGCCGCCGGGCCGGACCGGGCGGCGGCGGAGCGGGGTACGACACCGTGCCCGGCGCCCCGCCCTGGGGCAGGCCACCGGGGAACGCGCCGCCGGGCGGTGGTCCGAACTGCCCGGGGTACTGCCCTGACATGTGCGCTCCTGAGCGGGTGAGGACGGCGGTCGGCCGCAGCACGGACGAACCCCGCACACCGTACCGCCCAGCACCGACCCGCCGGCGGGCTTCGCGGGCCCCGGTCCCAGGGCGAGGAGTCAGGAACGAGGATCCGCGGCACAGCAGAGAGCGGCGGCCCCCGGCGCATCGCCCGGGACCGCCGCCGCACATCCGCCGGAACGGGTCGCTACTTCTTCGACCCCGCCAGGTCGTCGAACATCGCGGACAGGAACTCACGGCACCAGCCGAGCAGTTCCCGCCCGACCAGCGGCTTGCCGCCGATCCGCCCGGTGGACGGCCGGGGCACCAGCAACTGCTGGGCGGCCGCCTTCACCTGGCTGCGCGGGTAGAGCCGGTTCAGCCGCAGCTGCTGCGACTCGCGCAGCTCCACCGGCCCGAACCGGACGTTGGCGCCGGCCAGCGTGATGTCGGCGATGCCGCACCGGCGGGCGTACAGCCGCAGCGCGGCCACCAGCAGCAGGTTCTCCACCGGCTCGGGCAACTTGCCGTACCGGTCGACCAGTTCGTCCCGGACCTGCTGGATGTTCTGCTCCGAGTTGACCGCCGCGATCGAGCGGTACGCCTGCAGCCGCAGCCGCTCGCCCGGCGCGTAGTCGTGCGGCACGTGGGCGTCCACCGGCAGCTCGATCTTGACCTCCAGCGGCTCCTCCTCCGGCTCGCCGCCGCCGGACAGCGACTCCCGGAACTCGGCCACCGCCTCGCCGACCATCCGCATGTAGAGGTCGAAGCCGACGCCCGCGATGTGCCCGGACTGCTCGCCGCCGAGCAGGTTGCCGGCGCCGCGGATCTCCAGGTCCTTCATCGCCACGTACATACCCGCGCCCATCTCGGTGTGCTGGGCGATGGTGGCCAGCCGCTCGTGCGCCGTCTCGGTCAGCGGCTTCTCCGGCGGGTACAGCATGTACGCGTAGCCGCGCTCGCGCCCACGGCCGACCCGGCCGCGCAGCTGGTGCAGCTGGGAGAGCCCGAAGGTGTCACCGCGCTCGACGATCAGGGTGTTGGCGTTGGAGATGTCGATGCCCGACTCGACGATCGTGGTCGACACCAGGACGTCGAACTCCTTCTCCCAGAAGTCGACGACCACCTTCTCCAGCGCGGTCTCCCCCATCTGCCCGTGCGCGGTGGCGATCCGCGCCTCGGGGACGAGGTCCCTCAGCCGGGCCGCCGCCTTGTCGATCGACTCGACCCGGTTGTGGATGTAGAAGACCTGACCCTCGCGCAGGAGTTCACGCCGGATGGCGGCCGAGATCTGCTTCTCGTCGTAGGGGCCGACGAAGGTCAGCACCGGGTGCCGCTCCTCCGGCGGGGTGGTGATGGTGGACATCTCCCGGATGCCGGTGACCGCCATCTCCAGGGTGCGCGGGATCGGCGTGGCGGACATCGTCAGCACGTCCACGTTGGCCCGCAGCTTCTTCAGCTGCTCCTTGTGCTCGACGCCGAAGCGCTGCTCCTCGTCGACGATGACCAGGCCGAGGTCCTTGAAGCGGGTCTCCGAGGAGAACAGCCGGTGGGTGCCGATGACGACGTCCACCGAGCCCTCGAACAGGCCCTCCAGCACGGCCTTCGCCTCGCTGTCGGTCTGGAAGCGGGAGAGCGCCTTCACCGTCACGGGGAAGTTGGCGTACCGCTCGGCGAAGGTGGAGAAGTGCTGCTGCACCAGCAGCGTGGTCGGCACCAGCACCGCCACCTGCTTGCCGTCCTGGACGGCCTTGAAAGCCGCCCGCACCGCGATCTCGGTCTTGCCGTAGCCGACGTCGCCGCAGATCAGCCGGTCCATCGGGACGGACTTCTCCATGTCCGACTTGACCTCGGCGATGGTGGTCAGCTGGTCGGGCGTCTCCGCGTAGGGGAAGGCGTCCTCCAGCTCGCGCTGCCACGGGGTGTCCGGGCCGAAGGTGTGGCCGGGCGCGGCCATCCGGGCGGAGTACAGCTTGATCAGGTCGGCGGCGATCTCCTTGACCGCCTTCTTGGCCCGCTGCTTGGTCTTCGCCCAGTCCGCGCCGCCGAGGCGGTGCAGCGTGGGGGCCTCGCCGCCGACGTACTTGGTGACCTGGTCCAGCTGGTCGGTCGGCACGAACAGCCGGTCGCCGGGGTGGCCGCGCTTGGCCGGCGCGTACTCCAGCACCAGGTACTCGCGGGTGGCCCCCTGCACCGTGCGCTGCACCATCTCGACGTAGCGGCCGACGCCGTGCGCCTCGTGGACGACGTAGTCGCCGGCCGCCAGAGCCAGCGGGTCGATCGCGTTGCGGCGCCGGGAGGGCATCCGGCGCATGTCCTTGGTGGAGGACTTCTGCCCGGAGAGGTCCGTCTCGGTGATGACGGTGAGCTTGAGCGCCTCGTCGACGAAGCCGTGCTCGATCGAGCCGCAGGAGACGTAGACGACGTCCCTGGTCGGCGCCTCGCCGAGGTCGGCGACCAGGCGGGCCGGGATGCCCTCGTTGCCGAGCACCTCCGCGAGCCGGGAGGCCGGGCCGTGGCCCTCCGTCACCATGACCACCCGCCAGTCGGCGGCCAGCCGCTCCTTGGCGTCGGCGATGGCCCGGGCGGTGTCGCCCCGGTACGCCTCCACCGCGTGCATGCCCAGGGTCAGGGTGTTGACGTCGAACTCCAGCACCTCGCTGATGCTGGACTCGCTGGTCGCGAAGGGGCTGACCGACCACCAGGGGAGCCCGATCTCGGCGGCGTGCTCGCGCACCTCCGCGAGCGAGCGCAGCGAGGCGGCCGAGACGTCGATCGTCTCCAGGTCGATCGGCCGGTCCCCGCCGGCGGCGGCCGCCACCCAGGAGGCGTGCAGGAACTCCTGGCTGGTCGCCACCAGGTCGGCCGCCCGGGTGCGGACCCGCTCCGGGTCGCAGACCACGGCCACCGATCCGAGCGGGAGCACGTCCATCAGCAGTTCCATGTCGTCCACCAGGACGGGCGCCAGCGACTCCATGCCCTCGACCGCGATGCCCTCGGCGATCTTGTCCAGGATCTCGGCCAGCCCGGGCTGCTGGGCGGACAGCTCGGCGGCCCGCGCCCGCACCTCGTCGGTCAGCAGCAGCTCACGGCAGGGCGGCGCCCAGAGACCGTGCTCGGCGATCTCCAGCGAGCGCTGGTCGGCGACCTTGAAGTACCGGATCTCCTCGACGTCGTCGCCCCAGAACTCCACCCGCAGCGGGTGCTCCTCGGTCGGCGGGAAGACGTCCAGGATGCCGCCGCGGACGGCGAACTCGCCGCGCTTCTCGACCAGTTCGACCCGGGCGTAGGCGGCTGCCGACAACCGCCGGGCCACCGCCTCCAGATCGTGCGACTCACCGCGCAGGACGGCCACCGGCTCCAGCTCGGCCAGCCCCTTGACCTGCGGCTGGAGCACCGAGCGGACGGGGGCCACGATCACCTGCACCGGTCCGGCGGCCGGGTCGTCCGCCCGCGGGTGCACGATCCGGCGCAGCACCGCCAGCCGGCGGCCGACCGTGTCCGAGCGCGGCGAGAGCCGCTCGTGCGGGAGCGTCTCCCAGGCCGGGTACTCGGCGACCGTGTCGGGCGGCAGCAGCGAGCGGAGCGAGGCGGCGAGGTCCTCGGCCTCCCGGCCGGTCGCCGTGACGGCCAGCACCGGGCGGCCGCGCTCCCCGGCCGACTGCGCGGCCATCGCGCGGGCCAGCGCGGCGATGGCGAACGGCCTGGCGGCGGGCGGGCCGACCAGGTCCAGGTGGTGGCGAGCGCCGGCCGCGGTACCGGTCGCGGTCGCGGCCTCGATCGCCTCGGCGAGCGCCGCGTCCCGCGCGACGACATCGAGCAGTCCGGTCAGGCTCATCAGGAGTCTCTTCTTCGTGCCGTGGCTGGTGCCGCCCGGGCGGCACCAGCCTGCCGGGGCAACGCGAACGGCCCGGCGCGCCGAGCGGCCGGGGGTCTCCAGCCTACGCCGCAGGGCCGACACGCACGCGGCGCACGGGCCCGGCGGGGCCGCGGGACGGGTGCGGCGGGCGCGGGGCCGGACCGGGCCGGCGCCCGGACGGGGACGAAGCACCGGCCGCACGCTGCGGCTCCGCCTCCGCGTTCCGCCACGAACTGGACATACTCCTGTCACTGGCCGTCCATGGAGATCGCGCACCATGGTGACTGTGCCCGCCGCACCCAACCGTGGGGGATGGCTGCGGAGGGCACAGTCGCACACCCGATGGGGGTCGGGGGTGCGAGGCCGGGCGACCCTGGGTGGGGGCGCCCGCCCAAGCGCCGGGAACCGTGGCGCCCTTTCCTGGAGGGCGCCACGGGTCTCGGCCTCTTTCGTGGTGCGCGGGCACCCGCTCCGCGCGCCCGTTCCCCGCCGCGCACCCCCCTTCCGCGCCCTCGCCGCACCGCGCACCCGGCCACGCCGCCGCCGCACCGCGCCCCCGGCCACCACCCACCGGACCCCCGCGCCCCCGGCCACCACCCACCGGACCTCCGCGCCCGCGCGACCACCACCCCAGCCACCACCACCTGAACGGCCACCACCCGCCCGCGCGGCACGGCTCCGCCCACTTCGCCGAAAGGCCACGCGGCCCGGCGCCGCTCCCTACCCTGTGGTGAAGGCCGTGTGGGGATGCCCCGGCGGGGACCAGGGGGCGTCGCGATGGAGGGGGTTCTTCGTCATGCGCGTTGTCATCGCAGGTCAGGGGTATGTGGGGCTGCCGCTGGCGGTCCGGGCGGCCGAAGTCGGCTATCAGGTGGTCGGCTACGACGTGGACGAGCGCCGGATCAAACGGCTGGCCGTCGGCGAGTCCTACGTCGAGGACATCCCGGCCCCCCGGCTGCGGCCGCTGCTGGAGAACGGCAGCTACCTGCCGTCCGCCGAGCCGGCCGACGTGGCCGGCTTCGACATCGCGGTGATCACGGTCCCGACGCCGCTGCGCGACGGGGTGCCGGACCTCTCCTACATCGAGGCCTCGGCCCGGTTGCTCGCCCAGCACCTGCGCCCGGGCGCCACCGTCGTGCTGGAGTCCACCACCTACCCGGGCACCACCGAGGAACTGCTCGCGCCCCTGCTGGAAGAGGGGTCCGGACTGACCGCCGGCCGGGACTTCCACCTCGGCTACAGCCCCGAGCGGATCGACCCGGGCAACCCGACCTGGCGACTGGAGAACACCCCGAAAGTGGTCTCCGGCATCGACCCGGCGGCGCTGGCGGCGGTCGACGGCTTCTACGGACGGCTGGTCGAGCGAACCGTCCCGGTCTCCTCCTGCAAGGAGGCCGAGCTGACCAAGCTGCTGGAGAACACCTTCCGCCATGTGAACATCGCGCTGGTCAACGAGCTGGCGATGTTCGCCCACGACCTCGGCATCGACGTCTGGGAGGCGATCGACGCCGCCTCCACCAAGCCGTTCGGCTATCTGCGCTTCACCCCCGGGCCGGGGGTCGGCGGGCACTGCCTGCCGATCGACCCCTCCTACCTGTCCTGGCGGGTGGAGCGGGCGCTCGGCCAGTCGTTCCGCTTCGTCGAGCTGGCCAACGACGTGAACAGCCACATGCCCGACTACGTGGTGCGCCGGCTCGCCGAGGCGCTGAACGAGCGGCAGCGCTCGGTCAAGGGCTCCCGGGTGCTGCTGCTCGGGCTCGCCTACAAGAAGAACACCGGCGACGCCCGGGAGACCCCGGCCGCCCGGGTCGCCGAGCTGCTGACCCGGATGGGCGCCGAGGTCCGGGCCGCCGACCCGCACGTGGTCGTCGGGGTGCACGTCCCCGAGCCGGTGATCCCCGGGCAGCGGGCGGCCGAGCTGGACCCGCACGGCGACCCGTTCGCCGCCGTCCGCCGGGTCGAGGCGACTCCGGAGGAGCTGGCCGGGGCCGACGCGGTGGTGCTGCTCGCCGACCACGACGAGTTCGACTACGAGGCCGTCACCGCGCACGCCCGGTACGTGCTGGACTGCCGCCGCCGGCTCTCGGGCGCGACGGTCGAGGTGCTGTAGGGCCGGTCGGCCCGCGCGAACGCGGTGCCGGGCGTCCGCACCCGCCCGGCACCGCGCACAAGGGATCCGGCCCGCCCCGGCTCCCGGTGACTACCAGCGGGACAGGTTGATGTCGTACATCGTCACCTGGTGGCCCTGGTTGCCGTTGAAGTCGTACTGCTCCCAGTTGAAGACGGTCCAGGAGCCGAGGCCACCCCCCAGATAGGTGATGACCCGGTTGTTGCCCGCGTCGATCCGGTCCACGTTGTAGACCCGGACGGACATCCAGCCGTCATTCGCGAAGCAGAGCCGGCCGCTGTAGCCGTAGTTGTACACCTTCGCGAAATCGGTGCGGTTTCCGCATTCGACCTGGCTCACCGCGTTCGCGCCGGTCGTCGGCAGCAGTGCGGCGGCAGCGGCGGTGAGAACGGCGAGGGCACCGATCCGGCGGGCCAGGACATTTCCGGTGCGGCGATCCCTGCGGGGATTTGCGGGATTTGTGCGGCGAATCATGAAACCCCTCCATCGACAGCGGTTGCGACTCCAGAGATTTACATGGGGGCCTGTCGCCGAACAGCTGATTTCCGGCCAAGCCGAAACCCCCGGGACGGGCCGCCGGGCCGGGGTCGAGCGGAATGCGCTAGGGTCCGAACAAGCTTGCCGTGCCCGAGGATCGGAGCAGACGATTGGCACGTCCACCACATTTCGGACGATTCGCCGCCATCACCCTGGCGGCCGTGCTGTCGGCCATTTCCGCAGGCTGCGCCGAGGATACCGGGGGGAAGTCGGTGAAATCCGCGCCGACGCCCCCCGCGATCGGCACCCCTGAACCCCCGGAATCCGGCCGCGCCGGAATGACCGGACTGCCGCTTTCCGCTTATCAGGCCAATGACCAGGTGGCCGTGAAAGAGATTCAGGCCAGGAATATGCTGGTCGTCTCCTGCATGCAGCGGGCCGGATTCACCGGTTTCGGCGGCGACGGCCTCCAGGCGGCGCAGGCCCCGGACAACGCGACGGCCCTGCCGGCCGGCGCCTGGGGGTACCTCGGGGCCGAGGCCGCCGCCGTCCAGGGGTTCCACCCCCCGAAGCGGGCGCTGCCCCGGCCCGTCGCGCCGGCGGCCGGCCCGGCCGAGGCCTACGACGCGGCCCGGGTCGACTGCGATCGGCAGGCGGCGGAACGGATCGGCTCGCCGCCGGGGCCCGGGGCCGAGCTGGTCGGCCGGCTCTTCGACGAATCGATCGGGGCGACCGGCCGCGACGCCCGGGTGGCCGCGGCGACCGGCGAGTGGTCCACCTGCATGGCCGCCGCCGGCTTCCGCGTCGACGACCCGGCGGCCCTGCCGGAGCGGTACCGGGCGGTCGCGGAGATCACCCCGGGCGAGCTGGCGACGGCCCGCGCCGACGCCGACTGCACGGCCCGGAGCAATCTGGCGGGGATCTGGTTCGCCGTACTGGCCGGCTACCAGCGGCAGCAGATCGACCGGAACGCGCAGGCCCTGACCGCCCAGCGGGAGGCGGTCAGGGCCCAGGACGCGAAACTCACCCGGCTGGTGGCCGGCGGCTCGTGAGGCCCTCACGGGGTCACGAGCCGCCGGGCCACCCGGTGCCGGGACCGGCGCTCGCGGTGCCTCAGCGCCGCCTGTTGAGGCCCACCGTGTTCGGGGTGGCGTAGTCGCTGCCGTCGTCGACGATCACGATCTTCGGAATGATCCGGGTCTCGTCCTCGGCGGGCCGGCCCGGCGCGTCGGCCGCCTCGTCGTCGGCCACCTCGTCGGCGGCGGTCGCGGCCGACCCGCTCGGCGGCGTGCTCGGCGTGCTCGGCGTGCTCGGCGGCGCGCTCGGCCGGGGCGGCACCCCCGCCGGGGCGGCGGGCGCCACCGGACCGGGCGCGACCGGTCCGGGGCTGACCGGCCCGGTGGCGACCGCGCCGGCGACGGCCGGAGCGGAGTCGGCCGGAGCGGAGTCCGCGGCCGGGGCCGGGGCAGCATCGTCGGGAGCGGCGTCGAAGGGACCCACCGGGCCGGGAGTGACCGGCAGCACCGCGGTGGCCGCCTCGGTGACGGCCCGCTGCCCGCCGCCCACCGCGACGGTCTTGCGCAGGTTCGCCACCGCGATCTCGCCGGTGTCCGCCTCGGAGTCGACCGCCGGCGCGGGCCCGGCGGGGGTCTCGGCCGCCAGGTCGGGCTCGATCGCGCCCACCGCCGCGCCGGTGAGCGAGGCGAGGGTGCCCTTGATGTGGTCCAGGTGCTGCTGCACCGTCTCCTGCCGGGCCGCGAACTCGCGCTGCTCGCGCTCGCTCTCCGCGTTGATCCGCTCGGCCTCGCGCCGGGCCTGCTCGATCAGCTGGTCCGCCCGGGCCTGCGCCTCGGCGTCGGACTGCTTGATCTGCCCGAGCACGGTCTCCCGGTACTGCTCGGCCTCCTTGACCCGGCGCTCCGCGGTCGCCGAGATCCGGGCGTCCTCGGCGTCGGCCCGGGCCTCGGTCGCCGCGAAGGTCTCGTCGGCCTCCCGGCGCAGCTCGGCGAGCTTGGCCTCGGCCAGCTCGGAGGCCTCGGCCGCGGCGACCCGCACCTTGGCGGCGTGGCCGGTGGCGGCGTCCCGCACGGCCCGGCTCTCGCGGTCGGCGTCGGCCCGGATCGCCTCGGCCTCGGCGCGGGTCCGCTCCTCGGTGCGCCGGGCGGCCTGGTCGGCCTCGGCGCGGGTGGTGGCGGCGTACTCCTTGGCGGCCTGGCCGAGCGCCTGACCGGCCTCGTAGACCTCGTCGCGGAGGTCCTCGGCGAACCGCTCGGCGGCCTCCCGGACCGCCCGGGCCTCGTTCGCGGCCATCGTGGCCAGTCCGGCGGCCTGCTCGCTGAGCACCTGGTAGTCCGGGTCCGGAGCGTCGGCGGCGGCCTGCCGGATCTCGGCCAGCCGCCGCTCCATCTCCCGGATTCCGGCGCCCAGCACGCTCAGCCGTTCCCACGCCTCGTCCCGTTGGGCGGTGAAAACGGTCAGGGCTCGGTCGACCTGCTCGGGCGCGTAACCGCGCCGGGCAGCGGTGAAGCCGTGCTGGGGGACGGCATCGCTCATGGGCTCTTCCCCTCGTGTCGCGGGCTGCGGAGCCCATGATCGGACGGAACGGACGGATCCGGAACCGGAACCGGAAGGCGGTCCGGAATCGGACGCCGTACGGATCGGAACGCGGCGAGGAATGGACGAATAGACCCATCCTCTTGACCTATTTTGCGCAGATCAGGGCGAAACCCCAACGAGGCAGAGCCGCGACGGCACGCCGAAGGGGTCGTTCCGGACACCGGAACGACCCCTTCCACCTGCACGGATCCGCGTCGGCCCGCTACAGCAGGCCGTCCCAGAACTGCTCCAGGAGGACGGCCCACCAGGTGTCCGCCGACTGCAGGGCCGCGGGGTCGATCGCGGCGAGCTGAGCCTGGAAGTCGGTCGTCCAGCGACCGGCCTGGTCCGGGGTCAGCCCGTACCGCAGCCGCCACATCCGGCCCAGCAGGGCCAGGGCGCGAACGAACTCCGGTACACCACTGTTGACGAACCGGGGCGGCTCGCCGGTTCCGTCGATGTCCACCGCGACCACGTGCGCCGTGCCGTACTGCACGCAGAGCTGGCGGCCGTAGTCGTTGCCGAGCACCAGGTAGCCGCCGAAGTCCGGGCCGCCGGTCAGTCCGCGCTCGGCGGCCAGCTCGGCGAGCGTCGGGATCGGGCGGCCCTCCTGGGCCTGCGCCCAGAAGAAGGGTCCGAACTCGCGCGGCAGGCCCCCCCACATCAGGGTCTGCGCCACCGGCTCGGGCACGCCCTGGCGGGAGACGGCGCGCTGCTCGAAGTGGAACACGTTCGAGCCGAAGGCCTGGCTCACCTCCTGGCCGAGCTGCTGCGGTGCGATCGGCGGCAGCACCGGAACGCTGCCCGGGGCGGGCGGCGGCACCCGGAACGGGCGGACCCGCTGGGCGCCGGAGGCCAGCTGGTGCAGCTCGTCCAGGTGGTCCAGCAGCTGGGCCATGCCGGCCTGCCGGGAGTGGTGGTCCCGGCCGTAGTCGGCGGTGTGGGTGAGCCGGACGTTCGGCCAGGAGGCGGCGATCATCCGGTTGCAGTAGCCGCCCGGCAGGTCGCAGGACTCCAGCTCGGTGTAGAGCTCCAGGACCTGCTCCGGCGGGACGTTCAGCCGGCGCAGGTCCTGGAGGATCTTCCACTCCGGGTGCGGGGTGCCGGGCTCGCTGCGGTGCAGCAGCTTCTGCTCCGAGCCGTCCGGGCCGCGGTAGCTGAGCGCGGCGAAGTAGCCGGGGCCGACGGCCGGCACACCGGGCGGCACCGGGGCGCCCTGCGGCGGACCGGGGACCGGCGCCGGGGCGGCGGCCGGGGCGGCCGGCGAGGCCGCGCCGGGGTAGCCGTAGCCGGCCGCGCCGGGGCCGGGCGGGGGCGGCACGGCCGGGCCGCCGGACGGCGGCGTGCCGGGATCGGCCGGGGCACCGCCCAGCAGCGCCGGGTCGATCGCTCCCGCCAGCTGGGTGCGCTCGTACGCGACCCCGCCGGCGGGCGGGCCGGCGGCGGGTGGCGCGGGCGGGGCCGCGGGGCCGCGCAGGCCGGCCGGCGGCGGGGGCGGCGGGGCACCGGCCGCGCCGCGACCTCCCGCGGCCGCGGCGGGGGCACCCGTGCCCGAGGACTGCCGCAGGCCGCCCGGCGGGGGCGGCGGCGGGGCGGCGGCCGCGCTCCGGCCGAGCGAGACCGGTGCTCCGCCCGGAGCGGCCGTGCCGCCGCGCAGGGCGGCCGGCGGGGGCGGCGGCGGGGCGGCCGCCGCGCTCCGGCCGCGCGCCCCGTGCGACGCGTCGGGCGCCGGAGCGGGCGCGCCGGGGGTACCGGGGGCGCCGGGGGCGCCGGGCAGGCCCATCAGGCCGGGCATCGCGTCCGGCGAGGCCAGCACGGTCGCGGCGTGTTCGACACCGGGGCCGCCCGGCGGGATCGCCGGGCCGCCGGGAGCCGGCGCGCCCGGACCGGGGGCACCGGGCAGGCCCATCAGGCCGGGCATCGCGTCCGGCGAGGCCAGCACGGTCGGGGCCTGCTCGGCCGACGGCGGCACCGGCGCGGCCGGCGCACCGGGGGCCGGGGCGCCCGGGCCCGGGGCGCCGGGCAGCCCCATCAGGCCGGGCATCGCGTCCGGCGGCGCCAGCACCGTCGGGGCGGGCTCGACCGCCGGAGCGGCGGCGGGGGGCACCGGGGCCATCCCGTAGCCGCCCTCGGGCAGCAGCACGGTGGCCGCCTCGGCACCGGGCCGCGGCTCGCCGGCCAGACCGGCGCCGTTGGTCCGCAGACCGTCGGGCAGCAGCACGGTCGCCGCCTCGGCACCGGCGGCCGGCGGGGACGGGACGGGCGGGGCGGGCGGAGCGAGCGGCGTGGCGGGCACCGGCGGGGCGACCGCCGGCGCGGCCGGGGGCGGGCCGCCCTGGCCGGGCGGCGGGGCGAGCATGGTCGGTGCGTCCCCGGCCGGCCGCTCGGAGACCGGCGGCGTGGTCAGCACGGCGGGTGCCGGCGGCACCGGCGGCGCCTCGGAGCCGGCCGGACCAACCGGAGCGGCCGGAGCGGCGGCGGGTGCCGGAGCCGGCGGGGCCGGATGCGCGGGCGCCGGGGCGCCGAGCCGTTCGGCCTCGGCGGCGATCGCCGCGGCCCCCGCCTCCTGGAGCCACTGCGGCGGGCTGAGCAGGAAGGACGTCGCCTCCACCGGCCCGGGCGCGGGCCTGGCCGCCCCGGCCGGATTGGCCGCGACCGGCCGTCCGTAGACCTCCTCGTACTGCCGGACCACCTCGTTGACCGGCAGCGCCGGCCAGAGCGTGCTGGCGCCGGAGTCCCGGGCGATCACCAGCCGCGCCTCACCCGCCGAGCCGCCCGGGGCCGCCGAGCCCTCGGAGCCGTCCGCCGGGCCGCCGGAGCCACCGGCCGCGCCCTCCGCGGGCTGCACCGCCCAGCAGACGAAGCCCAGGTCGAACTCCCGGACCCGTACCTCGCGCTGCCGCGGACGCGGCACCCCGCCGTTGATCCACTCGTCGGCGAGCTCCTGCGCCTGCGTGTACGTCACCACGCCCGGTTCACCCCTGTCCCCTTCGTCCCCGCTTGTTCCGCTACCACCGTCGCCGCAGCCGTACGGGCCACGTCAGCCCACCGGCACGGCGCGGGCGAACCCGCCGTCCACCATCAGCTCCGCGACCGTCTCCAGTTCCGGCGGACTGCCGGCCAGCCGGAGCAGGAAGTCGTCGAAGTCCTCGCCGCAGGGCAGCAGCAGCCGGGCGACCCGCTCCTCGGGCGCCTCGGGGGCGCCGCCGTCACGGGCGTCGTCGTAGAGGCAGAACCAGACCGAGCCGGCCCGGTCGCCGCGCACCTTGAGCGCCACGATGCCGCCCTGGGCATACGCGATGCCCAGGTAGTCCTTGGTGAGGTGGTCGCGCAGGCACTTGTTGGCGTAGACGACGTCCTCCGTCCCGTACTCCTCGCTGAGGGTCAGGAACGGCTGGTCGAGCAGCAGCCCCAGCTCGGGGTCGAGCGCCACGCCGACCGGGGCCCGGCCGCCGGCCAGCTTGAGGAAGGTCCGGTACGCGCCGGGCAGCCGGTAGCCGAGGCGCTCCTCGGCCCGCTGCACCAGGTCCTCGGGGACGCCGATCGGGTCGCCGCCGTCCCGGGCGAGCGAGAAGTGCACCGGCCGGCGCTCCTGCAAGGGGCGGGTGCCCCGGCGGGTGTGGTCCGCGGTGGAGGTGGCCAGGCCGCCGTGGTGCCGCAGCAGCGCCTTCACCTCGACCGGGACGAGCTCCATCCGCCGCCAGCCGGGCGCGGCCCGGCCGACCGCGTGGTGCCAGGTCCAGCCGGGCGGGGTGGCCACGGCGGTCTCCAGGTCGGCCCAGAGCGGATGGCCCTGGGTGAACTGCGCGGCATTGGCCGAGACGTAGTCCGTCAGCCGCAGTTCGTCGACGCCGAAGCCCTCCGGCGGATCGGCCACCTCGGCCGCGGCCGCCGCGTACGGACCGAAGTCCGGGTGACCGTGCTCGTCCACCCTGACCCCGGCGGGGTGCCGCTCCGCCCGGACCGGGTCCGGGAACTGCACCACCTGACCTGCGTACGCCGCGTTGGGCGCGGCGGCGACGCCGGGCCGACCTGTCGTCATCTGGGAGCCCCCACTGGCTGCTGCAAATTCGGTGCGCTTGCTGGACACCAGCGTAGGGGGTCCCCCCGGGCCACGACCCCCCGCCCGGGCACACCGGACAGCCCGCGGGCCACGGGCGGGGAGCGCGGCCGCGGGCCCGGACCGCGCCGGCCCGCCGGGGCTCAGGCGGCGAGCGCCTTGGCCAGCGTCTCCACGACGCGTTCCTGCTGGGCCGCGGTGATGTGCGGGTGGAGCGGCAGGGTGAGAAGCTCCCGGGCGGCCCGCTCGGCGACCGGGAACGCGCCCGCACCGTGGCCGAGTTGCCGGAACGCCGGCTGGAGGTGGACGGGTACCGGGTAGTGGACGCCGGCGCCGATGCCCGCGGCCTGCAGCGCGGCAAGCACGGCGTCCCGGTCCCGGCCGGGCCCGATCCGCACCGCGTACAGGTGCCAGACGTGCTCGTTGCCGGGCGCGGTCCGCGGCGGGGTGAGGCCGTCGATCCCGGCCAGCAGCCGGTGGTAGCGCTCGGCGGCGGCCCGGCGGGCCTCGTTCCAGGCGGGCAGCCGGCGCAGCTTGGCCCGCAGCACGACGGCCTGCAGCGCGTCCATCCGGGAGTTGAAGCCGAACCGCTCGTGCTCGTACTTGCGGCCCGAGCCGTGGTCGCCGATCAGCCGGACGGCGGCCGCCAGGGCGTCGTCGTCGGTGACGACGGCGCCCGCGTCCCCGTACGCGCCGAGGTTCTTGCCGGGGTAGAAGCTGGTGGCGGAGACCAGCCCGTGGAGGGCGCGGCCGTGCTGCCGGGCGCCCTGGGACTGCGCGGCGTCCTCCACCACCGGCCGGCCGGCGGCCAGCTCCAGCAGCGGGCCCATCGGGGCGAGCTGCCCGTTGAGGTGGACGGGCAGCAGCGCGACGGCGCCGGGCAGCGCGTCCGCCACGCGCTCGGGGTCGATCAGCAGGTGGTCCGGGTCGGCGTCGACCAGCACCGGGCGCAGCCCGGCCCGGACCACGGCCTCCGCGGTGGCGACGAAGGTGTTGGCGGGGAGCACCACGCCGCCGCCGGGCGGCAGGTCGAGGGCGCGCAGCGCCAGTTCGAGCGCGTCGGTGCCGTTGGCGGCGCCGACGCAGTGCCGGGCGCCGGAGAAGGCCGCGTACTCCGCCTCGAAGCCGGCCGTCTCGGGGCCCTTGATGTAGCCGCCGGTGGCGAGCACCCGGTCGAAGCCGGCCCGGACCTCGGCCTCCACCTCGGCGTGCGCGGCCTTCAGGTCCACCAGCGGAACCGGCTCGTCGACGGGCTGATCGGTGCTCATCCTGGTCTCCCCCTGGGTGTCTCGGCGGATCGGAGCGGGCGGACGGCGGCGACGGCCCGGCCCCGGGCCGTGAACGTGGCCGTGGCCGTGGACGGGCGGGGCTGGCCGGGCCGGTTCAGCCGAGCGCCGCGCGCACGGCCCCGACCACCCGGTCCTGCTGCCGCTCGGTGAGCGCGTGGTAGAGCGGCAGGATCAGCGAGCGGCCGGTGAGCAGCTCGGTGGCGGGCAGCGGCACCCGGGCGGTGCCCTGGTACGGGGCCTCCAGGTGGGCCGCCATGATGCCGCGCCGGGCGGAGACGCCGGCGGCGGCGAGGTCGGCGAGCACCGCCCCGCGGTCGGGGGCGGTGTCCGGGAGCAGCAGCCAGCAGGACTGGTAGTTGGTGCTGCCGTGCGCCGGGTCGGCCACCAGCCGGCCGCCGGTGCCGGCCAGCAGCTCCCGGTACCGCTCGGCGAGTTCGCGCCGCCGGGCGACCATGGCCGGCAGCTTGCGCAGCTGCACCAGGCCGATCGCCGCCTGGATGTCGGTCATCCGGTAGTTGAAGCCGATCTCGTCGTACGTCTCCAGCCGGCCGGCGCCGTCCTTCGCGGCGTGCCGGTCGGCGGCCGAGACGCTCATCCCGTGCTCGCGCAGCCGGCGCAGCCGGGCGGCGAGCGCGCCGTCCTGGCAGGTGACCATGCCGCCCTCGCCGGTGGTGAGCAGCTTGCGCGGGTGGAAGGAGTAGGCGGCCAGCGCCGCCGTGCCGCCCACCGGCCGGCCCCGGTGGACGGAGCCGGCCGCGCAGGCGGCGTCCTCGACCACGGTCGCCCCGCGCGGTTCGACCAGCGCGCGGAGCCCGTCCAGGTCGACCGGGACGCCGCCCTGGTCGACCGCGATCACGGCCCTGGTCCGCTCGGTGAGCAGGGGTTCGACGGTGGCGGCGGTGAGGTTGCCGGTGGTGACGTCCACGTCGGCGAAGACCGGGACGGCGCCGACGTAGGTGACGGCGTTGGCGGTGGCGACGAAGGAGAACGAGGGGACGACGACCTCGTCCCCCGGCCCGACCCCGGCGCCGATCAGCGCCAGGTGCAGGGCGGTGGTGCAGGAGGAGACCGCGACGGCGTGCGGTACCCCGAGGTGCTCGGCGAAGGCCCGCTCGAACTCGGCGACCCGGGGGCCCTGGGCCACCCAGCCGGAGCGGACGGCCTCGGCGGCGGCGAGGGCCTCCTCCTCGCCGAGCCAGGGGATCATGACGGGGATGGTGGACACAGGTGTACTCCGAACTGCCGTGCAGACGAGGGGACTACTGCTCGCGCCACCAGGCGACCAGCCTGCGCAGGCCGTCGTCGAGGCCCAGTTCGGGCTTCCAGGCGAGGTCGCGTTCGGCGGCGGTGATGTCCGCCAGGCGCCGGACCACGCCGCCGGCGGTGCCCCGGGCGGGGCCGTGCTCGACGTCGAGGTCGGTGCGGTCCATCGCGGTGAGCAGGGCGTCGGCCAGCCCTCGCAGCGAGACCTCGGTGCTGCTGGCGATGTTGTAGACCCGATCGGTGACGGGCGCCGCGGCGGCCAGCAGGTTGGCCCGGGCGATGTCCTCGGTGTAGACGAAGTCCATGGTCTGCGCGCCGTCGCCGAAGATCAGCGGCGGCTGCCCGGCGGCGATCCGCTCCATCCAGCGGATGAACACCTCGGTGTACTTGCCGTGGACGTCCATCCGGGGCCCGTACACGTTGAAGTACCGGAGCGCGACGTAGTCCAGGCCGGCCATCGCGTGGAAGCTGCGCAGCAGCCCCTCGTTGAAGACCTTGGCCGCCCCGTACAGGGTGTCGTTGTGGTACGGGTGCTGGGTCTCCGGCGTCGGGAAGACGTCGGCGAGGCCGTAGACGGAGGCGGTGGAGGAGGCGATCACCTTGCCGACGCCGACCTCCGCGGCGGCCTCGACCACGTCGAAGGTGCCGTCCACCATGATCTCCAGGGCCAGCCTGGGCTCGGTGGCGCACTGGGTGATCCGGATCGCGGCCAGGTGGAACAGCAGGTCGGTGCCGGGGCCCAGCAGCTCGCGCAGCAGGCCGCGGTCGCGGATGTCGCCGTCCACCACCCGCAGCTGCCCGGGTGCGGCGATCTCGCGGGCGTACGCCAGGTTGGCCGCCCGGCCGCGGACGAAGTTGTCGAGCACGACCACCTCGCGGGCGCCCGCCGCGATCAGCTGGTCGACCACGGTGGAGCCGATGGTGCCGGCCCCGCCCGTGACCAGGCAGCGGGAGCCCTCGATCTGTACAGCGTTCACCGCGCGGCGGCCCTCTCGTTCGCGTCGGACAGTTCGTCGGGACCGGCGCCGACCGGGACGGTGGCGCCGCCGAGCTCCAGGCTGAGCGAGGCGGCCTCCAGCAGCTGCAGCACGCGCAGTCCGGCCCGGCCGTCGGTGAGCGGGGCCCGGCCCTCGGTGATGGCGGCGGCGAACTCGGCCATCACGTTGCGCAGCGCCTCCTGCTCGACCAGCGCGGGCGCGACCATCTCGCCCACCCGGTAGGAGATCAGCGTCTGGTGGCGGATCGCGTCGGTCAGCTCGTCGGGCGGGGTGAGGTCCACGCCGCGGTCGTGCACCGCGAGCCGGGCCTGCGGGTTGAGGTCGTCCCAGACCAGGGTGCGCCGCGAGCCGCCGATGAGCGTCGTGCGGACCTTCGTCGGGGAGAGCCAGTTGACGTGGCAGTGCGCCAGCGCGCCGTTGCTCAGCCGGACCGTCAGATAGGCCACGCAGGCCCGGCCGGCCCCGATCGGGTCGGCGCCCTGGGCGGAGACCCCGATCGGTTCGACGCCCGGTGGCAGGACGAAGTCCAGGATGGACAGGTCGTGCGGGGCGAGGTCCCAGAGCACGTCCACGTCCGGCTGGACCAGCCCGAGGTTGATCCGCACCGAGTCGAAGAACTGGACGTCGCCGATCTCCCCGCCGTGCACCAGCTCGCGGATCCGGCGCACCACGGGCGTGTAGCAGAAGGTGTGGTCGCACATCAGCACCAGGCCGCGCTCCTCGGCGAGCGCCACCAGCTCGGCGGCCTCCGCGGCGGAGGTGGTGATCGGCTTCTCCACCAGGACGTGCTTGCCCGCCTCCAGCGCGGCCCGGGCCAGCCGGTAGTGCGCGGCGGCCGGGGTGGCGACCGCGACCGCGCCGACCCGCTCGTCCGCGAGCACCTGGGCGAACGAGGTGGTGGACCGGACGGTGCTGTACTCGCCCAGCACCCGGCGGGACCTGGCCTCGTCCAGGTCGCAGAGCCAGTGCAGGCGCAGCGCCGGCGTCTGCTGCGCGTTGCGGACCAGGTTCGGGCCCCAGTAGCCGGCGCCGACCACCGCGATCCCGACCGGGTGCGCGGGCGCGGGCTGCGGCGGCGCGCCCGGGGTGGGCACGTGCTCGCCGGGCGCCTCGTTCGCGGTTTCCGTCCCCGTCATCGCAAGACCCCCCTTGCTCGACGCCGGGGCGCCCTTGCCCCGACGGCCTCAAAGGCCAGACCGAGCAGAGGAGTTGCCGCACCGGCCGATCAACCCCCCAGGGACCGGCCGCCCCCTTGGCTCGCTGCTGGAACGCTACCGGCCGCCGCCCCCGGCCGGAGGCGGATTCGGGAAACCCGGGGACGAGTCGTGACGACGGCGTGCGGATCCGGCCGACCCGGCGTGCCCACCGGCCCGCCGGTGGCCGGCCGTCGCCCCCCGGTTGTACGGATGTCGGTGCCATTTGACAGGCTTGCCCCGGACTGACCCCACACGGTCCCGTCACCGGCGGACGAACAGGAGGAGGACGACGTATGACCACCGGCGAACCGGCCGGCCCGCCCGTGCTGCGCCACTTCCGCGACAGCCTGCTGCCCGCCGTCGCCGCCGCCCTGTCGCTGAAGGGCGGCGAGGTGCACACCCTGGCGGGCGACAAGCCCGCCCGGCGCCCGGCCCTGCATCCCCTGGTGGCCGACTTCCTGGACGCGCTGCCGCTGGAGCACCGCGAGCGCTTCACCGGCCGCTGCCCGGAGGCCGTCCTGCTCTCCCAGTACCTGGCCGTCGTGGACGCCAAGCGCTCCAAGCGCGCCGCCCGCAAGCCGCTGGGCCTGCCCGAGGCCCGCAAGGCGCTCAAGGGCTCGCGGCTGACCACCGTACGGATCCGCGAGGAGCACGACCCGGCGCACGGCACCCACGCCCCGCCCTGCCGCTCCTGCGTACCGCTGCTGGAGCACTTCGCCGTGCGGAGCGTCGCGGTCGGGCCGCCCGCCCGCTGACCGCGCACCCGCGTACGCCCCCCGTCCCCGAGCCGCCGGAGCCCGCCCTGAACCCGCCCAGTCCGCCCAGTCCGCCGCTGCCCCCGCCGAGCACGTCCGGCGGGTCCGCCCTGCGCAGCCGCCCGCGCTTTCCGGCCGATGTCGCCGCCGAACTCAAGGCGGCCGGCTGGCACCCCGGCCGCTGGCAGATCCGCCAGGCCGAGGAGTGGGCCGACGCCCTGGCGGCGTACGGCGGCCCGGCCGGCGTCGGTCACGCGGTGTTCCCGGCCGCGGTGGAGGCCTGGGCCGAGTTCGGCGGCCTCGCCTTCGACCTCGACGGCCCGGGGCGCCAGCTGGCCCGGACGCCCTTCCTGGTGGACCCGCTCTGCGGGCTCCACCAGCCGCGCACCCTGGCCGACCTCGGCCGCGCCCTGGACACCCGGCTCGCCCCGCTCGGCGAGGAGGCGTACGGCCAGGCCCTGCTGGCGGTGGACGAGGAGGGCCGGGTCTACAGCCTGGACCACACCGGGGAGTGGTTCCTCGGCCACGGCGTCGACCAGGCGATCAGCACCCTCGTCCTCGGTACCGCGCCCGAGCGGCTGCGCACCGCCGACGAGGGCTGAGCGCTCCGGCCCGGGCCGCGCCGGGCGAACGCCGCCCGGCCGGCGGCCTCACCCCAGCCGGTCGGCCCGGACGGCCAGCCTGGACGGCAGCACCGCCTCGACCCGGAAGCCCCCGTCCGCCTCCGGCCCCGCCGAGAAGGTGCCGCCCAGCGCGACCACCCGCTCCCGCATCCCGATCAGCCCGTTGCCCCCGCTGGGCAGCGCCGCCGCCGTCCGCTCGCCGCCCGGACAGGCGTTCACCACGCTGACCCGCACGCCGTTGGGCGCGTAGGCGAGCAGCACGGCGACCTGCGCGCCACCGGCGTGCTTGTGCGCGTTGGTCAGGCCTTCCTGGACCACCCGGTACGCGGTCTGCTCGGCCTCGGTGGTGAACTCCTGGCGGCTGCCGCTGACGGTCAGGGTGACGGCCATCCCGGCCGCCCTCGACTGGTCGACCAGCCGGGGCAGCGCGACCAGCGAGTCCGGCTCCGGCGCGCTGTCGTCCGACATCCGCAGCACCCCGAGGATCTCGCGCAGTTCGTTCAGCGCCTGCCGACCGACCTCCCCCATCAGCTTGGCGCTCTGGGCCGCCCTCTCCGGGTCCTTCGCCACGATCCGCTCCAGCGCCCCGGCGTGCACCACCATCAGCGACACCCGGTGGGCCACCACGTCGTGCATCTCCCGGGCGATCCTGGTCCGCTCCTCCAGCCGGGCCCGGCGGGCACGCTCGCGGGCCTGCTCGGCCAGCAGGTCCAGCTCGGTCTCCAGGCCGTGCGCGCGGTCCTTGAGCGACTCGATCAGCCGCCGCCGCGCGCCCACGTACAGGCCGGTGACCACCGGCGGCACGGTCAGGCCGACGGCCACCAGCACCGACAGCAGCACCTGCCCCCAGAGCGGCGGCTGCTCCACCGTCAGGTCGGAGGGGGTGAGCATGGACACCAGCATCACGCCGACCGCCTCGGCGAAGGCCAGAGCGGACAGCGCCACCACCCGCCGGCGCCGGCTCGGCCACTCCCAGGTCTCCGCGAGCGTGTAGAGCGACACCGTCAGCAGCACCACGCCCAGCATCCCGGGCATCGCCACCAGGGCCACCAGCACCGGCACCGCCGGCCAGCGCCGCCGCAGCACCAGCGTGGCGCCGGCCGCCGCGCCGAACAGCGCGACCCCGACGATGGCCACCACGCCCAGGTGGACCCGGGGCGCCAGGAAGGCGACCGCGCTGGCCGCGCACTCCAGCGCCGCCAGCGCCGCCAGCCCGATGTCCAGGAGAGCGCTGCGCCGGCGCTCCCACCACCAGAACGACCGGTCCCGCTCGCGCTCCCCAGGCGACTTGCTCATAGCCCCACAGCCTAAGCGTGAACCCCGACCCGTCCCCACCCGGTTCCGCCCCGACACCCGGGCGGGCCTTCAAGTGGTCCAGACCACCTGAACCGGCTGTGATCTTGTCCGCCATCCGGCCACCTCGCGGACAGCAACCGCCCCGACACCTATGCTGGGTCGCGTCGGACAGCGCGGTCCGCACGCGTCACACCCGCCACACGTGTGCGGAGCTGTGACGATGAGCCGTTGCCGAACCCCACCACCACAGGGAGCCAGCCGTGACCGCTCCGGTCCCCACCCCGGCGGACAGCCCCAGCCGTGTCGGCCCCGCCGGCGCCGACGCCGACAACACAGCCCTGCGCGCGGACATCCGCCGCCTCGGCGACCTCCTCGGCGAGACGCTGGTCCGCCAGGAGGGCCCCCAGCTGCTGGGCCTGGTCGAACAGGTCCGCCTGCTGAGCCGCACCGACGGCGAGGCCACCGCCGAACTGCTCTCCGACATCGACCTGGACACCGCCGCCAAGCTGGTCCGCGCGTTCTCCACCTACTTCCACCTCGCCAACGTCACCGAGCAGGTGCACCGCGGCCGGGAGCTGGCCACCCGCCGCGCCCGCGAGGGCTCGCTGCTCGCCCAGACCGCGGACCAGCTCGGCGAGGCGGACCCGAAGCACCTCGCGAACACCCTGGCCCACCTGGCCGTCCGCCCGGTCTTCACCGCCCACCCCACCGAGGCCGCCCGCCGCAGCGTCCTCAACAAGCTCCGCCGGATCGGCGAGCTGCTCGACCGGATCCACCGCGAGCAGATCGCCGCCGGCCTCTCGCACGCCGACCAGGCCCGCACCACCTCCGCCAAGCGGCAGGCCGACCGCCGCCTCGCCGAGGTCATCGACCTGCTCTGGCAGACCGACGAGCTGCGGATCGCCCGCCCGGAGCCGACCGACGAGGCCCGCAACGCCGTCTACTACCTGGACGAGCTCTACCGCGAGGCCGTACCCGAGGTCCTGGAGGAGCTGCACGAGGAGCTCGCCCGGGTCGGCCTCACCCTGCCCGACGGCGTCCGCCCGCTCACCTTCGGCACCTGGATCGGCGGCGACCGCGACGGCAACCCGAACGTCACCCCGCAGGTCACCTGGGACGTCCTGAACCTCCAGCACGAGTACGGCATCAAGGACGCCCTGGCGGCCGTCGACGACCTGCGCAACTCGCTCTCCACCTCCGAGCGCCTGGCCGGCGCCTCGGCCGAGCTGGTCGCCTCGCTCCACGCCGACCTGGACGTGCTCCCCGAGCTCAGCCCGCGCTACAAGCGGATGAACGCCGAGGAGCCCTACCGCCTCAAGGCCACCTGCGTCCGGCTCAAGCTGGAGAACACCCGCGAGCGGCTCGCCCAGGGCACCCCGCACGTCGCGGGCCGCGACTACCTCGGCACCCGCGAGCTCGTCGCCGACCTCCGGCTGATCCAGGAGTCGCTCCGCTCCCACCGCGGCGGCCTGATCGCCGACGGGCGGCTCGCCCGCGCCATCCGCACCATCGAGGCCTTCGGCCTCCAGCTCGCCACCATGGACGTCCGCGAGCACGCCGAGGCCCACCACCACGCGCTCGGCCAGCTCTTCGACCGGCTCGGCGAGGAGGCCTGGCGCTACGCGGACATGCCCCGCGAGTACCGGCAGAAGCTGCTCGCCAAGGAGCTCCGCTCGCGCCGCCCGCTCGCGCCCACCCCGGCCCCGCTGGACGCCGCGGGCACCAAGACCCTCGGCGTCTTCAACACCATCCGCGAGGGCTTCGAGCGGTTCGGCGACGAGATCGTCGAGAGCTACATCATCTCGATGTGCCAGGGCGCCGACGACGTGTTCGCCGCCACCGTGCTGGCCCGCGAGGCCGGTCTGATCGACCTGCACGCCGGTATCGCCAAGATCGGCATCGTGCCGCTGCTGGAGACCACCGACGAACTCCAGGAGGCCGACCGGATCCTGGACGAGATGCTCTCCGACCCCTCCTACCGGCTGCTCGTCTCGCTGCGCGGCGACGTCCAGGAGGTCATGCTCGGCTACTCCGACTCCTCCAAGTTCGGCGGCATCACCACCTCCCAGTGGGAGATCCACCGCGCCCAGCGCCGGCTGCGCGACGTCGCCCACCGCTACGGGATCCGGCTGCGGCTCTTCCACGGCCGCGGCGGCACCGTCGGCCGCGGCGGCGGCCCCTCGCACGAGGCCATCCTGGCCCAGCCCTGGGGCACCCTGGAGGGCGAGATCAAGGTCACCGAGCAGGGTGAGGTGATCTCCGACAAGTACCTGCTGCCGTCGCTGGCCCGGGAGAACCTGGAACTGACCATCTCGGCCACCCTGTCCGCCTCGGCGCTGCACACCGCCCCGCGCCAGGCCCCCGAGGAGCTGGCCCGCTGGGACGCCGCGATGGACCAGGTCTCGGCGGCCGCGCACACCGCGTACCGCGCCCTGGTCGAGCAGGAGGACCTGCCGAAGTACTTCTTCGCGGCCACCCCGGTCGACCAGCTCGCCTCGCTGCACCTGGGCTCCCGGCCGTCCCGCCGCCCCGACTCGGGCGCGGGCCTGGACGGCCTGCGCGCCATCCCGTGGGTGTTCGGCTGGACCCAGTCCCGCCAGATCGTGCCCGGCTGGTTCGGCGTCGGCGCCGGCCTCGCCGCCGCCCGCGAGGCGGGTCTCGGGGACGTCCTGGACGAGATGTACGGCCAGTGGCACTTCTTCCGCAACTTCCTGTCCAACGTCGCCATGACGCTGGCCAAGACCGACCTGCGGATCGCCCGCCACTACGTCGAGCAGCTGGTGCCCGCCGAGCTGCACCACATCTTCGACCAGATCACCGCCGAGCACGAGCTGACCCTGCGCGAGGTGCTCCGCCTCACCGGGGAGAGCGAACTGCTGGAGCACAACCCGGTGCTGAAGCAGACCTTCACCGTCCGCGACGCCTACCTCGACCCGATCTCCTACCTCCAGGTCGCGTTGCTGCGCCGCCAGCGCGAGGAGGCCTCCACCGGCCGCCCGGAGGACCCGCTGCGGGCCCGCGCCCTGCTGCTGACCGTGAACGGCATCGCCGCCGGCCTGCGCAACACCGGCTGACCGGCGCCCGGCACCGCAAGGGCCCGGTGCCGCCCCCTCGGTCGAGGGGGCGGCACCGGGCCCTTCGCGTCACACCGGTCGTACCGTCGTCACTCCACCGGATCGCCCGCGCGCCGGCGCTTCAGCCAGAGGGCCGCGCCGCCCGCCGCCACGACCAGGCCGCCGCCGACGGCCAGCAGGCCCGCGTCACCGCCGACCGAGCCGCCCAGTACCGGCCCGAACTGGGCCGCCGCGGGATCCTGGGACACCACACCGGGATCGGGGTCCGCCACCGTCTCCGCGTGGGCCACGCCACCGCCCGAGAGCAGCACGCCGGCCGCCCCCAGCGCACCGGCCGTGCCGACCTTGCGGCCGAGCTTCCTCAGCCGTACCACCCGAACCCGCCGCAGGCGCCGGACCGGCCGCAAACTCCGCATCGAGAACTCCCCAGGACCCGTTCGCGTACGGGCCCGACGCTATCCGATCCGGCACGGGTTTCTCACACCCATTCAGGTTTGGGCGGCCAAGCGTTGTACGACTGTTGCCCAGCCGCCCCGCCCACCGCGGCGGGCGGGCGGGGATCCGCTCCCTTGCCGAACAACCGTCCTGACGCCGGATCAGGAGTGGTAGACGCCCTGGGCCCGCTCCAGGCCGTCGGTGAGCAGTGCCTCCACGGCGTCCGCCGAGCGGTCCACGAACCACTCCAGCTCCTTGCGCTCGGTGGCGGAGAAGTCCTTCAGGACGAAGTCCGCGACCTCCATCCGGCCCGGCGGGCGGCCGATCCCGCAGCGCACCCGGTAGTACTCCGGGCCCAGCGACTTGGTGATCGACTTCAGCCCGTTGTGGCCGTTGTCGCCGCCGCCGAGCTTCAGCCGCAGCGTCGCGTAGTCGATGTCCAGCTCGTCGTGGACGGCCACCAGGGCCGAGGCCGGCGTCTTGTAGAAGTCCCGCAGGGCGGTCACCGGCCCGCCCGAGAGGTTCATGAAGGTCATCGGCTTGGCCAGCACCACCCGCCGGCCCGCCAGCCGGCCCTCGGCCACCTGCGCGCGGCTCTTGTGCGCCTTGAACCTGGCACCCATCCGCTGCGCCAGCAGGTCCACCACCATGAAGCCGATGTTGTGCCGGTTCCGGGCGTACTGCTCCCCCGGATTGCCCAGCCCGGCCACCAGCCAGGGGCCCTCGTACGCGTCCTCGCTCATCGCATCGCTCCTCGTGCTCTCGCTCGTCGACATCATCCCGGACACACCGCTGCCCCGGCCGCTCCAGTACGGAGCGGCCGGGGCAGCGGTCAGACGGTGCGGGAGGCTCAGGCCTCGGCGCCGGCCTCGGCGGCCTCGGCGTCGGCGTCGGCCTGCGAGGCCTGGGCGCCGATGACCTGCAGCACGACGGTGTCGGCCTCGACGGCCAGCGTGGTGCCCTTGGGCAGCGAGATGTCACCGGCGGTGATCGAGGCACCGGCCTCCAGGCCCTCGACCGAGACGGTCACGGACTCGGGCAGGTGGGTGGCCTCGGCCTCGATCGGCAGCGCGTTGAGGACGTGCTCCAGCAGGTTGCCGCCGGGGGCCAGCTCGCCCTCGGTGAGGACGGGGATCTCGACGGTGACCTTCTCGCCGCGCTTCACGAGGAGCAGGTCGACGTGCTCGATGGTGCGCTTGATGGCCTGGCGCTGGATGGCCTTCGGCAGGACGTACTCGTCCTTGCCCTCGATCGGAACGACCAGCAGGGCGTTCGGGGTCTTGAGGGCCATCATCAGGTCGTGGCCGGGCAGGTTCAGGTGAACCGGGGCGTGGCCGTGGCCGTAGACGACACCGGGGACCAGGCCGGCACGGCGGGCCCGGCGGGCAGCGCCCTTACCGAACTCGGAACGGGTCTCAGCGGCGATGCGGATCTCGGACACGACTGCACTCCTCGTGAAAACTGGCGCGGGGGTGCAGGCAACGCGAAAAACCGCCGGGACCACACCCACAGTACGTTCGGGGGTCACTCGGCGGCGTACGACCTCTGCCAACGGCCGGAAGAACCGGCCCCAGCAGCGCGTCGATCACGGAGCACGGGCACCCGACGAGCAGGCACACGGCATCCCTCGCCGAGCATTTTCACGAGTCTAACCGCACCGGTGCCCTCCGACGAAATCGACGGCGGCCCCGGCCCTTTGAGGACCGGGGCCGCCTGCGCGGGCTTCGTCAGTGCACGCCCTCGAACAGGCTGGTGACCGAGCCGTCCTCGAACACCTCGCGGATCGCGGCGGCGATCGACGGGGCGATCGACAGCGTGGTGATCTTGTCCAGCTGGAGCTCGGCCGGGGTCGGCAGGGTGTTCGTGAACACGAACTCGCTGACCCGGGAGTTCTTCAGACGGTCCGCGGCCGGACCGGAGAGCACGCCGTGCGTGGCGGCCACGATCACGTCCGCGGCGCCGTTCTCGAACAGCGCGTCGGCCGCGGCGCAGATGGTGCCGGCGGTGTCGATCATGTCGTCGACCAGGACGCAGACCCGGCCCTTGACGTCACCGACCACCTCGGCGGACAGGATGGTGTTGGCCTGGGTCATGTCGCGGCGCTTGTGGATGATCGCCAGCGGCGCGCCCAGACGGTCCGACCACTGGTCGGCGACCTTCACCCGGCCGGCGTCCGGGGACACCACGGTGAGGCGGTCGCGGTCGACCTTGTCGCCCACGTAGTCCGCCAGCAGCGGCAGCGCGAACAGGTGGTCCACCGGACCGGAGAAGAAGCCCTGGATCTGCGCGGTGTGCAGGTCCACCGCCATGATCCGGTCCGCGCCGGCGCTGGCCAGCAGGTCCGCGATCAGGCGGGCCGAGATGGGCTCGCGGCCCAGGTGCTTCTTGTCCTGGCGGGCGTACCCGTAGAACGGCAGGATCGCGGTGATGCTCCGGGCCGAGGCCCGCTTCAGAGCATCGATCATGATCAGCTGTTCCATGATCCACTGGTTGATGGGAGCCGTGTGGCTCTGCATCACGAAGCAGTCCGCACCGCGCGCGGAGTCCAGGAAGCGGACGTAGATCTCACCGTTGGCGAAGTCCAGGGCCTTGGTCGGGACCAGCTCGGTCCCGAGCGCCTCGGCCACCTCCCTCGCCAGCTCAGGGTGGGCACGGCCGGAGAAGAGCTTGAGTTTCTTCTCACCCGACGTCGTGATCCCGCTCACTGCACCGTCTCCTCGCGTTGCTGACGCTGAACCCGTCCGCACCGCAGGCAGGCACGAGCCCGCTGGCGATAGGGGTCGGGGAAATGTCGGTACGCCTGGACACGGGCGGTAAGCCCAGTGGCGCACGTATGTCCCCAAGGTTACGCGCCCGTGCGGAAACCGTCCGCCCCGGGACCGCCCCTCGGACTCCCACCCGGCCCGTCAGACCTCCGCGGCCCCGTCCGTCGCGGCAGCCGCGGCCTGCGCCGATGCGGTCCCGGGGCGCTTGCGCTCCACCCAGCCCGCGATGTTGCGCTGCTGCGCCCGGCTCACGCCCAGCGCGCCGGGCGGAACGTCGCCGGTGATCACCGAGCCGGCCCCGGTGTAGGCGCCGTCGCCGACCGTCACCGGGGCGATGAACATGTTGTCCGAGCCGGTCCGGCAGTGCGCCCCGATCACCGTGCGGTGCTTGTTCACCCCGTCGTAGTTCACCGTGACGGAGGCCGCGCCGATGTTGCTGCCCTCGCCGATGGTGGCGTCCCCGATGTAGGACAGGTGCGGCACCTTGGCGCCCTCGCCCAGCTCCGAGTTCTTCACCTCGACGTAGGTGCCGACCTTCGCCTTGCGCCCGAGCCTCGCCCCCGGCCGCAGGTAGGCGTACGGGCCGGCGGTGGCGAAGTCGCCCACCTCGGCGCCGTCCGCCGTGGTGTTGCTCACACGCGCGCCGGCGCCGATCCGGGTGTCCTTGAGCGTCGAGTTCGGGCCCACCTCGCAGCCCTCGCCCAGATGGGTGAGGCCCTGCAGCTGGGTGCCCGGCAGGACGACCGCGTCCGGCTCGTAGGACACCTGGACGTCGAACCAGGTGGTCGCCGGGTCCACCACCGTGACGCCGGCGCGCATCGCCCGCTCCAGCAGGCGGTCGTTCAGCAGGCGCCGGGCCTGGGCCAGCTGCACCCGGTCGTTGATGCCGAGGATGTCGCGGTAGTCCGCGGCCACCACGGCGCCGACCCGGTGGCCGGCCGTCCGCAGGATCTCCAGGGTGTCGGTGAGGTACTCCTCGCCCTGGACGTTGTCGGTGGTGACCCGGGACAGCGCCTCGGCCAGCAGCTTGGCGTCGAAGGCGAAGACCCCGGAGTTGATCTCGTCGACCGCCCGCTGGGCGTCCGAGGCGTCCTTCTCCTCGACGATCGAGGCGACGGCGCCGTCCGCCTCGTCCCGCAGGATCCGCCCGTAGCCGAACGGGTCCGGGACGACGGCCGTCAGGACGGTGACGCCGTTGCCCTGTTCGGCGTGCGCGCCGGCGAGGGCCGCCAGCGTCGCGCCGGTCAGCAGCGGCGCGTCCCCGGTGGTGACGATCACCGTGCCGTCCAGCTCCACGCCGTCGGCCGCCAGGGCCTCCAACGCGGTGCGGACGGCGTGCCCGGTGCCCTTCTGCTCCTCCTGCACCACGGCGCGCGCCGCCGGGTAGTGCGCCCCCAGGTGCTCCTGCACCTTCTCCCGCATGTGCCCGACCACGACGACCAGCTGCTGCGGGGTCAACTCCTGTGCTGCCGCGACCGCATGGCCCACCAGCGACCGCCCGCAGACCTCGTGCAGCACCTTGGGCAGGCTGTTCGACTTCATCCTGGTCCCGCCACCGGCGGCAAGCACGACAACGGCGGCAGGCGAATTGGCACTCACGGGGGGAGGCTCCTCAGTCGGTTCACAGAGAGGGCAGTGCAGCCCGGCCGGGACCCAGGCCGGTCGCCTTCGCACAGTCCGCCGAGCAGCCCCGACAATACCGGGGGGCGGGGGATGCGCCCGAAACAGAGCGCCCGCTGGCTCCGCCGCTAGGATTCGAACCCAGACAAAGGCCTCCAAAGGGCCCTGTGCTGCCATTACACCACGGCGGATCGATCATCAACTCGCAGCGCCCGAGGCGCTCCGACACAGCCTAAGGGTTGCGGCCGCATAGCTCCACCACCCCGGCGCGGCCGGCCCGGCCCGCGCGGATCCCGGGCGTTGTCCATCCAGTCGGGTGAAATACGCCGAGCCGCCCGCGACCACGTATTCCCCTGACGGCCGAACGCAACCTACGATGCCGTAGGTTACGCAGACGTAACCTCCACCCCGCCCTCAAGGGACACCCATGACCATCCAGGCCGGCGAGGCGCGCGCCGATACCGCGCACTCCATCGATCCCGCCCCGACCCTGCTCTCCGCCACCCGCGGCGGGGAGAACCAGGGCCTCGCCGAGCGGGTCGCGCTCGGGTTGTTCATCGCCGTGCCGTTCGCCGCCCTGCTGGCGGCCGTGCCGGTGGCCTGGGGCTGGGGCCTGGGGTGGACCGATCTCGCGATCGCCACCGTCATGTACTTCCTCACCTGCCACGGCATCACGATCGGCTACCACCGCTACTTCACCCACGGCTCCTTCAAGGCCAACCGGGCCCTGCGGATCGCCCTCGCGGTGGCCGGGTCGCTGGCCATCGAGGGCCCGCTGGTCCGCTGGGTGGCCGACCACCGCAAGCACCACCGGTACAGCGACAAGGACGGCGACCCGCACTCGCCGTGGCGCTACGGCGAGACCGTCCCGGCCCTGCTCAAGGGCCTCTGGTGGGCGCACATGGGCTGGCTCTTCGACGAGGAGCAGACCCCGCAGCTCAAGTACGCGCCGGACCTCGTGGACGATCCGGCCATAAGGCGGATCTCCCGGCTGTTCTGGCTCTGGACCTCGCTCTCGATGCTGATCCCGCCGCTGGTCGGCGGGCTGGTCACGCTCTCCTGGCAGGGTGCGCTCTCCGCCTTCTTCTGGGGTTCACTGGTCCGGGTCGCCCTGCTGCACCACGTCACCTGGTCGATCAACTCGATCTGCCACGCGCTCGGCAACCGCCCGTTCCGCTCCCGCGACCGCTCCGGGAACGTCTGGTGGCTGGCGGTGCTCTCCTGCGGCGAGTCCTGGCACAACCTGCACCACGCGGACCCGACCTCGGCCCGGCACGGCGTGCTGCGCGGGCAGGTCGACTCCTCGGCCCGGCTGATCCGCTGGTTCGAGCTGGCCGGCTGGGCCCGGGACGTCCGCTGGCCGGACGCGCAGCGGATCGCCGCCCGCCGCGCCGCATGAGGGCTCGCCTGCAGCATGATGTAGGGGTGAACGGGAGCAGCGCAGACAGCACAGGCGGCCACGAGAGCCCGCGGACGGACGCCGCACCCGATCCGGTGCAGGCCCGTCCGCGTGCCGCTGCCCCGGCGGGCGCCGCCGCGCCCGCGGGCCGCCGCCGCAGCGGCCGGGTGCGGATGACCGGGAAGCAGCGGCGGGAGCAGCTGCTGGAGATCGGCCGGTCGGTGTTCGCGGAGCGCGGCTACGACGGCACCTCGGTCGAGGAGATCGCCGAGCGGGCCGGGGTCTCCAAGCCGGTGGTGTACGAGCACTTCGGCGGCAAGGAGGGGCTCTACGCGGTGGTCGTGGACCGCGAGATGCAGCTGCTGCTGGACATGGTGACGGGGGCGCTGACCGGCGGGCACTCGCGGGAGCTGCTGGAGCAGGCGGCGTTCGCGCTGATGGACTACATCGACACGTCCACGGACGGCTTCAAGATCCTGGTCCGGGACTCCCCGGTGGCCCAGTCGACCGGCACCTTCGCCTCGCTGATCAGCGACATCGCGACGCAGGTCGAGGACATCCTGGGCCTGGAGTTCAAGGCGCGGGGCTTCGACGCGCGCCTCGCCCCGATGTACTCGCAGATGCTGGTGGGCATGGTCGCGCTGACCGGCCAGTGGTGGCTGGAGGTGCGCAAGCCGCAGAAGGCCGAGGTCGCCGCCCATCTGGTGAACCTCGCCTGGCACGGCCTGGAGGGGATGGAGCGGCACCCCAAGCTGGTCGGCGACCGCAAGGCCTAGGCCCGGGCCGCCGCCGTCCGGCCGCTACCGCTTCACCCCGACGGCGAAGATCCGCCGGAACGGGAAGAC
Source organism: Kitasatospora sp. NPDC022856 (assembly GCF_055561235.1). Classification (NCBI taxonomy): domain Bacteria; kingdom Bacillati; phylum Actinomycetota; class Actinomycetes; order Kitasatosporales; family Streptomycetaceae; genus Kitasatospora; species Kitasatospora sp. NPDC022856. Next base: position 6,042 of record NZ_JBVHHE010000037.1, on the reverse strand, counting down.
CGTGCCGTACGGGCCGGCGGGGTAGGCCTCGCGGAGCAGGGCGCCGTACTCGGCGAGGAAGGCCGCCCGCTCGGCCGGGTCGGTGAGCCGGGTCAGCACCGGCCGCAGGGCGGTGCCCTTGACCCACTCCAGGACCGGGTCCGCGCCGGGGAGCAGGGTGCTGTAGGTGGTCTCCCAGACGTCGGCGGCGCAGCCGGCCCCGGCCAGGGCCGCCAGGTAGGCGCCGGGTCCGTGGACGCCGGCCCGGGTGGCGCCCTCGCCCAGGGCGTCCCGCCAGCGGGGGCTGCGGCGGAGCCCGGCGAGCAGGGTGTGGCTGGGCGAGTCGAAGTTGCCGGGCACCTGGAAGGCGATCACGCCGCCCGGCTCCAGCGCCGCCGCCCAGCGGGGCAGCAGGTCGAGGTGTCCGGCGGGGCCGGCGGCCCCGTGCTCCGGGGTGAAGCCGATCCACTGCAGCGCCGCGTTGGAGACGATCAGGTCCGGTGCGGCCGGGGCCGGGTCGTAGCCGCGGGCGTCGGCGAGCAGGTAGTCCGCGGTGGGCTCGCCCTCGGCGCGGGCGGTGGCGAGCATCTCGGCGGAGTTGTCGAGGCCGGTGATCCGGGCTCCGGGCCAGCGTTCGCGCAGGACGGCGGTGGAGTTGCCGGGGCCGCAGCCGATGTCCAGGATCCTGGCGGCCGGTTCGTGCGGGAGGACGGGGACGCGGGCGAGCAGGTCGCGCAGCGGGCGGGTCCGTTCGTCGGCGAAGCGCAGGTACTGCTCCGGGTCCCAGACGGGGGTGCTCATGGTCGACCTCGCAAGTATCTCGACATCAAGATATCCAGTCGCAGGTTCCACGTTACATTTCTCGATGTCAAGAGACTTCACATCGACACATCCCCCGATACACTGATCGTCATGGAGGACGAGGTCGACCGCCTGGTCGCAGCATGGCGCCGAGAGCGCCCCGACCTCGACGTGGAACCACTTGAGGTGCTCAGCCGGGTCAGCCGACTCGCCCGGCACCTCGACCGCGCCCGCCGGACGGCCTTCGCCGAGCACGGCCTGGAGCCCTGGGAGTTCGACGTCCTGACCGCGCTGCGGCGCGCCGGCTCCCCCTACCAGCTCTCCCCCGGCCAGCTGCTCACCCAGACCCTGGTCACCTCCGGCACCATGACCAACCGGATCGACCGGCTCACCGGCAAGGGCCTGGTCAAGCGCCTGCCCGACCCGGACGACCGGCGCGGCGTGCTGGTCCGGCTCACCGAGGACGGCCGCGACCGGGCCGACCAGGCGCTCGCCGGGCTGCTGGCCCACGAACGCGAGCTGCTGGCCCAGCTCACCGGCACCCAGCAGGGCGAACTCGCCGGACTGCTGCGGCAGCTGGTCGCCCCCTTCGACAACATCCCGAGCTGACCGCCGCCCGGTCCGCCGTCAGAAGCCGTCCGGGTACGGGGAACTGAGCGCGGGCACCGGGACCGGCTCGGCCTCCGCGGTGCGGTAGCCGGGCAGCAGCTCGGCCAGCCGCCGGCGCACCTCCCCGTCGCTGTTGCCGACCGCCGCCGCGTACAGGCCCGTCAGACCGCCCGCGAGGTCCTCGGGGCCGCCGCCGCACCCGGCCACGGTCGCGTAGATCCGGGCGTGCGCGGTGGGCAGCCGCTCCTCGCCCTCCGAGAACAGCGCCTCGTTCAGCTTCTCGCCCGCCCGCAGCCCGGTGAAGCGGATCTCCACCTCGTCCCGGCCCAGTTGCACCTGCTCGGCGAAGTTGTGGACCAGGTCGACGATCCGCACCGGATCGCCCATGTCGAGCACGAACACCTCACCGCCGCGGGCCATCCGGCCGGACTCCAGCACCAGACCGACGGCCTCCTCGATGGTCATGAAGAACCGCGTCACATCGGGGTGGGTGATGGTCACCGGGACGCCGCTGCGCAGCTGCTCGGCCAGCACCGACAGCAGCGAACCACGCGAGCCCAGCACGTTGCCGAACCGGACCGCCGAGAACACCCCGGTGCCCAGGTTGCGCGCGTCCCGGGCGTTCGCCTGCACGATCAGCTCGGCCAGCCGCTTGCTGGCGCCGAGCACCGAGGTCGGATCGGCCGCCTTGTCGGTGGAGATCAGCACGAACCGCTCGACACCGGTGGCCAGCGCCGCCTCCACCAGGTGGTCGGTGCCCAGCACGTTGGACTTGACCGCCTCGCTGGGGTGACGCTCCAGCAGCGGAAGGTGCTTGTGCGCGGCCGCGTGGAAGACCACCTCGGGCTTCAGATCGCGGAAGATCTGCTGGATCCGCGGCCGGTCCCGGATGTCCGCGATCACCAGGGACTCGTCGGTCAGCAGCGCCTCACCCCAGATCTCCAGCTGGAGCCGGTGCAGGTTGGACTCGTCGTGGTCCAGCATGTAGAGCGCGCTCGGATTGAACGCGTGGACCTGGCGGCAGAGTTCGCTGCCGATCGAGCCGCCGGCCCCGGTCACCAGCACCCGGCGGCCCTCGATCACGTCCCGCACGTCGGCGGAGACCACGTGCACCTCGCGCCGCCCGATCAGCCGGTTGACGTCCAGGCTGCGCATGTCCGAGCCGACCACCTCGCGGCGCAGCGCGGCCAGGAAGGACGGCAGGTAGCGGACGGCGGCGCCGGCCGCGGCGGCGGCGGCCGCGAGCCCCCGGACCCGCTGCGGGGCCAGGCCGGGGATGGCGAGCGCGACCACCTGGACGCGGTGGCGGACGGCGAGCTCGGTGAGCTCGGCGAGGGTCCCGAGGACGGGGACGCCGCCCACGACCCGGCCCGCCTTGGCCGGGTCGTCGTCGAGCAGGCCGATCGGGTCGAGGCCGAACTCCGGTGTCCGGCCGAGGTCGCGGACCAGCGCCGTCCCGGCCGCACCGGCTCCGACGATCAGCGTGCGCAGGCCCGTCGGCGGTGTCGCGGCCGCGGTGGCCGCGGCCGGCGAAGGGGCCTCCCTGCCCCCGCTCGGGCCGGACCGGGCTGCGTGCGGGCGTGCGGAAGTGCTGTGCGGCGACATCTGTCCTCCGGATTTCCCTGACCTGACGGACCTGAGCCGGTACCTGGGTGTGACGGGCGGATCAGCCGGCGCCGGGAGCTGTGGTCGAGGCGACGGACGGCGGGGCAGTGGGCGCGGCCGGCTCGGAGGGGCTGACGCCCGCCCGCCGGGCGACCGCGACGGCGGCCAGGGTGGAGTGCACCCCGAGCTTGCCGAGGACGTTCTGCATGTGGGTGCGCACGGTGTGCGGGGAGAGGTAGAGCCGTTCGGCGACGGCCTGCCGGCCCAGGCCGGCCACCATGCAGCGCAGGATCTGCTTCTCCCGGGGGGTGAGCGTGTCGACCAGGCGCTCGCTCTCGGTGCGGTCCCGCCGGGCGGTGGTGAGCTCCCGGATGACACCGGTCAGCAGGGCGGGCGGCAGGTGCGTCTCGTCGCGCAGCACGCCCCGGACCACGGCCAGCAGGCGGGCCAGCGAACTCTCCTTGGCCACCCACCCGGTGGCGCCGGCGTGCAGGGCGCGGGCGGCGCGCAGCGGGTCGTCGGCGGCGGCCAGGACGATCGCCCGCAGCGCGGGATGGTGGCGGCGGACCCGGGCGAGCAGGGTGATCCCGTCGGGCGCCGGGGCGGCGTGGTACCGGTCGGGCGAATACGGCCCGGGCGGGTACGGGGCGGTCGAGCAGGCCGCGGCAGGGGCGCCGCGGGCCGGGACACCGGGGCCGGCGGGCGGCCCGGGTGCGGCGGCCGGGCGGCGGGGCGCGGGCAGCGTCACCGGCGGGCGCCGTCGCAGGGCCTCTGGCGGGTCGGCACCGGGCTGGCGCGGTGTGCGCGCTCCGTCGGCGTCGGCACCGAGGTCGGCATCGATCAGGACGACGTCGAAGGCCCGGCCCTCGGTGGCGGCACGCTCCAGGGCACGCTCGGCGGCGGCCGCGCTGCCGGCCGCGCCGACCTCCACGTCGGGCTCGGCGGCGAGCGCCGCAGCCAGCGCCTCGGCGAAGATCCGGTGGTCGTCGACCACCAGGACGCGGATCCGCCCCATCGTCACTCCCCCCTGTTCGGCCGAGCTGCGCCCGGGGCGCCGGCGCGGACCACCGCCGTGGCCCGGGTCCTGCTCCGCCGCCCACCCCCCGGCTCCCGGGAGGACCAAAGCACCGACCCCCACCGGTACCGGAATCAGCGTACGGGGTGGGGGGCGGCCCGGTGGGGGTTTGGTGAAGTTTCGCCAGGAGGTGCGGACTTGGCGTGATTCGGCGACGGCGGTGCCTCCCGGCGGGCGGCGGTGACCGGAGTGGTGGCGGCCCGGGCGACGCCGCGGAGGGGGCGGCCCGGGTGTCCCGGCGACCGGCGGCCGGTCAGGCGCCGTAGGGGCGGACGGCGCGGGCGTCCCGCAGCGCGTGGGCCCACCAGGTGAGCTGGTCGAGCATGCCCTTGGCGGCGCCGGTCGGGACGGTCGGGTCGACGGGCTCGCCGTCCTCCCCGAAGGCGCCCCAGACGCTGTGGAAGCTGACGGAGTCCCGGACGGTGACGGTGTGCAGCTCGGCGAAGATCAGCCGGAGCTGCTCGACCGCGCGCAGCCCGCCACCGAGGCCGCCGTACGAGACGAAGCCGACCGGCTTGGCCTGCCACTCGGCGCGGTGCCAGTCGATGGCGTTCTTCAGCACGGCGGGGAAGCTGTGGTTGTACTCGGGCGTGACCACCACGAACGCGTCGGCGGCGGCCAGCCGGGGCGAGAGCGCGGCGAGGCACTCGGCCTGCTCGGCCGTGGGCTCCTCGCCCAGGTGCGGCAGCGGATGGTCGGCCAGGTCGATGACATCGAGATCGAGATCGGCCCGCTGCCCGGCGGTGCGCACGAACCACTCGGCGACGGTGGGCGCGACGCGGCCCGGGCGGTTGCTGCCGACGATGACGGCGACGCGGTACGGGGTCTCGGACATGACGGTCTCCGGGAGTTGGTCTCTACGGTCACCGCCCGATCGGACGGCCCGTCAGGTAAAGTACAACGTTCGTGGCACTAGGTACAACGCTTATGGCAAACCTCTCGGGAGCCCCTCGATGACCGGTGAGAACGACACCCCTACCGCGCCCCGCCGAGGACTGTCCGAGAAGCGACAGGCCATCACCCGGGCCGCCCGGACGGTCTTCGGCCGGGACGGCTACTCCCGCGCCGGCATCGACGCCATCGCGGCCGAGGCGGGGGTGTCCACCCGCACCATCTACAACCACTTCGCCGGCAAGGAGCTGCTCTTCCGGACCGTCGTCCAGGAGAGCACCGGACAGGTCGGGAACGCCCAGCTGGAGGTCATCGACCGCCACCTGGCCAAGGTCACCGACCTGGAGTCGGACCTCGTCGCGCTGGGCCTGGCCTGGGTGGGATCGCTGACGGCCTTCTCCGACCACTTCGCGCTGGTCCGGCAGATCAACGCCGAGGCGGCACACCTCCCGAAGGACCTGCTGGAGGCCTGGCAGGCCGCCGGGCCGCTTCGGGCCGTGGTCGAACTCGGCTGGCGGTTCGGCGGGTTGGCCGACCGCGGACTGCTGGACGCCCCCGATCCGGAGCGCGCCGCGCAGCACTTCGTCCTGCTCGTCGGCAGCGAGATCACCCAGCGTTCCTACTGGGGGGCGTTCCCGCTCGCCCCGGCGGAGACCGAGGAGCTCGTCACCACCGGCGTGCGGGCCTTCCTGCGCGCCTATGCCGCGCGCCCGGCGCACTGACCACCGACAGACCGGCACACTGCTCGCGACGGGCGCACCGGCGAGCGGCGGGAACGGCGAAGCGCCGCCCCCGGGGCGGGGAGCGGCGCTTCGTTCACGGCACGGGCCGACGACCGCGGGCCGACGACCGCGGGCCGAGGCCTAGAGGCCGTTCTTCTCCAGGGTGAACTTCCAGGCGTCGGCGACGATGTCGTCGAGGTTGGGGCGCTTGGGGGTCCAGCCGAGCCTCTGGTGGGCGCGCTCGGCGGAGGCCACCAGGACGGCCGGGTCGCCGGCCCGGCGCTCGGCGGTGACCACCGGGATCTCGCGGCCGGTGACGCGCTTGACCGACTCGATGACCTCGCGGACCGAGAAGCCGCT
>NZ_JBVHHE010000036.1:0-63454 GCF_055561235.1 Kitasatospora sp. NPDC022856 | reverse complement strand
GTCATCACCCTCGACGCCCGACGACGCGACAGCGCCAAGAGCGCCCTCATCACCCTCGTCGAACACGCCCTCCTCGCCCGCCTGCGCTGAGCGGGGCGGCCCCCGGGGCGGTGCGGCCACCGGACCAGGGGGTCCGTGGGCCGCACCGCCCGGGGGCTCACCCGGCGGACGGCTCCAGGCCGGCCCGCAGCAGGCCGTAGGTGTAGGCGTCGTCCAGGGCCAGCCAGGACGCGGCGATCACGTTGTCGGCCACCCCGACGGTGGACCAGCTGGTGGTGCCGTCGGTGGACTCGATCAGTACCCGGGTCTTGGAACCGGTGCCGTGCTGGCCCTCCAGGATGCGGACCTTGTAGTCGACCAGCTCCAGCTTGGCCAGCTGCGGGTAGATCCGCTCCAGCGCGGTGCGCAGCGCCTTGTCCAGCGCGTCGACCGGGCCGTTGCCCTCGCCGGTGGCGATCCGGCGCTCGCCCTTGGCCCAGACCTTGACCGTCGCCTCGTTGCCCGCGAAGCCCTGCGGGCCCTGCTCGCTGATGGTCCGCCAGGACTCCAGGGTGTAGAAGCGCTCGCGGCTGCCGCGCACCTCGTCACGGAGCAGCAGCTCGAAGGAGGCGTCGGCGGACTCGTAGGTGTAGCCGAGGTTCTCCTGCTCCTTGACCCTGACGACCACCCGGCCGGCCAGGTCCCGGTCGCTGGACAGGTCGTAGCCGAGCTCCTTGCCCTTGAGCTCGACCGAGGCGCGGCCGGCCATGTCGGAGACCAGCATCCGCATGGTGTTGCCGACCGTCGCCGGGTCGATGTGCTGGTAGAGGTCCGGGTCGACCTTGATCGCGGAGGCGTGCAGACCGGCCTTGTGCGCGAAGGCGGAGTGGCCGACGTACGGCTGGTGGGTGGAGGGCGTCAGGTTGACCACCTCGGCGACCGCGTGCGAGATCCGGGTCATCTCGGCCAGGCTGCCGGGCGGCAGCACCCGGCGGTCGTACTTGATCTCCAGCGCGCCGACCACCGGGAACAGGTTGGCGTTGCCGACCCGCTCGCCGTAGCCGTTGGCGGTGCACTGGACGTGGGTGGCACCCGAGTCCACCGCGGCCAGCGTGTTGGCGACGGCGCAGCCGGTGTCGTCCTGGGCGTGGATGCCGATCCGGGCACCGGGCTTGTAGGTCGCGGAGTCGGCGAGGACGTCGGCGACGATGTCGCGGACGCCGGCCGGCAGCATCCCGCCGTTGGTGTCGCAGAGCACCACCACGTCGGCACCGGCCTCGTGCGCGGCGCGGACCACCGCCAGGGCGTAGGCGCGGTTGGCCTTGTAGCCGTCGAAGAAGTGCTCGCAGTCGATGAACACCCGGCGGTCCTGGGAGCGCAGGTAGGCCACGCTGTCCCGGATCATCTCCAGGTTCTCGTCCAGCGTGGTGCGCAGCGCCAGTTCGACGTGCCGGTCGTGGGCCTTGGCGACCAGGGTGATCACCGGGGCGCCGGAGGTCACCAGGGCGGCCAGCTGCGGGTCCTCGGCCGCCTTGCCGCCGGCCCGCCGGGTGGCGCCGAAGGCGACCAGCTGGGCGTGCCGGAGGTCCAGTTCGGCGGCGGCCCGGGCGAAGAACTCGGTGTCCCGCGGGTTGGCGCCGGGCCAGCCGCCCTCGATGAACCCGACCCCGAACTCGTCCAGATACCGGGCAATGGTCAGCTTGTCGGCCACCGTGAGGTTGATGCCCTCGCGCTGCGCGCCGTCGCGCAGGGTGGTGTCGAAGACGTGGAAGCTGTCGTCGGTGCGGTTGCTGGCCTGGGTCATGGCCCTGGGTCTCCGTTCCGGGAGGTTGGTACTGCTCTGCCGGTTCTGATCCGGCTCCACTGTCCAGCATCCCGCGCGCGCCCGGTGTCGCTCGGCCCCTTGTGGGGGCTCCGGCCGGTCCGGGGGTGTGCCGTTCGGGCTGGGCCCGAAAAGCAAAAGACCCCTCGCGGGTGCGAGAGGTCTGCGCGCGGGTCTGGACGCTGGTGGTCGCTCCGCATCGGGTACTGCGGAGCGGTCACTGCGGACCGGCGCGCCTGCTGCTAATGATCAGCGAAAGCGAGGACACGCTCGCAGTGTGGCACACCCTCCGGAGTCCGGCCCGGCCGTCTCGCGATCCGAAACGGCACGGGCCGGGGCGGCTCCGGATCAGACGATCTTGTGCAGCCAGCCGTGGGTGTCGGGGCGCTGGCCGCCCTGGATGGCCAGCAGCGCCCGGCGCAGCTCCATGGTGGTCGGGCCGGGCTCGCCGGCGCCGACGGTCCAGTCCCCGCCGCGGGACTTGACCGAGCCGACCGGGGTGATGACGGCGGCGGTGCCGCACGCGAAGACCTCGGTGAGGGTGCCGTCGGCGTTGCCCCGCTTCCACTCCTCGGTGGAGATCTTCCGCTCCTCGACGGCGTAGCCGAGGTCGGCGGCGAGCTGGAGCAGCGAGTCGCGGGTGATGCCGGGGAGCAGCGCGCCGGAGAGCTCGGGGGTGACGATCGTCGCGTCCTTGCCCTCGCCGAAGACGAAGTACAGGTTCATCCCGCCCATCTCCTCGATCCACCGGTGCTCGGCGGCGTCGAGCCAGACCACCTGGTCGCAGCCCTTGGCGGCGGCCTCGGCCTGGGCGACCAGCGAGGCGGCGTAGTTGCCGGCGCACTTGGCGGCACCGGTGCCGCCCGGCGCGGCGCGGACGTAGTCCTCGGAGAGCCAGACCGAGACCGGCTTGACGCCACCGGAGAAGTAGGCGCCGGCCGGCGAGGCGATGATCATGAAGAGGTAGGAGTTGGCCGGGCGCACACCCAGGCCCACCTCGGTGGCGAACATGAAGGGCCGCAGGTAGAGGCTCTGCTCCTGCTCGTTCGGCACCCAGTTCTGCTCCTGCTGGACCAGGTGCTCGACGGCCTCGACGAAGGTCTCGATCGGCAGCTCCGGCATGGCCAGCCGGCGGGCGGAGGCCTGGAAGCGGGCGGCGTTGGCCTCCGGGCGGAAGGTCGCGATCGAGCCGTCGGCCTGGCGGTAGGCCTTCAGGCCCTCGAAGATCGACTGACCGTAGTGCAGCGTCATGTTCGCCGGGTCGATCTCCAGCGGCGCGTACGGCGCCAGCTGGGCGTCGTGCCAGCCCAGGCCCTCGGTCCACCGGATGGTGACCATGTGGTCGGTGAAGATCCTCCCGAAGCCGGGGTTGGCCAGCCGGGCCTCGCGCTCCGCGTCGGACAGCGGGTGCGCGGAGGGCTTGAGGTCGAACGTGATGGGCGCCTGGGTGGGCGTGCTCATGGCTGTGTGTCCTTCACCGTGGGGTTGGTCCGGGCCGCCTCCGTCGGGTGAACGTTTCGGCGAACGAACGCACGACGGCACGGCCCACTGTCGATACTCGCATCCAGAGGGCCGTGCCGAACAGCTGTCGACCCCAGGAGGAGTCGGCGGCCGCGGTTGTGCGCTTGTGCGCCCCGGCCCCTTCGGCCGGAACACCGCTTGTCGGATCCGGCCTCCCGGCCTGATCCCGCGTGTCGGATCCGGCCTGTCAGCCGGATACTCGGGCGGCGAGCGCGTCGCCGACCTGGGAGGTGCTGCGGGTGCCGGTGCGCTCGGTCAGGTCCGCGGCGACCGCGGCCTCGACCGCGGCGGCCTCGGCGGCGAAGCCGAGGTGCTCCAGCAGCATGGCGACCGAGAGCACGGTGGCGGTCGGGTCGGCCTTGCCCTGGCCCGCGATGTCCGGGGCGGAGCCGTGCACGGGCTCGAACATCGACGGGAAGTCGCCGCTCGGGTTGATGTTGCCGCTGGCGGCCAGGCCGATCCCGCCGGTGACGGCCGCGGCCAGGTCGGTCAGGATGTCGCCGAACAGGTTGTCGGTGACGATCACGTCGAACCGCTCCGGCTGGGTGACGAAGAAGATGGTCGCCGCGTCGACGTGCAGGTAGTCGGTGGTGACCTCGGGGAACTCCCGGCCGACCTGCTCGAAGATCCGCGTCCACAGGTGACCGGCGTGCACCAGCACGTTGTTCTTGTGGACGAGGGTCAGCTTCTTGCGCGGCCGCGCCTGGGCCCGGCGGTAGGCGTCGCGGACGACCCGCTCGATGCCGTAGGCGGTGTTCAGGCTGACCTCGGTGGCCACCTCGTGCTCGGTGCCGGTGCGCAGCGAGCCGCCGTTGCCGACGTACGGGCCCTCGGTGCCCTCGCGGACGACCACGAAGTCGATCGCGGGGTCACCGGCCAGCGGCGACGCCACGCCCGGGAAGAGCCGGCCCGGCCGCAGGTTGATGTGGTGGTCGAAGGCGAACCGCAGCTTCAGCAGCAGCCCGCGCTCCAGCACGCCGGACGGGACGCTCGGGTCGCCGATGGCGCCGAGCAGGATCGCGTCGTGGGTCTTCAGCTCCGCCAGCACGCTGTCCGGCAGCGTCTCGCCGGTGCGGTGGTAGCGCCGGGCGCCGAGGTCGTACTCGGTGGTCTCCAGCTTCACGTCGGCGGGCAGCGCCGCGCCAAGGACCTTGAGGCCTTCGGCCACCACTTCCTGGCCGATGCCGTCACCGGGAACTACTGCGAGACGAATGGTGCGAGACATGCTCGGACCCTACTCCGCCGTCCCAGGGGCTGACACTTCACGTCCACTATCCGGACACTCGATCCGGCACGCAGTCGTCGAGCGCGCGCTCCGACCGCTTGAGGGTCGCCATGCGGAACAGCGTCTGCGGAGTCACGAAGATCAGGCTCCCGTCGAGCAACTCGGTGTGCGGCGGGAGATCCGGCAGCCGGTGGAGGTCCTCGGCGGTGTACCCGCCGACCGGGGGGCGGAGCCAGTCGGGGTACGGCTCGATGCTCATGATTCCTCCCGTACGGGCATCCTGACGGACGCTCTCGGGCAACTCGGCGGGATCCCGCCGGACGTCACTCCCACGGGGGAGCGCGGGAGGCGGAACCCGCGCCCGGGGCGCGTCTATGCTCGCGACGAACTGGTCCGGCATTCCTCGTGGAACGGGGCGAATCACCATGGCCGAGCGACGGCGGGAGGCGTTGGCCTGCGGGGTCGCGGCGGGCCTGGGCATGGCCGGCTACGCGCTCGCCGCCGCCCTGCGCGGGGCCTGGCCGCCCGGGGCCGCGGAGACGGCGGTGCCGTTCCACGCCCAGCTGTGGGACCTCGTCCACGGCGAGACCACCGGAGACCTGCTGTTCACCTGGAACAGCGGGTACGGCGCGCCGTTCCTGGCCGACTTCTTCGCCTACCTGATGAACCCGTTCTCCTGGCCGGCCGCGCTGCTGCCGCGCGACCAGGCCCAGCTCGCGGTCTTCCTGGTGGCGCTGGGCAGCATCGGCCTGGGCACCGGCCTGATGACCCACGTGCTGGGCCGCCTGCACGCCGGCCCGCACTGGCTGCGGGCGGTCGCCGCCCTCGGCTACGGGCTCTGCGCCTGGGTGCCGACCGTGGGCGGGACGGCCCCGATGTGGCTCTGGGGCCTGGTCTCGCTGCCGCTGCTCGTCCTGGCCGGCGACTGGTGCCTGCACGAGCGCCGCTGGGTGGCCGGCACCCTCTGCGTCGCCCTCGCCTGGGCGGGCAACCTCTACACCGCCGCGATGGCCACCATCACGGCCGGCCTGGTGCTCGCGGTGCGGCTGGCGGCCGTCCGGCGGCCGTTCAAGGCCGTGGTCCGGGTGACCGGTCGGGCGGTCACCACGGCCGGCCTCGGGGTGCTGCTCGCCGCGCCGGTGCTGTTCGTCGGCGTCCGGGCCGCGCAGGAGGCGCAGCCCGGGTCCCCCGTCCAGCCGCTCGGCCCCTCCGGGCTCGGCGGGCACCTCGCCCAGTTGCTGCCCGGCACCCAGAGCGGGCGGCCGCTGCCGGACGTCTCGATCGGCCTGCTCGGCCTGCTGCTGGTGGCCGGGCTGCCGTTCAACCGGCGGGTGCGGCCCCGGGAGCGGATCGTCTGGTGCGCCCTGCTGGCCATGGTGGTGCTGAGCTTCGTCTGGACGCCGACCGTGCTGGTCTGGCACGGCCTGGCCATCCCGGCCGGCGGCCCCTACCGGGCGGCCTTCGTGCTCAGCGGGCTGCTGGTGCTGGCCGGCTGGGTCTCGCTGGTGCACCGGCCCGACACCCCGACGCTGCTCGGCGGCGCCGCCGTGACCGCCCTGGTGGCCGGGCTCGCGGCGGCGCACCGCTCGGTGCACGGGTCGACCTGGGCCCTCCTCGCGCTGGGCGGCGCGGTGCTGCTCGCCGCGCTGTGGACCCTGGAGCACCGGCACACCGACCGCCGGGCGGGCGCCGCCGCGACCGCCGTCCTGGGCGCAGCGGTGCTCGGCGGAGCGGTCTGGTCGGCCTACGCCGCGCTGGGCACGCCGGCCGCCGGGACGCCCTCGGGCGCCGCCGTCCGGGCCGCGCACGCGGCGCTGCGGCAGGCCGCCGACTGGCCGCGGGCCCGGAGCGACCCGGGACCGCACGCCTTCACCCCGAACGACCCGCTGCTGCTCGACGGCCAGGGCGGCGGCTACTCCAGCGGGTCCCTGCCCACCGTCACCGCGCTGCTGCTGCACGACCTGGGCGCCGGCTGGTCGGCCGGCGGGCGGCTCACCCGGAGCGTCACGGACCCGGTCGGACGGGCGCTGTTCGCCGTCCGGACCCAGCTCGCCGACGGGCCGCCGCCGAACGGCTTCACGGTCGCCCGGTCCGCCGCTCCCCCGCTGGTCACCGTCCTCCCGGCGGGCTCCGCCCCGGACACCTCCTCGGTCTGGTCGCGCCAGGAGTCGCTGCTCGGCGGCCCGGTCTACGACGTCCCCGGGCTGGTCCCGGCCGGCGGTCCGGAGCCGGCGGAGCACGGCAGCAGCGGCTGGTCCGTCCCCGCCACCCCCGCCGGTTCGGACGGCACCGCGTTCACCGCGGCCTGCACCCCGGGCGCCACCGCGTACTTCCACGGGGTCTGGTTCGACGGCACGGTGAGCGGCCTCGCCACGACCTACCGCAGCGACGGCGAGCAGCCGACCACCGCCGTGCCGATCCACGAGCTGGGGACGGTGCCCGCCGACGGCGTGGTGCGGGTGGTGCTGCGCGCGGACGCCGTCACCCAGGTCCCGGCCCGGCCGGTCGGCTGTCTGCGGCCCGGCGCGCTGGACGCGGCCGTCGCGCGGCTCACCGCGACCGGCGCCCGCTCGGTCACGGCCGGCGGGCACACCCTGGCCGCCGCCCTCCCGCCCGGCAGCACCGGGACGGCGCTGCTCTCCGTCCCGGCCACCGCGGGCTGGACCTGCGCGACCGGCGGCGGCCGGCCCACCGCGCCCACCTCCGTCCTCGGCATGATCGGTGTCCCGCTCGGCGCCGGCGCGGACCGGATCAGCTGCTCGTTCCGCCCGCCCGGTCTGACCGAGGGGTTGCTCCTCGCGCTGGCCGCGGCCGCCGTCACCACCCTGACCGGGGTCTTCGGCCGGCTCCGCCACCGGCCCACCCGCACACCGCGCCGGATCCGCCGGGCCGCCCACCGGGGGCGCGCCGACGGGTAGCGATGCCGGAGGCCGTCACCGCGTGCGGTGACGGCCTCCGGCGGGGCGGGTCGGGACGGAGCGGTCAGGGGAGGGCGAGGACCTGTCCCCGGTGGCCGTCCCGGTTGAAGTGGTGGAGCAGGAGCAGCCGGGAGGTGTCACCGTCGGCGCGCCGGACGTCGAGGACGGTGCCCGGCGGGAGGGCGGCGGCCACCGCGGCGGGGCCGCCGGGACCGGTGCGGACGTCCACGGCCGGGTGCAGCACGTCGACCGCGAGGGTGGGCCTGGTGCCGCGCAGGCCGACGGCGGAGAACGCCTCGGCCGGGTCGGGCTTCCCCGAAGTGGCGACACCGGTCCAGAGCCCGTAGCGGACGGTGCTGTGCCCGGCGCGCACCCCCGGCAGGGCGGCGAGGCGCACCGGCAGCACCAGGACGTCGCTGTCCAGCAGCGCGGTGTCGGTGTCCCCCCAGCGGGCGTTCAGCGGCTGGACGTCCAGCTCGGCACCGCTGCGGGCGTCCACCGACCGGGCGATCAGGACGTCGCTGCCGGGCTGCCGGTCCGCCTTGACGAAGACGTCGGTGGCGCCGTCCCCGTCGGTGTCCAGCGAGGCCCGGACGGCGAAGACGCCGACCGGGGTGGCGGCGGGCGCCCAGAACTGCGCGGCGAGGTAGAGCATGCCCTGCTCGTCGCCGACGGCGGGCGCGTCGGAGGCCGCGCCGACCGCGCGCAGGTTGGCCGCCCGGTCGCCGGGGCGCTCGACGCAGACGTCCTGCGGGGCCTGCGGTTCGGTGCTCTCCTCCGGCACGATGCCGGCCCCCGGTCCGACCGCGGCGCCGCTGTCGGGCGGGCAGTCGGGCCAGCGGGCGCCCTCGCCGCCCAGCGCGAAGGCGCTGAGCAGTCCGGGCTGCTCGGCCGGCGCCCGGGTGCCGCCGAGCACGACCAGGGCGCCGGTCCTGGTGCCGCGCGCCGGGGCCGCCGCGCTCAGGTCCGAGGCCGGGCGGGGAGCGGCGAGCAGCGGGACCCGCAGCTCGGGCAGCGCGCCGTCCGAGACGGGCGTGAGCAGCAGCCGCCCGGAGAGCTCGCCCCGGTAGCTGCGGGCCCGGCCGCCCTGGCTGGTGTCGATGGTCGGGTCGGGCGCGCGGCCGAGCTGTCCCGGGACGGTCAGCGTGACCCTGACCCGGGCGGTGCCGCCGGCCGGCACCTCGACCCGGTCGGGCGCGATCTCGAAGCGGGCGCCGGGCAGTTCGGTGGCGGCCGCGTAGCCGGTGCGGTACAGCGCCGCCGTGCCGGACAGGTTGCGGACCTCGACCTCGCGGACGAGCCCGAGCGGGCCGCCGACGGCCACCGGGCCGAAGGAGACGCCGACGCTGCCCGGCGCCGCGCCCTCGCCCGCCGCGTAGGCGACCACCGGGGTGCGGACGGCGCGGTCCACCTGGGCCCGGCCGGCGCCGGTGCGCTCGGGGCCGTAGACCGGGCCGGTGTGCCCGTCGCCGGGCCAGGTGTCCCCGGCGGTGTTCATCAGCGCGGCCTTGAGCTGCTCGACCGTCCACTCCGGGTGGGCCGCGCGGACCAGCGCGGCCAGCCCGGCGACGTGCGGGGTGGCCATCGAGGTGCCGTCCTCGCGCTGGCCGCCGACGCCGCTGCCGGCCTTGGCGGACCAGATGGTCTCGCCGGGGGCGGCGAGGTCGGGCTTGACCACGCCGGGGACGCCGATCCCGCGCGAGGTGAAGTCGGTGAGGGTGTCGGCGCGTTGCGGCTGGTCCTGGGAGACGACACCGTGCAGCGGGTTGCCGGGGGCGGCCAGCCGGACGGTGACCGGGCCGCTCGCCGCACCCTGGCGCAGCCGTTCGCCGTCGGCCCGGGCGAGCAGCGCGAGCGGGATCCGGTCGTTGCCGGAGACCTCGGCGAGGTGGTCGTCGTCGGCGGCGAGCAGGGCGCCGATCGCGCCCGCGTCGGCGGCGTGGTCCGCGCGCGGCCCGGAGCCGCAGGCCCGCTCGGACGCCCGGGTGCTCCAGGCGAGGACGGCGATCCGCCCGGCGAGCCGCTGCCGGTCGGCCTCGCCGAACGCCGTGCAGCCGTCGGACTGGTCGACGGGCAGGGCGAGTTCGCCGCTGACGTCGGCGCTCGACCAGCCCTGGTAGCGGGCGCTCCAGTGGCCCGGGACGACCCCGGCGAGCGGCTCGGGGGCCAGTACCGTCAGGCCGTCGGCGTCGCTGTGCGGGTCGACCGAGGCGGCGACGGCGACGGCCCGGGCGGCGGTGCCGGGGCTGCCGCCGATGCCGTAGACGTCCCCCTCGTTCCCGGCCGCCGCGACCACCACGGTGCCGAGTTCGGAGAGGTGGTCGACGGCGATCGCGTCGGCGTCGTCGGTGGCGCCGAAGCGGCTGCCGAGGGAGAGGTTGACGACGTCGAGCCGGTCGCCGAGGTCGCCGTCGCCGTTCGGGTCGGCGGCCACGTCGAGGGCCTGGGCGAGCTGGTCGGTGGCGCCGTCACAGCCGAACACCCGGATCGCGTACAGCTGCGCGCCGGGCGCGGCGCCCGGGCCGACCGCGAAGCCGGCCGGGTCGAGGCCGGGCCGGTAGGGGCCGGGGTAGGGGCGGCCGTCGGTGGTGACGCCGAGGCCGGCGGCGGTACCGGCGACGTGCGTGCCGTGGCCGTTGAGCGCGCAGTCGATCGGGTTGTCGTCCGGGTGCGGGTCGGGCTGGTGGTGCGGGGAGGCCGGGTCCGGGTTGTAGTCGTCGCCGACCAGGTCGCGGCCGCCGATCACCTTGGCGTTCGGGAAGAGGCCGGCGGGTGCGGGCTTGGCGCCGTCCACGGCCTTGAACGCGTCCTCGGTGCCGGGGCCGCCGAAGTCCGCGTGGGTGTAGTCGATGCCGCTGTCGATGATGCCGATCCGCACCCCCTGACCGGTGTTGCCGGCCCCGGCGTCACCGGATCCGGCGTCCCAGACCCACGGCGCACCGGTCAGCGGCACGGAGTGCGCGTTGTCCCGCTGCTTGCGCACGATGGGGTGGACGGCCCGGACGCCCGGCAGCGCGCGCAGGGCGGGCAGCCGGGAGGCCGGCACGGTGACGGCGAGTCCGGTGAGCAGGGTTCGGGTGCGGTACAGCTCGCGGACGGTGGGAGCCGTACCGCGGACGGCCCGGGCCAGCCGGTCGAGCGCTTCGGACGCCCGGGTCACCTGCTCGGCTCCGGCCCGCGCGGCCTCCTGGCGGACGGCCTCCGGGGAGCGCCGGGCCCGCCGGGCCTCGGTGGCCGCCTGCCGCCAGGCCGGACCTGCGGCCTCGGTGCCGAGCTCCAGCAGGACGGAGGCCGGGCGGCCGCCGCCGGGGGGCGCGGCCGTCGGTGGACTGCCGGCCGCCGGGGCGGCGGTGAGCAGGAACGGCCCCGCCAGCAGGGCCAGGGTGAGGCCGATCCGGGCGATCGGACGACGGACGGGTGGCTGACGCACTGGGCCCTCTCCCCCGGCAAGGGGAACTGATCCGCACGCCGTGCCGCTGACGCCCGCCCGCGCGGACGCCGATCACCCTTCCGGGGCCCCAAATTAGGATGATCGCGCCGGACAGCGCGAGCAACATCCCTCCAACGGGTGCCACGTGCACTCTCGGGAGTGACTCACCGTCAGGCCGTGCGGGCTATTCGGCAGATGAACGCCGGTTCCGGAGGGTGAGGCCCGCCCGGCGCAGCGGCGAGCGGCCCTGGACCCGGGACGCCGGGAGGCGGCCCGCTCAGAGGTGACCGGTCACGCCACCGTTGTCACGGCGGTCCAGCGCGCGCTGCAGCGCGGCGGCGGCGAACGGGGGCCGCTCGGTCGCGCGGCGGCGGCGCGGCGCACGGGCGGTGGTGGCGGGGGCGGGGGTGGCGTGGCGGTCTGCGGTGGGAGGCATACCGGGCTCCTTGGATCGAATGCGCCGGGCAGTGGCGCAGAGGGTGGGGAGAGGGGGGTGCCGGCGAAGCGCGTCGCCAGGGGGCTCACGGCGGAGCGGGAGCACGCCGGGCGGGGATCGCCTGCCCACGGCGTACGGGCGCACACGGGCCGCACACCCTGGCTACAGGGGCGGCGCACCGTATGGCTCTTCCACGGTACGACCCGGGCCCTGGCCTGTCTGCACGAATACTTGGATTTCCTAGTATCTGAGACGGGACTCACCCGGAGCGCCGGTCCGGCCCCGGACGCGACAGGGCCCGGACCACCGCCGCGCGGTGGTCCGGGCCCTGTCGGAACGGCTCTGCCGGGGCTCAGGCGCCCAGGTCGACCGAGCGGGCGAAGCGGGCGCCGATCTCGGCCGCGATCGCCGACAGCACCTCCTGCGGGATCTGGGAGTCCACGGTGATCGAGGCGAGCGCGCCGCTGCCGTCGCGGGCCACCTGCATGCCGGCGATGTTGATGCCGGCGTCGCCGAGGTGGCGGCCGAGCACGCCGACCACGCCCGGGCGGTCCTCGTACTTGAAGAACGCCATGTGGTCGGTGAGCGCCACGTCCACGTCGAAGGCGTCCACGCCGACGATCTTCTGGGTCTGCTTCGGACCGGCCAGGGTGCCGGAGATGGCGATCTCGCCGCCGTCCGCCAGGGTGCCGCGGACGGTGATCACGTTGCGGTGCTCGGGGCTCTCGCTGGAGGTGGTCAGGCGCACCTCGACACCGCGCTCCTGGGCGAACAGCGGGGCGTTGACGTAGGACACCGTCTCCGCCACGACGTCCTCGAACACACCCTTGAGGGCGGACAGTTCGAGCACCTTCACATCGTGCTGGGTGATCTCGCCGCGGACCTCGACGTCCAGGCGGACGGCCACCTCGCCGGCCAGCGCGGTGAAGATCCGGCCGAGCCGCTCGGCCAGCGGCAGGCCCGGGCGGACGTCCTCGGCGATCACGCCGCCCTGGACGTTGACGGCGTCCGGGACGAGCTCGCCGGCCAGCGCCAGGCGGACGGACTTGGCGACCGCGATGCCGGCCTTCTCCTGGGCCTCGTCGGTGGAGGCGCCCAGGTGCGGGGTGGCCACCACGTTGTCGAAGCCGAACAGCGGGGAGTCGGTGCACGGCTCCTTGGCGTAGACGTCCAGGCCGGCGCCGGCCACCCGGCCGTCGCGCAGGGCGCTCGCCAGCGCGGCCTCGTCCACGATGCCGCCGCGGGCGGCGTTGACGATGCGCACGCTGGGCTTGACCTTGTGCAGCGCCTCGTCGCCGATCAGACCGATGGTCTCCGGCGTCTTCGGGAGGTGGACGGTGATGAAGTCCGAGATCTCCAGCAGCTCTTCCAGCGAGACCAGCTTGACGCCCATCTGCGCGGCGCGGGCGGCCTGGATGTAGGGGTCGTACGCGACGATCTGCATGCCGAACGCGGACATCCGCTGCGCGACCAGCACGCCGATCCGGCCGAGGCCGACGACGCCGAGGACCTTCTCGCTCAGCTCGACGCCGGTGTACTTGTTGCGCTTCCACTCGCCCTGCTTCAGGGCGGCGTTGGCCGGCGCGATGTTGCGGGCGACCGAGATCAGCAGGCCGCAGGCGAGTTCGGCGGCGGTGACGATGTTGGAGGTCGGCGCGTTGACGACCATCACGCCGGCCTTGGTGGCCGCGGCGACGTCCACGTTGTCGAGGCCGACGCCGGCGCGGGCGACCACCTTGAGTTTGCGGGCGGCGGCCAGCGCCTCGGCGTCCACCTTGGTGGCGGAGCGGATCAGGATGGCGTCCACGTCCGCGATCGCGGTCAGCAGCTCGGTGCGGTCCGCACCGTTGCAGTGGCGGATCTCGAAGTCCGGCCCGAGGGCGTCGACGGTGGCGGGGGACAGCTCTTCGGCGATCAGTACAACGGCGGTCTTGGTCACAGTGCTCACGACAGTGGTCCTTAACTGTCCGGTTCTCCCCGGCACGTAGGTGGCGTGGAAGTCGGGGGGAAGGTGGCATGCCGCGTAGGTAGACGCACGACGCTGTGGGCCTGACGCGCACTCGGAAGTGTATCGACGGGCTGGGTACCAGGCTGCTCCCGTCCGGCGAAATCACCCGGACGGGAGCAGCCTAGTTGTACAAGGACCCTACGGAATCGGACAGGTCCCGAAGGGGCGGAGCCTTGAGGCTCAGGCCTCTTCCTTGACCCAGCTCATCAGCTTGCGGAGCTTCTTGCCGGTGGTCTCCAGCAGGTGGTCCTCGTCGGCCTTCTTGTACTCGTTGTACTTGGGCAGACCGGCCTTGTACTCGGCGATCCAGGTGTTGGCGAAGGTGCCGTCCTGGATCTCGGCGAGGACCTTCTTCATCTCGGCCTTGGTGGCGTCGGTGATGATGCGGGGGCCGGTGACGTAGTCGCCCCACTCGGCGGTCTCGGAGACCGACCAGCGCATCTTCTCCAGGCCGCCCTCGTACATCAGGTCGACGATGAGCTTCAGCTCGTGCAGGCACTCGAAGTAGGCGATCTCCGGCTGGTAGCCGGCCTCGACCAGGGTCTCGAACCCGGCCTTCACCAGGGCGGCGGTGCCACCGCAGAGGACGGCCTGCTCACCGAACAGGTCGGTCTCGGTCTCCTCGGTGAAGGTCGTCTTGATGACGCCGGCCTTGGTGGCGCCGATGCCCTTGGCGTAGGACAGCGCCAGCTCCAGGGCCTTGCCGGAGGCGTCCTGCTCGACGGCGACGATCGCGGGGACGCCGCGACCCTCCTCGTACTGGCGGCGGACCAGGTGGCCCGGGCCCTTCGGGGCGACCATGCAGACGTCGACGTCGGCCGGCGGCTTGATGAAGCCGAAGCGGATGTTCAGGCCGTGGCCGAAGAACAGGGCGTCGCCCGCCTTCAGGTGCGGCGCGATGGACTCCTCGTAGACGTCGGACTGGATCGGGTCCGGCACCAGGATCATGATGACGTCGGCCTCGGCGGCGGCCTCGGCCGGGGTGACGACGCGCAGGCCGGCCTCCTCCGCCTTGGCGCGGGACTTCGAGTCGGCCTTCAGGCCGACCCGGACGTCGGCACCCGAGTCGCGCAGGGACAGCGCGTGGGCGTGGCCCTGGCTGCCGTAGCCGATGACCGCGACCTTGCGGCCCTGGATGATGGACAGGTCGGCGTCGTCTTCGTAGAACAGCTCGGCCACGGGGGCACATCTCCTTGCGTGATGGTCTTGCCGGGTACGTTCCCACGGTACGTGGACCCGGCAGGGTGTGGGGCGGTGCTTCAGGGGGTGAGACGACCGCGCTACGCGCTGCGGTCGAGGGCGCGCAGCGAGCGGTCGGTGATCGACCGGGCGCCGCGGCCGATGGCCACCAGGCCGGACTGGACGAGCTCCTTGACGCCGTACGGCTCCAGCATCCGGAGCATGGCCTCCAGCTTGTCCGAACTACCGGTGGCCTCGATGGTCACCGCGTCGGGGGACACGTCGACCGTCTTGGCGCGGAAGAGCTGGACGATCTCGACGATCTGCGACCGCGTCTCGTTGTCGGCGCGGACCTTCACCAGGACCAGTTCCCGCTGGATCGCAGCGGACTGGTCGAGTTCGACGATCTTTATCACGTTCACGAGCTTGTTGAGCTGCTTGGTGACCTGTTCCAGCGGGAGGTCCTCGACGTTGACCACGATCGTCATCCGGGAGATGTCCGGGTGCTCCGTCGGGCCGACGGCGAGGGAGTCGATGTTGAAGCCCCGACGGGAGAACAGCGAGGCGATGCGGGCGAGCACGCCGGGCTTGTTCTCGACCAGGACGGAGAGGGTGTGCTTGGACATGGGGTCTCTGTTCCCTTGGCGTTCCGGAGCGGGCGTCAGTCGAGGTCGTCGCCGAAGTCGGGCCGGACGCCCTTGGCGAACTGGATCTCGTCGTTGCTGGTACCGGCCGCGACCATCGGCCAGACCATGGCGTCCTGGTGGACGATGAAGTCGATGACGACCGGGCGGTCGTTGATCTCCATCGCCTGCTTGATCACCGCGTCCAGGTCCTCCGGGCGCTCGCAGCGCAGGCCGACGCAGCCCATCGCCTCGGAGAGCAGCACGAAGTCGGGGATCCGGGTGCCCTGGGCCGGCGGCTCGATGCCGTCGTGGTCCGGGCCGGCGTGCAGCACGGTGTTGGAGTAGCGCTGGTTGTAGAAGAGGGTCTGCCACTGGCGGACCATGCCCAGCGAACCGTTGTTGATGACCGCGACCTTGATCGGGATGTCGTTCAGGGCGCAGGTGACGAGTTCCTGATTGGTCATCTGGAAGCAGCCGTCGCCGTCGATCGCCCAGACCGCCGTCTCGGGGCGGCCCGCCTTGGCCCCCATCGCGGCCGGCACCGCGTAGCCCATGGTGCCCGCGCCGCCCGAGTTCAGCCAGGTGGCCGGCTTCTCGAACTGGATGAACTGCGAGCTCCACATCTGGTGCTGGCCGACGCCCGCGGCGTAGATCGCCTCCGGGCCGACCAGCCGGCCGATCCGCTCGATGACCTGCTGCGGGGAGAGCTGACCGGCCGGGGCCGGCTCGTAGCCCAGCGGGTAGGTCTTCTTCCACTCGTTGAGCTTGACCCACCAGTCCGCGTAGTCGCTGCGGTGGCCGGCGTCGAACTCGGCCTGGACGGCGACGATCAGGTCGGCCAGCACCTCGCGGGCGTCGCCGACGATCGGCACGTCGGCCGGGCGGTTCTTGCCGATCTCGGCCGGGTCGATGTCGGCGTGGACGACCTTGGCGTAGGGCGCGAAGCTGTCCAGCTTGCCGGTGACGCGGTCGTCGAAGCGGGCGCCCAGGGTGAAGAGCAGGTCCGACTTCTGCAGCGCGGTGACGGCCGGGACGGTGCCGTGCATGCCGGGCATGCCCAGGTGCTGCGGGTGGCTGTCGGGGAAGGCGCCGAGCGCCATCAGCGTGGTGACCACGGGGGCGCCGGTCAGCTCGGCGAGGATCCGCAGTTCGGCCGTGGCGTGCGCCTTGAGCACCCCGCCGCCGACGTACAGCACCGGGCGCCGGGCGCTCACCAGCATCTTCGCGGCCTCGCGGATCTGCTTGGCGTGCGGCTTGGTGACCGGGCGGTAGCCGGGCAGCGAGGTCTCGGCCGGCCAGCGGAAGGTGGTGGTGGCCTGCAGCGCGTCCTTGGCGATGTCGACCAGCACCGGGCCGGGACGGCCGGTGGCGGCGATGTGGAACGCCTCGGAGATCACCCGGGGGATCTCGGCGGGGTCGGTCACCAGGAAGTTGTGCTTGGTGATCGGCATCGTGATGCCGCAGATGTCCGCCTCCTGGAAGGCGTCGGTGCCGATCGCCTTGGAGGCGACCTGCCCGGTGATCGCCACCATCGGGACGGAGTCCATGTACGCGTCGGCGATCGGGGTCACCAGGTTGGTCGCGCCCGGCCCCGAGGTGGCCATGCAGACCCCGACCTTGCCGGTGGCCTGGGCGTAACCGGTGGCGGCGTGGCCGGCGCCCTGCTCGTGGCGGACCAGGATGTGGCGCACCTTGGTCGAGTCCATCAGCGGGTCGTACGCGGGAAGGATGGCCCCGCCCGGGATGCCGAAGACGGTGTCCGCGCCCACGGCCTCCAGCGAGCGGATGAGCGACTGGGCTCCGGTCATGGTCTCGACGACGTGCTGGGGAGCGGGAGCGTGGGCGGCCGGGGTGTCCCCGCGGCGGGGGGATGCGGCGTGCTCAGTCATCTGCCTGTCTCTTCTCGGGTTTCGCCGGCCCGGGTGGTTGCGGGCCCCAAGTGGCTGAGGGTGGGGTCCCGCGTGTCGGGCCGATCGCCGGCTCTGCCCCAATCGTCCCTCCTCTCCCTCCGGAATCGGGGGGAATCGGGCGGCCGGGGCCAGTGGTCTTGCGGAGTGGAACAGCGTCAGTGCAACAAAAAACCCCTCGTGCCAAGGGCATGCGAGGGGTGGCGCGTCGGTCTGTCACGAGCGGGGCATCGCCCGCTCAGCCGACGCGCCCGCCAAGTACGAGAATTCGGGTGCGCATGGCAACGACCTTCCTCCCGTGCGGGGTCGACTGTCAAGCAGGTGGGACGACAGTCTCGCCATGCGGACCGTGCCCCGGGCCGGCGGCGGCCCGGTGTTCGGGCAGGTCGGAGGGGCTGTGAGGGGGCCCGGACCGGCCCGCGCCGGGCTCGCCGCGGCCACCCGTCCGGGTGTCCGCGGCCAGGTACGCGCGCCGCGCCGAGAGCGAGCCGAGCGGGCGCGGCAGCGGGTAGGAACGGCGCACCAGCGCCCGCCGCAGCCGGGTCTCGTCCAGCGGCGGGGCGAAGGCCGACCCCTGGCCCTGCCGGCAGCCAAGCTCCTGGAGGACGGCCACCTGGCGCGGCAGGTCCACCCCCTCGGCCGCGGTCACCAGGCCGAGGTCCCGGCCGAGCCGCAGCGCGTGCCCGGCCAGCGTCCGGCCGAGCGGCGAGTCACCGAGGTCCTGGACCAGCGTGCGGTCCAGTTTGAGGCTGTCGAAGGGCAGCCGGGCGAGCGCCCCCAGCGAGCCGTTGCCCGCCCCGAAGCCGGCCAGCGCGGTCGAGACGCCGAGCCGGCGCAGCGCGGCCAGCCGGCGGCCGAGTTCGTCGGCCAGCGCGTCCGGGCCCATCCGGGCCACCTCGACCACCAGGTGGCCGGCCGGCAGCCCGGTGTCGCGCAGCGCCGCGACCACCGCCTCGTACATGCCGGGCGAGCAGAGGCGCTGCGCCGAGAGCCGGACCGACACCGGCACCGGGGCCGGCGCCGAGCGGGTTCTCGCCGGCAGCCCGCGGCGCAGCGCGGCGGCCGTCACCGCCTCGTGGATGAGCCAGCGGGAGAACCGGGTGGCCGCGTCCCCGTGCTCGGCGGAGCGCAGGAACTCGGCGGGGGTGAGCAGCAGGCCCTGCGCGGAGCGCCAGCGGGCCTGGGCCTCGACGCCGGTGACGGCGCCGGTCCCGAGGTCCACCACCGGCTGGTGGAGCAGTGTGAAGCCGCCCTCGCGGACGGCCACCCGCAGCCGCTCCTCCAGCTCGGTGCGGCGCTCCAGGTCGGCCCGCATCGCCGGGGTGTAGAGCACCACCCGGCCCTTGCCCTCGGACTTGGCCCGGTACATCGCGAGGTCGGCGTTGCGCATCAGCTCGTCGGTGGCGGCCCGGGGATCGGCGGCCGGGCCGCGCTCGGGGGTGCCGAAGGAGATGCCGATGCTGGCCGCGACGCTGAGTTCGGCGCCGCCGATCCAGTACGGCTCGGAGAGGGCGATCCGCAGCCGCTCGGCGAGTTCCTGGACCTGCAGCCGGCCGAGCGGGCCGCAGACCAGCGCCGCGAACTCGTCCCCGCCGAACCGGGCGACGGTGTCGCCGCTGCGCACCGCGCCCTGCAGCCGGCGGGCGGCCTGCACCAGCAGTTCGTCGCCGACCTGGTGGCCGGCGCTGTCGTTGACCGCCTTGAAGCCGTCCAGGTCGAGGAAGAGCACGGCGATCCCGGCGCCCGCGCCGCCCTGCTGGCCGCGGGTGGCGAGGGCGGCGCGCAGCCGTTGGGCGAACAGCGCCCGGTTGGGCAGGTCGGTGAGCGGGTCGTGGAAGGCGTTGTGCTGCAACTGGGCCTGCAGTATGACGCGTTCGGTGACGTCCCGGCTGTTCAGGATCAGGCCGTCGCGGTACCGGTTGACGGTGGACTCGACGTGCAGCCACTCGCCGGCGCCGGAGCTGATCCGGCACTCCACCCGGGCCGCGGACGGCTCGGCGGCGGCGGGCGAGCGGAGCGCGGCGAGCCGGCCCCGGGCCAGGAAGCGGCGGACCTCCGCGAGCACCCGGTCCACGTCCTCGGGGTGCACGAGGTCCAGCAGGTTGCCGCCGACCAGCTCCTCCGGATCCCGCCCGTAGACGCCGAGCGCGGCCGGGGACACGTAGGAGAGCACGCCGTTGGCGCCGGCGATCATGATGACGTCGCTGGAGCCCTGCACCAGGGAGCGGAAGTGCGCCTCCTTGTGGGCGAGCTCCTGCGCCAGCGAGAGGTTGTCCAGCAGCATCACGCCCTGGCGCAGGATCAGCGCCAGGCCGACGGTGCAGGCGGCCGCGGCCACCACCCGGTCCAGGGGCCGCCCGCCGAGGGCGTTGTAGAGGATCCCGGCGGTGCAGACGGCGGCCGCCGCGTACGGGGTGAGCGCGCTGAAGGTGGTGGCCACCCGGCGGCGCGGCAGGCCGCCGACCGAGGGGTGCTCGCGCAGCGGACGGCGCCAGCGCGGCGACCACGGGGCCCAGGCCAGCAGCAGGCTGCCGGCGAACCAGCCGGCGTCCAGCAGCTCCCCCGAGTGGTAGTTGCTCTTCAGCTCCGGCGAGGTGAAGAGGGCGTCGCAGAGCACCGTCACGGCGAGCGCGATCATCGCGGTGTGCACCGCGGCCCGGTTGCCGTCGCGGCCGCCGAAGCGCAGCCCGACCACCAGACTGACCAGCAGGATGTCCAGCACCGGGTAGGCCAGGTTGGTCGCCAGCGCCACCACGGAGCCGTCCGCGCCGGCGGCGATCCGGCCGAGTGCCAGGCTCCAGCTCAGGGTGAACAGCGAGCCGGCCACCAGCCAGCCGTCCAGCAGCAGGCAGAGCCAGCCGGCGGCGCTGCGCGGGCGCTGGGAGAGCACCAGCACGCCGGTGATGGCGAGCGGGGCGAACAGCAGGAAGGCGAACTCGGCGAGCGAGTCCTGCGGCTGCTTGCCGGGTTCGACCAGCTCGTACCAGCCCCAGGTGGCGTTGCCGAACGCGACCATGAGCGAGGAGAGGCCGAAGAGCAGCCAGGCCGAGCGGGCCGGGCCGCCGACGGTACAGGCGTACGTCAGACAGGACAGCGCGGCCGCGAGCGCGGCCGCCGCCAGGCCGAAGTCCCCCATGAAGACGGAGAGTTGGCGTGACCCCCAGCCGAGGGAGGCGCCCAGTGCGTACGCCAGGCAGAGGGCGCCGAGCACGGTGCCGGGCAGGGATCGGCTGTACAGCAGTCGGCGGACCGGGCCACGCCGGACGGCTGCGGACAGGTCGGCGTCCGGTACGCCCGACCGTCCGGCTCCGGGCAGCACCGCATCGGTGGAGCTCACTCGGCCTCTCCCCCTCCGACCCGGAGCCTGGCGCCCCGGCCACGGGCCACCGGCCGCGCACCTGATGGCCGTACGCGGTGACCAGGCGCCCCGTCAGGGCGATGGCCCAGGGGGTGGGCGGCCTGCCGGCCGACGCACCGCACCGATGTTCCCACTCGGGACCCTACACCACTTTGGTCACTCAATGACACGCACACTCAACTTAGAGTAATGGTGAAAGGGTGGTGAAATGCACCCGATTCCGCCGGATCGGGCCGGTTGGCGGGGGCGTGCGGGCGGGGGCTCACGCGGCGCGCACGGGAGCACGCGGCGGGATCCGGCGACCACCGGCCGGTCCGGGCAGGTCCGGTCGGTGGTCACCGGCGAGCGTGCGGGTCAGCGGCCGGCCAGCGCCGGCTCGTCCGGGAAGAGCCGCAGGCGGTGCGCCAGTGCGGCGGCCTCGCCCCGGCCGGCCACCGCGAGCTTGCCGAGGATGTTGGAGACGTGCACGCTCGCGGTCTTCGGCGAGATGTACAGTTCCTCCGCGATCTGCCGGTTGGTACGGCCCCGGGCGAGCAACCGGAGCACGTCCCGCTCACGGGGGGTGAGCCCGAAGGAGTCGCCGACCGCGGGCACCGCGGCGGCCCTCGCCGCACGGGCGGTCAGCGCCAGACCGGCCCGCTCGGCCAGGCCGTTGATCTCGGCCAGCAGCGCGCTGTCCGACCGGGCCCGGGCCAGCGTCCGGGCCTCGCGGAGCAGGGCCGCCCCGGCCTCGCGGTCGCCGGCCAGCACCCCGGCCTCGCCGGCCCGCAGCAGGGCCGCCGCCAGCGGGCCGGGCAGCCCGGCCGGCCGCAGCGCCTCGACGGCGACGGCCCACTGCGCCGGGGTGTCCAGGCCCTCGGCCCGGGCCAGTTCGGCCTCCAGCAGGCGCGCCCAGCCGTGGTGCAGCGGCGCCTTGGGAGTCAGCCCGGCGGCCACCTCGGCGATCCTGGCCAGCACCGCGGGCCGGCCCGGATCGGCCTCCGGCAGGCCCCGGCCGTCGGCCTCGGCCGCGGCCCCGTCGATCAGCAGCGGGTAGAGCGCGGCCTCGTTCCCGGCCGGAACGGGGCCCCCGATCACCGCGAGCAGTTCGGCCCGCGCCTCCAGCGGCCGCCCACCGCGGGCGGCGATCAGCACCGCGAGCCGGGAGATCGGCACCGAGTGCTGGACCTGGCAGACCCGGTCCGAGGCCCGGGCCTGGGCCAGCATGCCGGCCGCCGCCGGGAGGTCCCCGCGCAGCAGGGCCAGCTCGCCCCGCAGCCGGTCGAGGAACTCGGCGTGGCTGCCCGGGTACTGGGTCCGCTCGGCGCCGGCCAGCAGCTCGGCCGCCTCCCCGGTCCGGCCCAGGTCGAGCAGCGCCTCGGCGAGGTTGCCGAGCAGCAGGGTGCCGATGTTGCGCAGCAGGCCGGTGCCGTCCGCCGTCTCCAGCCCCTCGCGGGCGAGCGCCACCGCCTCCTCCGCGCGGCCGAGCGACTGCAGCAGGCTGGCCAGGTTGTTGAGGCCGCGGAGCATCAGGTCGGGGACGCCGAGCCCACGGGTGGCGGCGAGCGCCTCGGTCAGCTCGGTGACGGCGGCCTCGGGGTCGTTGCCCAGGTCGTGGCGGAGCGTGCCGAGCGTCATCCGGGCGTGCTGCTCGACGGCGTGCGCGCCGACCTGGCGGGCGATCGCCGCGGCCCGCTCGGCGAGTTCGACGCTCTCGCCGGTCGGGTTGTTGAGCATGGCGATGCCGGCGCTCAGCGCGAACACCTCGGCCTGCACCGCGGACGGCGGCAGGTGCTCGACCAGCCGCCGGGCGTAGGCCGCCTCGTCCTGGTCCTTGGAGCGGTTGAGGTGGCCGAACATCCGGGCCCGGTTCATCCGGAACCAGGCGGCCCGGGCCGGGTCACGCTTCTCGTCGACCAGCTTCAGCGCCCGCCGGGAGAGGCTCAGCCCACGCTCGCGGTCCCCGCTGCGCCGGGCCGCGACCACCGCCTCGGCGAGGACGTCGACCAGTTGCAGCCGCTCGCAGTCGCCGTCGTGGGTGTCCACGTCGCAGGAGCAGGGCGGGTAGGTCTCGGCCCAGTCGTAGGGGCGCAGGGTGTGCGCCAGGACGTCCTCGGAGACCTCGTCCCACAGCTCCAGGGCACGCTCCAGCATCCGCAGCTGCTCGGCGAAGGCGTTGCGCCGGCGGGCCGCCCGGGCGGCGTCCAGGGCGCTCGGCAGGGCCCGGACCGGATCGTGCGCGTGGTACCAGTAGTTGGCCAGCCGGGCCGGCCGGACGTCGCAGCCGACCAGGTGCGGCTGCTGCTCCAGGGCGGTGGCGAAGCGGCGGTTGATCCGGTGCCGCTCGCCGGGCAGCAGGTCGTCCGAGACCGCCTCCCGGACGAGGGCGTGCCGGAACCGGTAGCCGTCCCCGTCGGTGTCCGGGCGCAGAATGTTGGCGCCGACGGCCGCGCGCAGCGACTCGATCAGCTCCTCCTCGTCGTCCAGCACCGCGGCCAGCAGCGCGTGCTCGACGTAGGAGCCGCCCTCGGCGGCGATCCGCAGCACCCGCTGGGTCTCCTCGTCCAGCGCCTCGACCCGGACCAGCAGGATGTCCCGCAGCGAGTCGGTGAGCCCGGCCGAGCAGCCGGACTGGAAGGAGGTGGCGAGCTCCTCGACGAAGAACGGGTTGCCCTCGGAGCGGCGGTGGATCCGGTCGACCAGCTGCCGGTCGGGGTCGGCGGTGCCGAGGATGCCGGCCAGCTGCTCGGCCACCTCGCCCGGGCCGAACCGCTCCAGCTCCATCCGCTGGACGGTGCGCAGCCGCTCCAGCTCGGCGAGGAAGGGCCGCAGCGGGTGGCGGCGGTGCAGGTCGTCGGTGCGGTAGGTGGCCACCAGCAGCACGCGGGCCCGGTGCAGGGTGCGGACCAGGTAGGTGAAGAGCTCCCGGGTCGAACGGTCGGACCAGTGCAGGTCCTCGACCGCGAGCACGAGGGTACGGTCCGTGCCGAGCCGCTCGAACAGCCTCGCGGTGTGCTCGAACAGCCGGGCCCGGCCGTACTCGTCGTTGGGCTCGCCGTCGGCCTCGCCGAAGTCGGGCAGCAGCCGGGCGAGGTGGCCCTCGCTTCCGGCCGCGGCGGCCTCCAGCTCGGCGCCCAGCCCCCGGTGCAGCCGGCGCAGCGCGGTGGCCAGCGGCGCGTACGGCAACCCCTCGGCGCCGACCTCCAGACAGCCGCCGACGGTGGTGACCACGCCCTCGTCCGCGCAGCACCGGTCGAGGAACTCCTCCAGCAGCCTGGTCTTGCCGACGCCCGCCTCGCCGCCGATCAGGACGGTCTGCGGCTTCCCCTCCCCGGCCCGCCGCAGCGCCTCGCCCAGTTCGGTGATCTCGGTGCCGCGGCCGACGAAGACGGGACTCACCGATATCTGCTGCATGGAGGCGAGCATGCCATAACCGTCCGGGCCGGGCCGATCGGTTATCCCGGCCCTCGGACGCCCGGAAGGGGAGGCGCTGGATCGCACCTCCCCTTCCATCTCCGTCCCGGCCCCGGCCGGGTGTCGACCCGTCAGCACTCGCGCAGACGCGCGGCGCGCCGCTCGGAGCGGACGGCGGGCAGTCGGCGCAGGCCGCGGCGGTCGCCCTTGGCCTCGCGGACCAGGCGCTGGTGGTCGGCCTGGGCGTGGAGTTCCCGCACCTGGTGCTGGATGAGCTCGTACTCGAACACGGTGTTTCCCCTCGTGGTGGTCTCTCTCGTTCTGAGGTAAAGCCTCCTCCCCCAGGGGGGTGTGCCACATCGGCACCTTGCCCGATGTTCCGGGCGGCCTGCGCCTTAGGTCGGGCGGCCGGGAACGGCAAAGGCCCGGATCCACCCCACTTAGGGGGTGGATCCGGGCCCTGAGCGCACTAAGGCACCTTAGAAAGCCTTAGATGCCTTAGAAACCGTGGTCGGATCCGGTCGGCACCGAGCTTCTTCAGGTAGTGCCTACTGCCCTTCCACGCCGAGCTTCGCCAGGATGAGGTCCTTCACCCGGGCCGCGTCAGCCTGCCCGCGGGTGGCCTTCATGACCGCGCCGACGAGCGCGCCCACCGCGGCGACCTTGCCGTCGCGGATCTTGGCGGCGATCGCCTCGTTGCCGGCGATGGCCTCGTCGACGGCCGCGCCGAGCGCGGAGTCGTCCGAGACGACGGCCAGGCCGCGCTTCTCGACGACCTCGTCCGGCTCGCCCTCACCGGCCAGCACGGCCTCGATGACCTGGCGGGCCAGCTTGTCGTTCAGCTTGCCCTCGGCGACCAGCGCGGTCACCCGGGCGACCTGCGCCGGGGTGATCGGCTGCTCGCTCAGCTCGGTGCCGGTCTCGTTGGCCCGGCGGGCCAGCTCGCCCATCCACCACTTGCGGGCCTGGTCGGCCGGGGCGCCCGCAGCGATGGTCTCCAGGATCGGCTCGACCGCGCCGGCGTTCAGCACCGACTGCATGTCCTTGTCGGTCAGGCCCCACTCGGCCTGCAGCCGGGCCCGGCGCACCCGCGGCAGCTCGGGCAGACCGGCGCGCAGCTCCTCCACCCAGGCGCGGGACGGCGCGATCGGCACCAGGTCCGGCTCGGGGAAGTAGCGGTAGTCCTCGGCGTTGTCCTTGATCCGGCCGGCGGTGGTGCTGCCGTCCTCCTCGTGGAAGTGCCGGGTCTCCTGGACGATCGTGCCGCCGTCGCCCAGCACCGTGGCGTGCCGCTGGATCTCGAACCGGGCGGCCCGCTCGACGCTGCGCAGCGAGTTGACGTTCTTGGTCTCGGAGCGGGTGCCGAACTTCTCGGTGCCGTTGGGGCGCAGCGACAGGTTGACGTCGCAGCGCATCTGGCCCTTGTCCATCCGGGCCTCGGAGACGCCCAGCGCCTTGATCAGCTCACGCAGCTCGGCGACGTACGCCTTGGCGACCTCGGGGGCCCGCTCGCCGGCGCCCTCGATCGGCTTGGTGACGATCTCGATCAGCGGGATGCCGGCCCGGTTGTAGTCGAGCAGCGAGTGCGTGGCGCCGTGGATCCGGCCGGTCGCGCCGCCGACGTGGCTGGACTTGCCGGTGTCCTCCTCCATGTGGGCGCGCTCGATCTCCACCCGGAAGGTCGAGCCGTCCTCCAGCTGCACGTCGAGGTAGCCGTTGAAGGCGATCGGCTCGTCGTACTGCGAGGTCTGGAAGTTCTTCGGCATGTCCGGGTAGAAGTAGTTCTTCCGGGCGAACCGGCACCACTCGGCGATCTCGCAGTTCAGCGCCAGGCCGATCTTGATCGCCGACTCGACGCCGATGGCGTTGACCACCGGCAGCGAGCCGGGCAGGCCCAGACAGGTCGGGCAGACCTGGCTGTTCGGCTCGGCACCCAGTTCGGTCGAGCACCCGCAGAACATCTTGGTCTTGGTACCCAGCTCGACGTGGACCTCAAGGCCCATCACCGGGTCGTACGACGCGAGAGCGTCCTCGTAGGAGACCAGGTTCATGACGCTCACAGCGTCCCCTTCGCTAAAAGTCTGTGGAGGTACGGGCCCGGCCGCGCACGGTCGGGTGCGCGGCCGGGCCGAGGGCGTTCTCAGCCCAGCAGCACGTCGTCGTCGCCGAGCCGGCGCAACTCGCGCACCAGCAGGGCGGTGCCGGTGACCAGCGCCGCCGCACCGACCAGGGCGTTGATCAGCTTGAGCGTGTCGCTCTCGCCGCGCGCCTTCCGGATGTCCTTGACGATCGAGACCGCGCCGAACGTGCTGGTGCCGATGGACAGCCACAGGCCGGGCTTGGAGTGCTTGAAGCCCTTCGCCTTTTCGAGCTTGCTCACAGTGCCGGTGCCTCCTCCAGCAGGGTGTGCCCCCACTTGTCGTTGAGTGCGGCCTCGACGGCGCCGCCCACGCGGTACAGGCGGTCGTCCGCCATCGCGGGTGCGATGATCTGCAGGCCGACCGGGAGATTGTCCTCCGGCGCCAGCCCGCAGGGCAGCGACATGGCCGCGTTGCCCGCGAGGTTCGACGGAATCGTGCAGAGGTCGGCCAGGTACATCGCCATCGGGTCGTCGGCGCGCTCGCCGATCGGGAAGGCGGTGGTCGGCGTGGTCGGTGAGACCAGCACGTCCACGCCGGCGAAGGCGGTGTCGAAGTCGCGCGAGATGAGCGTGCGCACCTTCTGGGCCGAGCCGTAGTAGGCGTCGTAGTAGCCCGAGGAGAGGGCGTAGGTGCCGAGGATGATCCGGCGCTTCACCTCGGGGCCGAAGCCGGCCTCGCGGGTGAGGGCGGTGACGTCCTCGGCCGAGCGGGTGCCGTCGTCGCCGACCCGCAGGCCGTAGCGCATCGCGTCGAAGCGGGCCAGGTTGGACGAGGCCTCGCTGGGCGCGATCAGGTAGTACGCGGGCAGCGCCAGGGTGAACGACGGGCAGGAGACCTCGACGACCTCCGCGCCCAGCTCGCGCAGCAGCTCGACGGACTCGTTGAACCGCTGCATGACGCCGGCCTGGTAGCCCTCGCCGGCGAACTCCTTGACCACGCCGATCCGCATGCCGCGCACGTCGCGCAGCTTGGCGGCCTCGACCACGGCCGGGACGGGCGCGTCGATCGAGGTGGAGTCCAGCGGGTCGTGGCCGGCGATCGCCTCGTGCAGCAGCGCCGCGTCGAGCACGGTGCGGGCGCACGGACCGCCCTGGTCCAGCGAGGAGGAGAACGCGACCAGGCCGTAGCGGGAGACCGACCCGTAGGTGGGCTTCACGCCGACGGTGCCGGTGACGGCGCCGGGCTGGCGGATCGAGCCGCCGGTGTCGGTGCCGATCGCCAGCGGGGCCTCGAAGGCGGCCAGCGCGGCGGCCGAGCCACCGCCGGAACCGCCGGGGATCCGGCTGAGGTCCCACGGGTTGCCGGTGGGGCCGTAGGCCGAGTTCTCGGTGGAGGAGCCCATCGCGAACTCGTCCATGTTGGTCTTGCCGAGGATCACCACGCCCGCGTCCTTGAGACGCGAGGTCAGGGTGGCGTCGTACGGCGGGATCCAGCCTTCGAGGATCTTGGACCCGCAGGTGGTCGGCACGCCCTTGGTGGTGAAGACGTCCTTCAGGGCGAGCGGGACGCCGGCCAGCGGGCCCAGCTCCTCGCCCTTGGCGCGCTTCTCGTCGACGGCCCTGGCGGCGTCCAGCGCGCCCTCGGTGTCGACGTGCAGGAAGGCGTTGACCTTCTTGTCGACGGCGCCGATGCGGTCCAGGTGCGCCTGGGCGACCTCGACGGCGGAGACCTCGCCCTTGGCGATGGCGCTCGCGGTCTCGGCCGCGGTGTAACGGATCAGGTCGGTCATCGGTCAGTCCTCCCCGAGGATCTGCGGCACACGGAAACGCTGCTCCTCGGCGGCGGGGGCGCCGGACAGCGCCTGCTCCGGGGTGAGCGACGGTCGCACCACGTCCGCCCGCATGACGTTGGTCAGCGGGAGGGGGTGGGAGGTCGGCGGGACGTCCTGTCCGGCGACCTCGGAAACGCGCGCGACCGCGCCGATGATCACGTCGAGCTGCTCGGCGAAGTGGTCCAGCTCTTCGGCCTGCAACTCAAGACGCGACAGCCGAGCGAGGTGGGCGACCTCCTCGCGCGTGATGCCAGGCATGCGGCGATCCTCAGGGGTGTGAGTTCTGGTGAGACCCGGCGCCGCGCTCAGGCGGTGCCGGGCCCGGGCAGGAGCAGCCGGCTCGGCGCTCCCGTCCTCTTGGTCTGTGGACCCCATCCTATGGGGCCCGGCCCGGCCACCGGCCAACGAGTAACCCCGCGGGGCGGTCACCCTGCCCCGGCCCCGCTCCGGGACCGGGCCGGCGACCGCCGCGGACGCCCTACTGCGGGCTCGTCGGGACCCACCTCGGCGTGCCCTGCGCCTGGACCTCCAACTGGGCCGCCGACACCGCCTGGACCACCGGCGGCAGCACCGGCGGGATGACCGGCGGCAGCACCGGCTGGATCCCCGGCTTGACCACCGGCTGGATCACCCGCGGCAGTTGACCCGCCGGGCCGAACCGCTCGACCGGCGGGGCGCCGGTGCGGTGCACCCGGAGCCAGGCGGTGGCCTGCTCGGCCGGCAGCGCCGCCGAGACCAGCCAGCCCTGGACGGCGTCCACGCCCATCCGGTGCAGCCGCTCCCAGGTCTCGTCGTCCTCCACGCCCTCGGCCACCACGGTCAGGCCCAGCGAGTGGGCCAGCTCCACCGAGCAGCGGACCACGGCCGCGTCGTGGTCGTCGGCGACCATCCGGGAGACGAAGGAGCGGTCGATCTTCAACTCGCCGACCGGCAGGCTGCGCAGCCGCACCAGCGAGGAGTGGCCCGTCCCGAAGTCGTCCAGGGACATCCCGACGCCGTAGCCGCGCAGCTCGGCCAGGGTGTCGGCGGCCCGCCGGGAGTCGTCCAGCAGCAGCCGCTCGGTGATCTCCAGCTGGAGCGCGTGGGCCGGCACCTGGTGGCGGACGAGGTGCCCGGCGACCCGCTGGGCGAAGCCCGGGTTCAGCACGTCGCGCGGCGAGACGTTCACCGCGACCTGCACCTGGAGGCCCTGCTCGCGCCAGGAGGCGAGCTGGCCGACGGCCGCCTCCAGGACGTAGTCGGTCAGCCGGGGCATCAGGCCGCTGGACTCCGCGAGCCCGACGAACTCGTCCGGCGAGACCTTGCCCTGGCCGGGCCGGTCCCAGCGCAGCAGCGCCTCCAGCCCGACCACCCGGCCGTCGAAGGCCACCTTGGGCTGGTAGTGCAGCTGCACCTCGCCGGTCTCCAGCGCCCGCCGCAGGTCGCCGAGCAGCCCGATCCGGTACGGCGTGTCGGCGTCCTGGGCCTCGTCGTACTGTTCGACGGAGGTGCAGCCGCGCTGGGCGTGGCCCATCGCCACGTCGGCGCGGCGCAGCAGCGACTCGGCGTCCTGGGCGTGCTGCGGGTAGACGCAGACGCCGGCGCTGGCCTCCAGGACGAGCAGCAGCCCGTCCAGCCGGATCGGTGCGGCCAGCTCGGCGATCAGCGCCTTGGCGACCCGCTCCAGGGTGTTGGGGCAGCCGACGCCGGGCAGCAGCACGGCGAACTCGTCGCCGCCCATCCGGGCCACCATCGGGCGGCCGCGCCGGTAGTCCCGGGGCATCCCGGCGAAGACGTCGTCGATCGTCTCCCGTCCCGCTCCGCCGGACGCGCCGGAGCGCAGGGCGCGGTGCAGCCGGCGGGCGATGTGCACCAGCAGCCGGTCGCCTGCGGTGTGGCCGAGCGTGTCGTTGAGCGACCTGAACCGGTCGAGGTCGAGCAGGATCAGCCCGACGCTGTAGCCCTGCTCGTGCTCGGCGATGGCCTCCTGGGCGGCCAGTAAGAGGGCCTGGCGGTTGGGCAGGTCCGTCAGCGGGTCGGTGAGCTGGTCACGGGCACGGTCCCGGGCGATCCGCCAGGCCGCGACCAGCACGGCCAGCGGCACCGCGAACAGCGGCAGCAGCTCGGGCTCGTAGCGGTAGACCAGGACGGCCAGCGGGATGAGCGGTGCGGCGCCGGCCAGCAGGACTCCGAGCAGCAGGACCGCACCCGCCACCCCCTGCGGCGGGCGTGTGGGCGCACCGCCGGTCGTACGATCCATAAGCCCTGTCCTCCGTCGGGCCCGCCCCGTCAGGCCGCCTTACGGTGAGGCACCGTACCGGTGCCGGCAGCTGCCGGGCATGAGCGACCCCGCGGAGACCGGCTCAGCCGGTGCCCCCACCCCTGCTGACACTCTGTTGCGCTCCAGGGTATTCCGGGGTCCACCCGGCGGGCAGACTTTCGGACAACCGGGAGCGCGCCACCGCGTTCCGGTGCCGCACAGTGACACAATGCCCGCTTTCACCGCGCGGCACCCGGTGACGGCGCATCAGGACGATAACAAGACGGACTCGGTGGCTCCGAGTTCGGGTCACCCCTCGGCGGGGGGCTCCTCGGCGGCCCCGGCGACGGCCTCCGGTTCGGGCAGGCCCAGGTGCCTGCGAGCCGCGTCCGGCCCCTGCTCCAGCAGCACCGTGAA
This sequence comes from Kitasatospora sp. NPDC022856, assembly GCF_055561235.1. Taxonomy (NCBI): domain Bacteria; kingdom Bacillati; phylum Actinomycetota; class Actinomycetes; order Kitasatosporales; family Streptomycetaceae; genus Kitasatospora; species Kitasatospora sp. NPDC022856. The sequence continues at coordinate 33,084 of NZ_JBVHHE010000036.1, read as the reverse complement.
GCCCTCGTCGTCCAGGACCGGCAGCCCGAGCTGAACTGCCTTGTCGAACTTGGAACCGGGATTGTCACCGGCGACCACGAAATCGGTCTTCTTCGACACCGATCCGGTCACCTTCGCTCCGCGCGAGGTCAGCGCCTCCTTGGCGCCGTCCCGGGTGTGCCCGGCCAGCGTGCCGGTGACCACCACCGTCAGCCCCTCCAGCGGACGCTCGCCCTGCTCCTCGCCGGCCTCCTCGGTGAAGCGGACCCCGGCCTCGCGCCACTTCTCCAGGATCTCCCGGTGCCACTCCTCCTGGTACCACTCGGCGATCGAGCGCGCCGTACCGGGACCGACCCCCTCGGTGGCGGCCAGCTCCTCCTGGCTGGCCGCGAAGATCCGGTCGAGGTCACGGAACTCCCTGGCCAGCGCCTGCGCGGCGACCGGGCCGACGTGCCGGATCGACAGGCCGTTGAGGAAGCGCCAGAGGGGGCGCTCCCTGGCCAGGTCGATGTTGTCGAGCATCAGGCCGGTGTTCTTCTTGGCCGCGCCCGTGGTGGTCGCGAAGAAGAAGACCTCCTTCTCCTCGCCGGTCTCGTCGTCGAGCTTCGGCAGGCCGGTCTTCGGGTCGCGGACCAGCACCCTGATCGGCAGCAGCTGCTCGGCGGTGAGGCGGAAGATGTCGCCCTCGTCCCGGACCGGCGCCTCGGCCGGCTCCAGCGGCTGGGTCAGCGCCGTCGCCGCGACGTAGCCCAGCCCCTCGATGTCCAGCGCGGACCGGCCGCCCAGGAAGGCGATCCGCTCGCGGATCTGGGCCGGACAGAACTGCGCGTTGGGGCACCGCAGGTCGATGTCGCCCTCCGCCATCGGGCGCAGCTCGGCGCCGCACTCGTGGCAGTGCGAGGGCATCACGAACTCCTGCTCGGTGCCGTCCCGCAGGTCGTACACCGGGCCGAGGATCTCGGGGATGACGTCACCGGCCTTGCGGAGCACCACGGTGTCGCCCAGCATGACGTCCTTGGCCTTGACGATCTGCTGGTTGTGCAGCGTCGCGTACTGCACCATCGAGCCGGCCACCTTCACCGGCTCCGCCAGCACCGCGTACGGGGTGGCCCGGCCGGTGCGGCCGATGCCGACCTTGATCGCGGCGAGCTTGCCGGTGACCTCCTCCGGCGGGTACTTCCAGGCGATCGCCCAGCGCGGGGACTTCGAGGTCGCGCCGAGCCGGCCCTGGAGGGCGATCTCGTCCACCTTGACCACGACGCCGTCGATCTCGTGCTCGACCGAGTGCCGCTGCGCGCCGAAGTGCTCGATGAAGGCGCGGACCTCGGCCAGCGTGCCGACCACCTTGTTGTGCCGGGCCGTGGGCAGGCCCCAGTCGTGCAGCAGCCGGTAGGCGTGCGACTGGTTGTCGATGTCGAAGCCGACCCGGGCGCCGATGCCGTGCACCACCATGTGCAGCGGGCGGGACGCGGTGATGTGCGGGTCCTTCTGGCGCAGCGAACCGGCGGCCGCGTTGCGCGGGTTCATGAACAGCCGGATCATCGCCCGGGGCCGCTTGCCCTCCTTGGCGCGCTCCTCGTTCTCCTGCCGGCGGCGCTCGTTCTCCTCGGCGAAGGAGGCGTTGAGCGCCTCGAAGGCGTCGGTGGGGAAGTAGACCTCGCCGCGGATCTCCACCAGCGCGGGGACGTCGTCGCCCTTGAGCCGGTGCGGGATCTCCTTGATGGTGCGGACGTTGGCGGTGATGTCCTCGCCGACCCGGCCGTCGCCGCGGGTCGCGGCCTGCACCAACTGGCCGTTCTCGTAGGTGAGGTTGACGGCCAGGCCGTCCACCTTGAGCTCGCAGAGGTAGTGGTACTCGATGCCGGCCAGCTCGGTGGCGACCCGCTCGGCCCAGGCGGCCAGCTCGTCGTCGTCCATCGCGTTGTCCAGGCTGAGCAGCCGCTCGCGGTGCTCGACGGCCGCGAACTGCTCGGTGACGGCGCCGCCGACCCTCTGGGTCGGCGAGTCGGGGGTGCGCAGGGCCGGGTGCCCGGCCTCCAGCGCCTCCAGCTCGCGCATCAGCGCGTCGAACTCGGCATCGGTGACGACCGGCGCGTCCTGCTCGTAGTAGCGGGCGCGGTGGTCCTCGATCTCGGCCGCCAGCTCGGCGTGCCGCCCGCGGACCTCCGCCGGGATCTCCTCCCAGCCCTCGACAGCCACCACCGCAAGCCCTCCTACGTTCTCATTCCGGGTTGTCCACCAGGCTCTGGGCCGCCCTCACACTGAGTGACAGCGCCTTGCGCGCGTGGGCCGGAGAGGCCCCGGCCAGCCCGCAGGTGGGCGTCACCAGCACACGGCGGCCCAGCAGCTCCGGGGCGAACCCGAGCCTGCGCCACAACGTCCTGACACCCTGGACACTACCGGCCGGGTCGGACAGTGCCGTTGATTGAGCGGGGGCTCCGTCGGTGGGCGGCACCACGCCGGCGAGGATCACGGTGCCCGCCTCGATCGCCTCGCCGAGCTGCTCGTCCTCACGTTCCGTCAACAGCGAGAAGTCCAGGGAGACTCCGGCCACACCGGCCCGGCGCAGCAGCGGGATCGGGACGTCCGGGGCGCAGCAGTGCACCACCACCGGTACGTCGACGCTGCGGATCACCTCGCGCAGCGCCTCCTCGGCGACCTGGCGGTCCACCGAGCGCAGCCGCTGGAAGCCGCTGGCGGTCCTCACCCCGCCGGTCAGCACCGCGGGCAGCGAGGGCTCGTCGAGCTGGAGCACCACCGCCGCGCCGGGGATCCGGCGGCGGACCTCGTCGAGGTGGCGGCGCAGCCCCTCGGTGAGCGAACCGGCGATGTCCCGGCGGGCACCGGGGTCGGCGAGCGCCTTCTCGCCGTGCTTCAGCTCGATCGAGGCGGCCAGCGTCCACGGGCCGACGGCCTGCACCTTGAGCGCACCCTGGTAGCCCTGGGTGAACTCCTCCAGGGCGTCCAGGTCCTCGCCCAGCCAGGCACGGGCCCGCCGGGTGTCGCGGCCGGGGCGGTGGGTGAAGCGCCAGCCGCTGGGCTCGGTCTGCGCGAACAGCTCGACCAGCAGGCCGGCGCTGCGCCCGATCATGTCGGCGCCCGGCCCGCGGGCGGGCAGCTCGGGCAGGAACGGCAGCTGCTCCAGCGCCCCGGTGGCCGTCCTGGCGGCCTCCCGCGCGTCGGTGCCGGGCAGCGATCCGACGCCGGTGGCGGCGCCGCGCAGGTCGGGGAAAGAGTGTCCGTTGCTCACCCGCCCGAGCCTAGTGCGCCCGGCGTGGGAAGTCGGACCGGCCGACCTCCCACGCCCGGGCTCGGGCCGGCGAACCCACGTCCCCGGGGCTCACTTCCCGGCCTCACTTCCCGGGGCTCACTTCCCGGGGCGGACGGTGATCTCGGTGATCTCCGCGTCGCGGGAGGCGTCGAGCGCGGCCAGGACCGCCTTCGCCACCGACTCGGGCGCGATGAAGCGGTCGGCGTCGTACTCCCGGCCCTCCTGCTGGTGCACCTTGACCTGCATCGCGGTCGCGGTGCGGCCCGGGTAGACCGAGGTGACCCGGACGCCGGCGGCGTGCTCCTCGTGGCGCAGCGAGTCCGCGAGCGCCTTCAGGCCGTGCTTGCTCGCCGCGTACGCCGACCAGTCGGCGTGCGCGGTGAGCCCCGCGCCGGAGTTCACGAACACCACGTGGCCCTTGACCAGCCGCAGCGAGGGCAGCATCAGGCGGGTCAGCTCGGCGGGCGCGACCAGGTTCACGTTCAGGGTGTCCTGCCAGGCCTTGACCGGCAGTTCGCCGACCTGGCCCAGCTCGACGACGCCCGCCACGTGCAGCAGCGAGTCGAGTTCCGCCGGAAGCGCCTGGTGGCCGAAGGCCCAGGAGAGCTTGGCCGGCGTACCGAGGTCGCCGACCAGGGTCTGCGCCCCGGGGAAGCGCTCGCGCAGCTCCGCGGCCCGGCGGGCGTCGCGGGCCAGCAGCCAGAGGTCGTCCCCGCGTTCGGCGAGGCGCTCGGCGAGGACGGCGCCGATGCCGGAGCCCGCGCCCGTGATCAGATGTGCAGCCATGGTCCCGATCCTCTCAGGCCTTGAGCTGCTCGAAGACCTGGGCGGGGGTGTCGGCGAAGGTGATCAGCTCGCCGAGCGGCCGCGGCAGGAAGCCCTCCGTGTCCATCCGCTCCAGCTGGGTGCGCAGTCCCGCGTAGAAGCCCTCGGTGTCCAGGACGATCACCGGCTTGTCGTGCAGCGCGTGCTTCTTGAGCTCCAGCACCTCGGTCACCTCGTCCAGCGTGCCGAGGCCGCCGACCAGCACGACGACGGCGTCCGCGCGCATCAGCAGCTGTGCCTTGCGCTCGGCGAGGTCCAGGGTCATCACCAGCTCGTCGGCGCCCTCGTAGCCCTTGTGCCGGAGCAGTTCGACCAGCACCCCGACCAGCTTGCCGCCGGCCGCCTTCACCCCGTCGGCCAGCAGCCCCATCAACCCGGCGTTGGAGCCGCCCCACACCAGGGTGTGCCCGCCCTCCCCGAGCAGACGGGCGAATTCGGCGGCGGGTGCGGAGTACCGCTCGTCGAGCGAGTACGCGGAGCAGAAGACAGTGATGTTCATAATGCTGACTGGTCTATCACGCCCCGCCGACGCGTGAGCCCACCTCCCGAGGCGTGGCTCCGCGACGGCCTCCGAGTCACCGCGCCGGAGTCACTACGTCGCTGGAGCGCCTGCGCCGTGTCCGCGAGCGCCCTGGTGCACCTCGTCACAGCCGCGCTCGTGCTGGTCTTCCGTGGGTGCCGCTGATACAGCGGCACACACGGCACGCCCCGACCGGGAGGACCCGTTTCAGGCCGTGACCGGGCGGCGGTGGGTGGTGGCGATGGTGGCGGAGCCGACGACGCGGGTGGTGTCGTAGAGGACGACGGCCTGGCCGGGGGCGATGCCGCGGGCGGGGGTGTCCAGGGTGACGTGGAGTTCGCCGTCGACCATGGCGGCCGTGACCGGGACCTCCTCGCCGTGGGCGCGGAGCTGGGCGGTGTAGCGGCCGTCGGCCGCGGCCTCGGCCCCGCTCCAGCGCGGGCGGATCGCGGTCAGGGCCGTCACGTCCAGGCCCTCGACGGGTCCGACGGTGACGGTGTTGTTCACCGGGGAGATGTCGAGCACGTAGCGGGGCTTGCCGTCGGCGGCCGGGCGGCCGATCCGCAGGCCCTTGCGCTGGCCGATGGTGAAGCCGTAGGCGCCGTCGTGCTCGCCGAGCTTGGTGCCGTCCGCGTCGACGATGTCGCCGGGGGCCCGGCCGAGGTGCTTGGCCAGGAAGCCCTGGGTGTCGCCGTCCGCGATGAAGCAGATGTCGTGGCTGTCCGGCTTCTTCGCGACGGCCAGGCCGCGGCGCTCGGCCTCCTCGCGGATGACGTCCTTGGTGGTGTCGCCCAGCGGGAAGAGCGAGTGGGCGAGCTGGTCGGCGTCGAGCACGCCCAGCACGTAGGACTGGTCCTTGGCGGCGTCGACGGCGCGGTGCAGCTCGCGGCGGCCGTCCGGGAGGTCGACGATCCGGGCGTAGTGGCCGGTGCAGACCGCGTCGAAGCCGAGCGCGATCGCCTTGTCCAGCAGGGCGGCGAACTTGATCTTCTCGTTGCAGCGCAGGCAGGGGTTGGGGGTGCGCCCGGCCGCGTACTCGGCGACGAAGTCGTCGATGACGTCCTCGCGGAACCGCTCGGCGAGGTCCCAGACGTAGAACGGGATGCCGATCACGTCGGCCGCCCGGCGGGCGTCGCGGGAGTCCTCGATGGTGCAGCAGCCGCGGGCGCCGGTGCGGAAGGACTGCGGGTTGGCGGAGAGCGCCAGGTGCACGCCGGTCACCTCGTGCCCCGCTTCGGCCGCGCGGGCGGCGGCGACGGCGGAGTCCACCCCGCCGGACATCGCCGCGAGCACACGCAGGCGGCCAGTGGACGGGGCGGTCGGGGCACCGGGGAAGTCAGTCATGATGCCCACAAGAGTACGTGGTCGCGGCGGAGGCCCGGCCGGATTTACCGGGCGCGCGCGGCCGCCGCCAGCCCCGCGTTGCGGGCCCGCTGGACGACCGGGGCGATGGCTCCGGCGAGCGCGGTGACGTCCTCCCGGGTGGAGGTGTGGCCGAGCGAGAACCGCAGTGAGGCGCGGGCCAGCAGCGGGTCCACGCCCATCGCCAGCAGGACGTGGCTGGGCTGCGGCACCCCCGCCGAGCAGGCCGAGCCGGTCGAGCACTCGATGCCCTGGGCGTCGAGCAGCATCAGCAGCGCGTCGCCCTCGCAGCCGGGGAAGGAGAAGTGCGCGTTGGCGGGCAGCCGCCCCTGCGTCGTCGGGTCGCCGTTGAGGACCGCGTCCGGGACGCCGGCCAGCACCGAGGCGACCAGTTCGTCGCGCAGCGCGCCGAGCACCGCCGCGTGCTCGTCCCGCCGCTCGACGGCGAGCGCGGCGGCGGCCGCGAAGCCCGCGGTGGCCGGCGCGTCCAGCGTGCCGGAGCGGACGTCCCGCTCCTGGCCGCCGCCGTGCAGCAGCGGGACGGGCGTGGCCCCGCGCGACAGCAGCAGGGCGCCGACGCCGTACGGACCGCCGACCTTGTGGCCGGTGACGGTGAGTGCGGTCAGCCCGGACTCCGCGAAGGAGACCGGCACCTGACCGAGCGCCTGGACCGCGTCGGCGTGCATCGGAATGCCGAACTCGGCTGCCACCGCGGCCAGTTCGGTGACCGGTTGGATGGTGCCGACCTCGTTGTTGGCCCACATCACGGTGACCAGCGCGACGGAGGCCGGGTCCCGCTCGATCGCCTCGCGCAACGCCGCCGGGTGGACCCGGCCGTAGCCGTCCACCGGGAGGTAGTCGACCCGGGCGCCCTCGTGCTCGGAGAGCCAGTGCACCGCGTCGAGCACCGCGTGGTGCTCGACCGGGCTGCACAGCACCCGGGTCCGGGCCGGGTCGGCCCCCCGCCGGGCCCAGTACAGGCCCTTGACGGCCAGGTTGTCGGACTCGGTGCCGCCGCCGGTGAGGACGATCTCGCTGGGGCGGGCGCCGAGCGACTCCGCCAGCGACTCGCGGGACTCCTCGACCACACGGCGGGCCCGGCGGCCGGACGCGTGCAGGGAGGAGGCGTTGCCGACGACCCCCAGGTGCGCGGTCATCGCGGCGATCGCCTCGGGCAGCATCGGCGTGGTCGCCGCATGGTCCAGGTATGGCATAACCATCCGATTGTAGAGGGCCACCGCGCGCCGCTCGGGCCACCCGGCGGATCCGGCCGCCGCGCAGCGCGCGCAAACGCCCCGATCCGGCCAACCGTCCGCCACCCGCCCGCCATCCGGCCGCCGCTCCCCCGCCACCCGCGGCGCCGGGCACCGGCCCGGCCGCCGGCGGCCAAGCCGGGACGGCCGGGGGCTCGTTGGTCTCCCGCCGGGCCGAACGGTTAGCCTGTCGGGCACCGCAAATCGGCCGGACCGGATCAGGACTGGGGGGCGCCATGTCGCAGTCGGTCGACCGCGCCCTCACCCTCCTCGGGTCCCTCGGCGACGGGCCGGTCACCCTCGACCAGGCCGCCACCAGCATCGGGGTGCACAAGTCCACGGCCCTGCGGCTGCTGCGCACGCTGGAGGAGCACGGCTTCGTCCACCGCCAGTCCGACCGGCGCTACCGGCTCGGCGGTCGCGTCCTCTCGCTCGCCCACCGGGCGCTGGAGGAGATCGACGTCCGCCAGATCGCCGCGCCCTACCTGGCCGCCCTCCACCGGCGCTGCGGACTGACCGTCCAGCTGGCCGTGCTCCAGGACGGCGAGGTCCTCTACCTGGACGAGTTGGCCGGCCGCTGGACGGGAAGCGACACCGCCCGGCCGACCCGGATCGGGCGGCGCGCCCCGGCGGCCGGCACCGCGATCGGCCGGGTCCTGCTGGCCGGTCTGCCCGACGACGGGGCCGGCGGGGACGAGCTGCCTCCCGAGCTGGCCGCCGTCCGCCGCCAGGGCTGGGCGGCCGAGTCGGCCGAGCACCGGGAGGCGGTGGCCTGCGTGGCGGCCCCGGTGGCCGGCAGCGCCGGGCGGCCGGTCGCCGCCTGCGCGGTCAGCGCCCCGACCGACCGGGTCCCGCCGGCCGAACTGGTCCGGCTGCTCCCCGAGCTGCTCTGCACCGCCGAGGCGATCTCGCTGGCGTACGGGGGCTCGCCTACTCCTCGCTGGTGCGAGAACCGTTGCGGTGCCAGGCCCGCGGTGCGCGCCAGCCGTACTTGAGGGCGAGCATCCGCAGACCGAAGGCGGTCAGCGCGGCCGCCGTCCCGGTGAGCGCGGTGAGCCGGTCGAGGCCGATCAGGATCACCACGAGGGCCGAGCCGACCAGGGCCGGGACGGCGTAGATCTCGCGGTCCCAGCGCAGCAGCGAGGGGATCTCCCCCGCGAGCATGTCGCGCATCACGCCGCCGCCGGCCGCCGTCACCATGCCGAGCGCCATCGCGGCCACCGCGCCGAGGCCGTAGTCGTGCGCCTTGGCCGTACCGGTGACGCAGAACAGCCCGAGGCCGAGCGCGTCCAGGGTCTGCACCGCGCGGTTGATCCGCTCGACCTCCGGGTGCAGGAAGAAGACCACCAGGCCGGCCGCCAGCGGCGTGCTGAAGTAGCCGAGGTTGGAGAAGGCCGCCACCGGGGTGGCCCCGATGACGAGGTCGCGCATGACCCCGCCCCCCAGCGCGGTCACCTCCGCCAGCACACAGATCCCGAAGATGTCCATGTTCTTGCGCACGGCCAGCAGCCCTCCGGAGAGGGCGAATACGAAGATGCCGACCAGGTCCAGGCTCTGCTGCACGTCGGAGGGGAAGATCTGCGATGTCACCGGACAACTATGGACCCCCCGGGCACCGCGCCCGGCCGACCGTCACGGCCACGCCATCGGCCGTCACAGCACGTGACGGCCGATGGCGCGCAGAGGGGGTGCGGCCGCGAGCCGGCGACCGCACCCCGGACCGTCACGCGGTGGCGAGCACCTTCTCGCCGCCGGCCGGACTGTTCTCCGGACCCCGCTAGTCGTTCCCCTCGCTCCGCTCGGGGAAGTGACACGCCACCTGGTGCCCGGTCTTCAGCGCCGCCAGCGGCGGCTCCTGGACCGCGCAGACCTCCTGCGCCTTCCAGCAGCGGGTGCGGAAGCGGCAGCCGGACGGCGGGTTGATCGGCGAGGGCACGTCGCCCTTGAGCAGGATCCGCTCGCGGCGCTGCCGGCGGCGCGGGTCCGGCACCGGCACCGCGGACATCAGCGCGGTGGTGTACGGGTGCATCGGGGACGCGTAGAGCGAGTCCCGGTCGGCGATCTCGACGATCTTGCCGAGGTACATCACCGCGACCCGGTCGGAGACGTGCCGGACCACCGAGAGGTCGTGCGCGATGATCAGGTAGGTCAGGCCCAGCTCGCGCTGGAGGTCGTCCAGCAGGTTGACCACCTGCGCCTGGATGGAGACGTCGAGGGCGGAGACGGGCTCGTCCGCGATGACCATCTTGGGCCGCAGGGCGAGCGCCCGGGCGATGCCGATGCGCTGGCGCTGGCCGCCGGAGAACTCGTGCGGGTAGCGGTTGTAGTGCTCGGGGCTGAGCCCGCACAGCTCCAGCAGCTCCTGGACGGCCTTCTTGACGCCGCCCTCGGTCTGCACCTTCTGCAGCCGGAACGGCGCGCCGACGATGGTGCCGACGGTGTGCCGGGGGTTCAGCGAGGAGTACGGGTCCTGGAAGATCATCTGGATGTCGCGCCGGAGCGGCCGCATCGCACCGGTGCCCAGGTGGGTGATGTCGGTGCCCTCGAACTCGATCTTCCCGCCGGTGGGCTCGTCGAGACGGGTGACCAGCCGGCCCATCGTCGACTTGCCGCAGCCGGACTCGCCGACGACGCCCAGGGTCTCCCCCGCGTTGACGGTGAAGTCGATGCCGTCGACGGCCCGGACCGCCCCGGCGTTGCGGCGCAGCAGGCCGCCCTTGATCGGGAAGTGCCGGGTCAGGCCGGTCACCCGGAGCAGCGGCTCGCGGTCGGGGGCGGGCGCGGGCGCGGGCACCTTCTTCATGGGCTCGGGGGCCGCCGCCTGAGTGTCCGTCATCGGTTCTCTCCAGAATGGTGGTACGAAACCGGGCTCACAGCCGGGGCGCGATCTCTTCGGTGAAGATGCGGCGCCGGTCGGCGGCGGCGAGGTGGCAGGCCGCGTGGTGCCCGGGCGCTGCCTCGGTCAGGACGGGGACCTCGTCGGCCGAGCGCCCGCCGGTCAGCCCGGCGTACGGGCAGCGCGGGTGGAAGGCGCAGCCGGACGGCACGTTGATCAGGCTGGGCGGGGTGCCCTTCACCGGGACGAGCCGCTCCTGGAGCTCACGGTCGAGACGCGGCATCGAGCCCAGCAGGCCCCAGGTGTAGGGGTGCTGGGGCGCGTCGAAGAGGGTCTCGGCGGGGCCGCGCTCGACGCACTTGCCGCCGTACATGACCAGGATGTCGTCGGCGAGTTCGGCGACCACCCCGAGGTCGTGGGTGATGACGATGACGGCCGAGCCGAACTCCTCCTGGAGGTCCCGGATGAGGTCCAGGATCTGCGCCTGGACGGTGACGTCCAGCGCGGTGGTGGGCTCGTCGGCGATCAGCAGCGACGGGTCGTTGACCAGGGCCATCGCGATCATGGCGCGCTGGCGCATGCCGCCGGAGAACTGGTGCGGGTAGTCGTCCACCCGGCGGTCGGGCTGCGGGATGCCGACCCGGTCGAGCATCTCGACCGCGCGGGCCCGGGCCTGCTTCTTGGTCGCCTGCGGGTGGTGCACCCGGTAGGCCTCGATGATCTGCGCCCCGACGGTGTAGTAGGGGTGCATCGCGGTCAGCGGGTCCTGGAAGATCATCGCCATCTCGCGGCCGCGCAGCTGGCGGACCCGCTCGGGGCCGGCCGCGACCAGCTCCTCGCCGTCCAGGTGGATCTCGCCGCTGATCCGGGCCCGCTTGGAGCGGTGCAGGCCCATGATGCCGAGCGAGGTGACCGACTTGCCGGAGCCGGACTCGCCGACGATCCCGAGGGTCTTCCCCTTGTGCAGGTCGAAGCTGACCCCGTCCACCGAGCGGACCAGGCCGTCGTCGGTGTCGAAGTGGATCCGCAGGTCCCGGACCGAGAGGAACGGGTCCCCGGTCGCGGCGGCCACCGGCGCCGGGGTCTTCTGGAGCTCGGTCACGACAGCCTCACCCGGGGGTCGACAGCGGCGTACAGGAGGTCAACCACGAGGTTGCAGAGGACGATGAAGAAGGCGGCGAGCAGCGTGACGCCGAGGATCTTCGGCAGGTCGTTGTCGGAGATCGCCGAGACGGCGAAGGCGCCGACGCCCTGGAGCGAGAAGACCTGTTCGGTGATCAGCGCACCGCCGAGCAGCAGACCGAGGTCCATGCCGAAGATGGTGACGACCGGGGTGAGCGCGGAGCGCAGCCCGTGCTTCACGACCACCTTGCGCTCGGCCAGGCCCTTGGCCCGGGCGGTGCGGATGTAGTCCTCGCTCATCGTCTCCAGCATGCCGGCGCGGGTGAGCCGGGCGTAGAGCGCGGAGTAGAGGAAGGCCAGCGAGATCCACGGGAGGATCAGGTTGCGGGCCCACATCAGCGGGTCGTCGGTGAAGTTGACGTACTGGAGGTTGTCGAGGATCGGCCACTCGTAGCTGAAGAGCGTGAGCAGCAGCGCACCGGTGAAGAAGACCGGCAGCGAGACACCGGCCAGCGCGACGCCCATGGAGAGCCGGTCGAAGATCGACTTCGGCTTGAGCGCGGAGATGACACCGGTGGTGACGCCGGAGACCAGCCAGAGCACGGCGGCGCCGATGGCCAGCGACAGCGTGATCGGGATGCGCTTGGTCAGCTCGGGCCAGACCTCCAGGTGGTTCTTGAAGGAGTAGCCGAAGCAGGGCACGTGGCAGGTGGCGGCGTCCGGGCCGAACTTGTACTCGGCCCCGGTGACGAGCGCCTTCAGGAAGCGCCCGTACTGGACGTAGATCGGCTGGTCGAAGCCGAGGTTCTTCTTGACCGCCGCGACCGCCTCGGGGGACGGGTTCTTCCCGATGTACTGCGTGGCCAGCTGGTCGGTCGTCTCACCGGCCAGGCGCGGCAGCAGGAAGAAGATCGCGAAGGTGACCGCGCTGACCACCAGCAGCAGCACCACGGCCGCGAGCGTCCTGCGGAGGATGTAGGCAAACACAGTTGGTCGGCTCCGGCGGCCCGCCGCCGTCCGGGATCTTCCGGACGGCGGCGGGCGCCGCTGCCTTCACCTGCCTTCAGGGATACGGAGCCAGGCTCTTACTTGGTCGTACCGATGTTCAGGTAGTCGTACTCACCCGAGAAGGCCGAAGTGGAGACGACGTTGGTGGCGGTGTCCGAGCGGTACAGGAACACCTTGAAGTAGGTCAGCGGGACGTAGACCGCCTGCTCCATGACCTTCTTGTCGATCTCCGCGTAGATCTTCTCGCGGGCCGCCTTGTCGGTGTTGACGGCGGCGTCGTCGAGCAGCTTGTTGATCGCCGGGTCGTTCAGCGAGGCCAGGTTGCTGTTACCGGCCTCCTTGATGGCGCGGCCGTCGACGATCTGCTGCAGGAAGCCGTAGCCGGTCGGCCAGTCGGCGCCCCACTGCATCATCATCAGGCCGATGTTCTTCTCCTTGTTCTTCGCCGGCACGCCGACGTTGTCGGAGAGGTACTTGCCCTGCGGGTACTGCTGGATCTCGGCGTTGATGCCGACCTTCTTCAGCGCCGCCTGGATCGAGGTCGCGGCGGCGATCTCGGTGGCGCGCTCGGTCCGGGCGCTCAGGACGGTGTTGAAGCCGCCCTCCTTGCCGCAGGCCTTGAGGGCTTCCTTGGCCTTGGCCTCGTCGCCCTTGTTGTCCTTGGTCTCGTACAGGTTGATGTCCTGGTGACCGGGGATGTCCGCCGGCAGGACGGAGTTGGCGATCTGGCCGCGGATCGGGCCGCCGACCGCGGTCTGCACCGAGACCTTGTCGATCGCGTACTGCACGGCCTTGCGGCACTCGACGTTGTCGAACGGCGCGACCTGGCTGTCGATCGCGGTGTAGACCAGGCGGCCGCCGTAGGCGTTGTCCGTCTTGGCCTTCAGCTTCGGGTTCTGCAGGATCTGCGCCTGGGTCTGCGGGTCGACGCCGCCGCCGACGAGGTCCACCTGGGCGTTGCCGGCCAGCAGGTCCTTGTCGATGGTGGACTGCTCGATGTTCATCTTGAGCACGATCTTGTCCGCGAGCTGCTTGCGGATCGTGTCGGTGCTCGCGTCCCAGCTGGTGTTCGGCACCAGGGTGAGCTGCTTGCCGTCCTCGTAGGACTCGAACTTGTAGGAGCCCGAGGCCATCGGGTGCTTGACGTAGTCGGCGCCCTTGTCCTTGTCCTTGGGGACCGGGACGGTCTGCGGGGCCGAGACCAGGTAGTCGAAGTCCGCGAAGGCGTGCTTCAGGTGGAAGACGACGGTCAGGTCGTCCGGCGTCTCGATGGACTTGAGGTCGCCTGCCGCGTCCTTGTACGGGCCCGCGTACGGGGTCGGGTTGTCGACCAGGAGGTCCTTGAAGTACGTCGGACCGTTGGAGAACACGTCCGGCGCGAAGTTGGAGCGCTCCACCGCGTACTTCACGTCCTTGGACGTGATCGCGCTGCCGTCCTCGTACTTCAGGCCGGCGCGCAGCTTGTACGTCCAGGTCAGGCCGTCCGCGCTGGGCTGGCCCATGGACTCGGCGAGGTCCGGGACGAGCTTGTTGCCCTCGTCGCCGGGGCCCGGCGCGAAGGTGGTCAGCGGACGCCCGTACAGGCGCGAGAAGTTGTAGATGTAGGCGTAGTACGTGTTGCCGGGGTCGAGCGAGTCCGGCGTGCCCTTCATCTCGTAGGTGACCGTCCCGCCCTTCTTGTCCGAGGCGTTGACGATGCCCTTGGTGGCCGCGTCGGCGCCGCCGCCGGACGCGGCGGAGGACGACGAGTCGCCCCCGCTCTTGGATGAACCGGAGGTACACCCGGTGACGACCAGGACAGCGGCGGCGGCCACTGCGGTCAGTCCGACGGTACGGGACCTACGCATGGTGAGATCAACCCCTTGAGGAAGTGGTGGCGGATCGGAGGGTCCTGACGGAATGTCAGTTGCTCTTGGGATCGAGGGCGTCACGCAGCCCGTCGCCGAGCAGGTTGAAGGCGAGCACCGTGAGGAAGATCGCCATACCGGGGACCACCATGTACTGGGGGTCCACCTGGTAGTACTTGATCGCGTCGTTGAGCATCCCGCCCCAGGAGGCCTGCGGGGCCTGGATGCCGACGCCGAGGAAGCTGAGGCCCGCCTCGAAGAGGATGTTGGTCGGGATCAGCAGGGTCGAGTAGACCAGGATCGGACCGACCAGGTTGGGCAGCAGCTCCTTGAACAGGATGAACGGCCCCCGGGCGCCCAGGCTGCGGGCCGCGTAGACGAACTCGCGCTCACGCAGTGAGAGGGTCTGGCCGCGCACGATCCGGCCCATGTAGGGCCAGTTGAAGAAGCCGATCACGAAGATCAGCACGCCGATGTGCAGCGGGAGGCCGTGCAGGCCGAACGCGCCGCCCTGGAGCGAGGCGGAGATCGCGATGGCGAAGAGCAGCAGCGGGAACGCCAGGAAGACGTCCATCACCCGGCTGATCAGGGCGTCCACCCAGCCGCCGTAGTAGCCGGCCATCACGCCGAGCACGGTGCCGAGGGTGTTGGAGAGCAGCGTCGCCCCGAAGGCGACGAGCAGCGAGACCCAGGAGCCCTCGATGACCCGGGAGAGCAGGTCACGGCCCTGCAGCGGGTCCACGCCGAGCGGGTGGTCGACGCTCATGCCGCCCCAGTCGCCGAACGGCAGACCACCGAGGTTGGCGTCCAGGAGGTCCTGGTTGAGGGCGTCGGGGTCCAGGCCGAACATCGACTCGATCGGCTTGGCCAGCACGGCCAGCAGGACGAGCAGGATCACCACGACGGCGCCGGCGACGGCGGCCTTGTCCCGTTTGAAACGGGTCCAGGCGATCCGGCCGAGCGAGCGGCCCTCGATCTTCGTGGCCGGGCTCGCGGCGGCGGCTGCCTCCGGCGTGTTCCCGGCGGTCTTGATGGGTGCGGTCATGGTCAGTTCGGTCCCCTCGCCGACGGTGGCCGGCCCACGGGTGCCGGTCGCCGGTTCGGCGGTACGGCTGGTGCGGACGTGCGGAGGTTCAGGTGCGGGTGTTCAGCGGTGCGACGTGCTCGGGTACTGCGGCCGCGCGGGATGGGCGTCGCGAGGCTCAAGCGGTCCGCCAGCGCGTTCACCCTCGTGGGGCACCCAGTACGCGCGGTGCGTTGCGCAGAACTCTCTGCCATCCGAACTGGCTTGCGCCAGCCCTGACAACCGAGAGATGCCCAACTGTGATCTGTCGGCATGCACCTCTGGATCTTCGGCATATCCCTCTTCACACAGCTGTTACATGCATGTCAAGAGGCTGCACCGAACCAGCCGGAAATCCGACCGGAAATGCCAGGACCGACATGACGGATCGTCATGTCGGTCCTGGTGGAGGGCTTTGGGTGCATACACCCGGACTACCCGTTACCGCGCCGAGAACACCCGAACATCCGTGCTTGCGACAGGTGTCCGAAGTGCCCGTAGTTGGGACACGAACACCTGGTCTGCCCGGAGTTGCGGCACGGTCGCCGGAATGCCCGGCGTGCGGTACCGGCGCCCGAATGCCCGGAGCCCCGGCACGGGCGGCGGAACGCCCGGCGTGCGGCGCGGGCACCGCGGCCCGCCGCGTCGACCGTGCGGGCGTCAGCGCCCGGGGTAGCCGGGCCAGGGCTGCGGCGGCGGCGGCTGCTGCCCCGGCCACACCGGGCCGGGCGCCTGGGTGCCGTAGCCGTACGCCGGGCCCGCCTGCGAGGCGTAGGGCGGCGGCGGCACCGGCGGGTACGGCGCGGCCTGCGAGCGGCCGTGGCCGCCCGCCTCGCGGTCGTAGAACGGCCGCGCGTTGGCCCGCATCCAGAGCGCCACCGGGTCGTACTCGTCCCCCATGGCGACGGTGGAGACCGCGAGCCCCTCCGGCGCGACCGCGATCGCGCGCTGCATCAGCGCCCGGACGGCCTCCACCGTGGGCGGCGAACTCTCGTACAGCTCAAGTCCGATGGCCAGGTACGGTTCGCCCACGGAGGGCTGCACCCAGGCCCGGCGCAACGCCTTGACCGCCCGCACCTCGACCGCCTGCCGCTCCAGCAGCGCGAAGAACTGCTGGGCCTGCACCTGCGGTTCGCTCAGCTTCAGCGGCCCGGCCGGCAGCCGGTCCAGGCCGGCCGCGATCCGGCGCAGGTCCGCCCAGGGCACCCCGACGCCGCCGCCGGGGGCGTGCGGGTTCAGCCAGAGGCCCCAGCGGGTGCGATAGAGCGAGGCGGCGATCTCGCGCCCCGAGATCACCTCGTGCGCCCGCGCCCAGCCGGACGCCGCCAGCTGCTCGGGCGAGGTGACGGCCGGCGCGTAGCCGTGACCGCTGATCTCCATGTTCCCGTACTGGGCGTCCGGACTGCCCGGCGTACCGTGCCAGAGCAGCATCCAGACCTGCCCCGCGGCCAGCGCGTGCAGCAGTGCCTCGTACGCCTCCCAGCGTTCCGGCGCGACCTCGCGC
The DNA here is from genome assembly GCF_055561235.1 of Kitasatospora sp. NPDC022856. Classification (NCBI taxonomy): domain Bacteria; kingdom Bacillati; phylum Actinomycetota; class Actinomycetes; order Kitasatosporales; family Streptomycetaceae; genus Kitasatospora; species Kitasatospora sp. NPDC022856. The sequence goes on along the minus strand of NZ_JBVHHE010000036.1, from coordinate 16,494 downwards.
AGGGCGTGCTCCAGCGCTCTCGGATCCGCGCCGGGGCGCCCGGCGGGTGCCTGGCCCCAGGGCCCCGGTGCACCGCCCGCTACCGCTCCCGCACTCATGCGCCCACCTCGCTGCGCCTCTTCTTCTCTCACCTGCCGCCGGCCCGGCGGTCATCTGCAGGCACCCTATGGGGCGCCACCCGCCACCGCCACGCCGACGTGCCCGGCGGTGGCCTCCGGCCCGGTGCCGGGCGAGGAGGAACGCGTCACATCCGTGCGTAGAACGGCTGGACCCGGTTGAGCAGCCACTCGACCACGGGGTCCTCCGCGAGGTCGAGCAGTACGAGGTGGACGCCGCCGGGCAGCGGCGCGGTTCCCAGCGCACGGCCCAGGGCCTCGTTCACGGCGGCCGGTTCGGCCGGGGCCGCCGGATCGAGCTGGACGCCGACGAACATCACCGTCGGCTCGCCCTCCACGCTGGCCAGCGCCCGCCTGGCGGTCAGGACGCCGGGCAGGCCCGAGAGCTCGTACCGGCAGGCGGCCAGGAAGGCCTCCGGGTCCTCGCCCGGCACCGGTTCGCGCAGCGCCACCCGGCCGCCGGTCGGCGCCTCCGGGGCGTCCCAGCGGTCCTCGCGCGGCCCGCGCCGCAGCTCGGCGACGCCCTGCGGCGGCACCGGGATGCCCACCGGCGCCTCCGGGTTCACCGCGATGCCCACGCCCAGCGGCAGCCCGCGGGCGAACTCCCAGACCGGCGCGATCGCGAAGGCCATCCCGGGCGCCTGCTGGAGGAGCACCTCCTGCGAGGAGAAGACCGGGACGTAGGGGTCGCCGGCCAGCTCGATCGTCGGCAGGTCCAGGGCCTGGCCCTGCGGGTCGCCGCCGGCCGGCAGCGGGATCCACACCTGGCTGCGGGCGAGCACCTCGAACACCCGGGGGGTCGCGCCGGGATCGCCGAGCGCGGCCGTGAGCACCTGCTCCAGCTCGTTCGCGGGCCATCCACCGCCGGTCGGCGCCGCCTCCGGGCCGCCCCACCCCTGCTGCTGCTCCACCGGGTACCCCATCCGCCGCTGTACCGTCCTCTGTCCGCCGACGCCGAGCAGCCTAGCGGGCCCGCGGCCGGGGCCGCGGTGCGCGCCGGTACCGGTCGGTACGGGGCCGGGGCGGTACCGGTGGGCTACCGGTGGCGGGTGCGGGCCGGGCCCGCCGGACGGGGCCGGGCCCGGGGCCCCTCTCCCGTCTTCCGCCGGGACGTGCCATGATGTCCGCGTCTGCGGGTGTTCCCCGCCGAGAACCTCAACTCCATACCGGCCGCTCGAACCCGCGCGGGAGAGTCCGGAGTACCCCCGAGAGGCGGTACAGCCGGCGCCGAAGGAGCAAGTCCTCCCCGGAATCTCTCAGGCCCCCCTACCGCACGGGTTAGGCACATCTGGAAAGCGGCGCACGGCCCTGTCGCGCGCCCACCCACGGTGCAAGCCGCCATGCTGTCCTGTTAGCTGTGAAGCGCTGCGGGCCCGCGTGCGGTGAAGCTCTCAGGTTCGACGACAGATGGGGAGACCCAGCCGCCGCATGCCCGCGCGCAGGCTCGGTCCCCGAGCGGGTCCGGTCCGGCGTGCGCACACCTGAGTGCCCAGACCGAGGAGTTCCAGGCCATGTCGTCCCTCCGCCTCACCGCGCTCGACGCGCTGCACCGCGCCCTCGGCGCGACCATGACCGACTTCGCCGGCTGGGACATGCCGCTGCGTTACGGCAGCGAGCGCGAGGAGCACCTCGCCGTCCGCACCAAGGCCGGTCTGTTCGACCTCTCCCACATGGGCGAGATCACCGTGACCGGCCCGCAGGCCGGCGCGATGCTGGACCACGCGCTGGTCGGCTTCGTCTCCGCGCTCGGCGAGCTGCGGGCCCGCTACACCATGATCTGCGCCGAGGACGGCGGCATCCTGGACGACCTGATCGTCTACCGCCTGCGCGAGGACGCCTTCCTGGTCGTCGCCAACGCCTCCAACGCCCAGCTGGTGCTGGACGAGCTGATCGCCCGCGCCAAGGGCTACGACGCCGTCGTCACCGACGACCGCGACACCTACTCGCTGATCGCCGTCCAGGGCCCGGAGTCCACCGCGATCCTGGCCGACACCACCGAGGCCGACCTGCCCGGCCTGAAGTACTACGCGATCCTCCCGGCCCAGGTGGCCGGCCGCGACGTGCTGCTCGCCCGCACCGGTTACACCGGCGAGGACGGCTTCGAGATCTTCTGCAACCCGGGCGACGCCGCGCACATCTGGACGGCGCTGACCGAGGCCGGCACCGGCCGCGGCCTCGTCCCCTGCGGCCTCTCCTGCCGCGACACGCTGCGCCTGGAGGCCGGCATGCCGCTCTACGGGCACGAGCTCTCCACCGACCTGACCCCCTTCGACGCCGGTCTCGGCCGGGTGGTCCGCTTCGACAAGACCACCAACGAGGGCGCGTTCGTCGGCCGCAAGGCCCTGGAGCAGGCCGCCGCCGCGGCCGAGGCCAACCCGCCGCGGGTGCTGGTCGGCCTGGTCTCCGAGGGCAAGCGCGTGCCGCGCGCCGAGTACACCGTGGTGACCGCCGACGGCGAGCCGATCGGCCGGATCACCTCGGGCGCGCCCTCCCCCACGCTGGGCAAGCCGATCGCGATCGCCTACGTGGACGCGGCGCACGCCGCCCCGGGCACCACCGTCGCGGTGGACGTGCGCGGCAAGCACGAGCCGGTGCAGGTCGTGGCGCTGCCGTTCTACAAGCGCGCCCGCTGACGCCCCTCGGGCGCGCCCGCCGAGGCCTCACGAGCGCGCCCGCCCGGGCCTGACCACCCCGAAGATCCACGTCGAAGCCGTCCGTCCGGCGGCCCGCTTCGTCGTACCCGCTTCCCATCCTGGAGAATGACGCCATGAGCAACCCCCAGCACCTGCAGTACACCAAGGAGCACGAGTGGCTGACCGCCGTCGAGGACGGTGTCTCCACGGTCGGCATCACCGCCCACGCCGCCGACGCGCTCGGTGACATCGTCTACGTGCAGCTGCCCGAGGTCGGCGAGACCGTGACCGCCGGTGAGACCTGTGGCGAGCTGGAGTCCACCAAGTCGGTCAGCGACCTGTACTCGCCGGTCACCGGCGAGATCACCGAGGTCAACCAGGACGTCCTGGACGACAACTCCCTGGTCAACAGCGCCCCGTTCGAGGGTGGCTGGCTGTTCAAGGTGCGCGTCGAGTCGACCGACGAGCTGCTCAGCGCCGACGAGTACAACGCCCTGACCAACCCGGCCTGAGCCGGCCGTTCGGGGTGGCCGCAGTGCGGCGGCCGCCCCGGCCACCGGGCCTCCTCCGCCCTCCGGTCGCCCGCCGCCACCCTTCCGTGGGGCGTGCCAGGCGCGGCACCTCCTTCTCTCCTCCCTGGGAAGACCACACCATGACGGTTCTCAACCAGTCCCTGCACTCGCTCGACCCGGAGATCGCCGCCGCGGTCGACGCCGAGCTGCACCGCCAGCAGACCACCCTGGAAATGATCGCCTCCGAGAACTTCGCCCCGGTGGCGGTCATGGAGGCCCAGGGCTCGGTGCTGACCAACAAGTACGCCGAGGGCTACCCGGGCCGCCGCTACTACGGTGGCTGCGAGCACGTCGACGTGGTCGAGCAGATCGCGATCGACCGGATCAAGGCCCTGTTCGGCGCCGAGCACGCCAACGTCCAGCCGCACTCCGGCGCGCAGGCCAACGCCGCCGCGATGTTCGCGCTGATCCAGCCGGGCGACACCATCCTGGGCCTGAGCCTGGCCCACGGCGGTCACCTGACCCACGGCATGAAGATCAACTTCTCCGGCAAGCTCTACAACGTCGCCGCGTACCACGTGGACGACAAGACCGGCCAGGTCGACATGGCCGAGGTCGAGCGCCTCGCCAAGGAGCACCAGCCGAAGCTGATCATCGCCGGCTGGTCCGCCTACCCCCGTCAGCTGGACTTCGCCGCGTTCCGCCGGATCGCCGACGAGGTCGGCGCCCTGCTGATGGTCGACATGGCGCACTTCGCCGGTCTGGTCGCCGCGGGCCTGCACCCCAACCCGGTGCCGTATGCGGACGTGGTCACCACCACCACGCACAAGACCCTGGGCGGCCCGCGCGGCGGCGTCATCCTCTCCAAGGCCGAGTGGGCCAAGAAGATCAACTCCGCGGTCTTCCCCGGCCAGCAGGGCGGCCCGCTGGAGCACGTGATCGCCGGCAAGGCCGTCGCCTTCAAGGTCGCCGCCTCCGAGGAGTTCAAGGAGCGCCAGCAGCGCACCCTGGACGGCGCCCGGATCCTGGCCGAGCGCCTGCTGCAGGCCGACGTCGCCGAGGCCGGCGCCTCGGTGCTGTCCGGCGGCACCGACGTCCACCTGGTCCTGGTCGACCTGCGCAACAGCCAGCTCGACGGCCAGCAGGCCGAGGACCGGCTGCACGAGGTCGGCATCACGGTCAACCGCAACGCCATCCCGAACGACCCGCGCCCGCCGATGGTCACCTCCGGCCTGCGGATCGGCACCCCGGCCCTGGCCACCCGCGGCTTCCAGGCCGAGGACTTCCGCGAGGTCGCCGACATCATCGCCGAGGCGCTGAAGCCCGCCTTCGACGAGACCGTCGCCACCGCGCTGAAGGCCCGGGTCGCCGCCCTCGCCGAGAAGTACCCGCTCTACCCGAACCTGTAGTTCGGACACGGGTGACCGGGCTCACCCCGCCTGGTCACCTGGGATTCCGGGGCACCGCGCACACTGGACAGTGCGCGCGGTGCCCCGTTCCGTGTCAGCACCCCGCCTGCAAGTCCTTCCACGAGACCAGACAAGGACGTCCTCCGTGGCCATCAGCGTCTTCGACCTCTTCTCCATCGGCATCGGCCCGTCGAGTTCCCACACCGTCGGCCCGATGCGCGCCGCCCGGATGTTCGCCCGCCGCCTGAAGTCCGAGGACCTGCTGACCGGGGTGGCGAGCGTCCGCGCCGAGCTCTTCGGCTCGCTGGGCGCCACCGGCCACGGCCACGGCACCCCGAAGGCCGTCCTGCTGGGCCTGGAGGGCAACTCCCCCCGCACGGTCGACGTCGACCAGGCCGACCGGGACGTCGAGCGGATCACCGCCGAGAAGCGGCTCGACCTGCTCGGTGCCCACCCGATCGACTTCGACCCGGGCACCCAGCTGATCCTGCACCGGCGCCGCTCGCTGCCGTACCACGCCAACGGGATGACCCTCTGGGCCTTCGACGCCGACGGCGGCCTGCTGCTGGAGAAGACCTACTACTCGGTCGGCGGCGGCTTCGTCGTCGACGAGGACGCGCTGGGCGCGGACCGCGTGAAGCCGGACGACACCGTGCTGAAGTACCCCTTCCGCACCGGCGACGAGCTGCTCCGCCTCAGCCGCGAGACCGGCCTGTCCATCTCCGGCCTGATGCTGGAGAACGAGAAGGCCTGGCGCAGCGAGGAGGAGATCCGGGCCGGGCTGCTGGAGATCTGGCGCGTCATGCAGGAGTGCGTGCGGGCCGGGATGTCCCGCGAGGGCATCCTCCCCGGCGGCCTCAAGGTGCGCCGCCGCGCCGCCTCGGGCGCCCGCGCCCTGCGCGCCGAGGGCATCGGCCCGGCCAACGCCATGGAGTGGGTGACCCTCTACGCGATGGCCGTCAACGAGGAGAACGCCTCCGGCCGCCGGGTCGTCACCGCGCCCACCAACGGCGCGGCCGGGATCATCCCCGCCGTGCTGCACTACTACCTGAACTTCATCCCGGGCGCGGACGAGGACGGCATCGTCCGCTTCCTGCTCGCCGCCGGTGCGATCGGCATGCTCTTCAAGGAGAACGCCTCGATCTCCGGCGCCGAGGTCGGCTGCCAGGGCGAGGTCGGCTCCGCCTGCTCGATGGCGGCCGGCGGCCTCGCCGAGGTCCTCGGCGGCTCCCCCGAGCAGGTCGAGAACGCCGCCGAGATCGGCATCGAGCACAACCTGGGCCTCACCTGCGACCCGGTCGGCGGCCTGGTCCAGATCCCCTGCATCGAGCGCAACGGCATGGCCTCGGTCAAGGCCGTCACCGCCGCCCGGATGGCCCTGCGCGGCGACGGCCGCCACCACGTCTCCCTCGACAAGGCGATCAAGACCATGAAGGAGACCGGCGCCGACATGAAGATCAAGTACAAGGAGACCTCGCGCGGCGGCCTCGCCGTCAACGTCATCGAGTGCTAGGCAAGTGTGCCGACCTGCATGATTTCTCCGTCAGAGCTGCCAGGTCCCTCTCTGCGCACACGGCCCGAAGTGCCTGAAAGGCCCCTCGGACAGCTCTGAACCTCCCCGAGGGCTCCCTGGCAGATCCCTGGTCCGCACCATGCCGACCGGGGATTTCCGGTCTCGCGCCTGGCCTACCGCGACCTCCCGCCGGCCCCGGCAGGATGAAGCATTACGAACGGGCGCCGGAAGAGGCTCAAGAGCGATCCTCATGCCCAGAGCTGCCGCAACCTCGGCAAGGGTGCCCAGGGTCGGATTGACGTGGCCTGCCGAGGAGAGCCGCCGAACAGTGCGATCGCCCGCGCTCCGAGGAGGCGGCCGTCACGTCCCGCACCGGAGTGCCCGAGCCGCATCCCCCTCCGGGGGCGCGGCTCAGGCGTTTCGGCGGGCGGACTCGTTCTCCTGGGCCAGCCGGCGCAGGGCGAGCAGGGCGGGCTCCAGCAGGACGGTCAGGAGCAGGGCGCGTTCGGCCTGTTCGAGGGGGTCGTCGCTGGTCCGGAGCTGGTCGAGGTCGAGGACGGCGGTGCGCGCGGCGAGTTCCGCGTAGGGGAGCAGGGTGTGCCGGTCGACGGGTTCGCCGAGCGAGCGGAGGGTCTCCAGGGTCTCCCCCAGCACTGCCCGGGCCGGCGCGTACGGCGAGACCTCCCAGCCCAGCTCCGCGATCAGCGCGTCGACCTCCGCCGCGCCCGGGGCGGCGGCCGGCCGGGCCGCGTCCTCGTCGGCCGGCCGGGCGCCGACCGCCAGGCCGAGCACCTGGTGCTGCTCGCCGCCGTGCGCGGCGATCGCGCCCAGCACCTCCTTGGTGGCGCTCACACTGAGCCCCCGCACCCCGATCAGCGCCCGGACCAGCCGCAGCCTGCGCAGATGGGTCTCGTCGTACTCGGCCTGGGTCGCGGAGGTGGAGCGGCCGGGCGGCAGCAGTCCCTCGCGCAGGTAGTACTTGATCGTCGCGATCGGGACCTCGCTACGACGGCTCAACTCCGAGATGCGCACGGTGCTCCGCTTTCCCCTAGCTATTGGATACCTCTACTGTCTAACATAGATAGTGCCACTACCCAACAACGGAGGCGCGTCAGCCATGCCCACGATTCCCTGGATCACCCCGCACCCGGCCACTCCCGGCACGCAGGCCGTCGTGATGGCCTCCCGGTTCGAGGTCCGCTCGCTCGCCGACGTCCCGCGCTTCCTCCTGAAGTCCTACGCCGTCTGGCGCCAGATCCAGTCCGCGCCCGGCGCCCTCGGCGCCTCGCTGATCGCCCGGCCGACCAAACGGACCTTCTACACGCTGTCGGCCTGGGAGAGCCAGGAGGCGCTCCAGGACTTCGCCCGCGCCGAGCCGCACCGCTCGATCATGACCGGCCTGCGCTCGACCATGCGGGAGTCCGTGTTCACCTACTGGCAGGCCCCGGTCGAGCAGCTCCCCGTCGGCTGGCCCGAGGCCCACCGCCGGCTGGCCGAGCAGCAGGCCACCCGACCGGCCGGCTGACCCGCGGAGCAGCCTAAGGGGGGTGCAGCCGAAGGGGGCGCGACCGGAGCGGCCGCGGCCGGAGCTAGCGGAGGATCTGCGCCGGTACGTCGGTGGCGCGGGTGAAGACCGAGACGGGGTACTGGGTGTCGCAGTACTTGTTGCCCGTCGAGACGATGCCGATCACCACGCCGTCGACCACGAGCGGCCCGCCGGAGTCGCCCTTGCAGATGCTGTCGGCCGTCCCGGGCCGGGGGCTGCCGCAGACCTTCAGCCGCGGGGAGTCGCCGGGGCCGGTGTAGGGCTCGCAGCCGGACAGCGGCGAGAGCGTGAGCGCGGCCTTCTTCAGGTGGGTCCCCGGGTCGCCGTCGCCCGTCCGGCCGAAGCCGTAGACGGTCGCCGTGCGGCCGTACCGGTACAGCGCCTCGTCCCGGTTCGTCGCGACCCGGACGGTCCGCGCGTTCAGCGGCCGGTCCAGGGTGAGGACGGCCGAGTCGTGGTCCAGGGCGGAGGTGTACCGGGGGTCGACCGCGGCGCTCCGCACCCGCCGCACCTGCCCGCCGTGGCCGGTCAGGTCGGTCCGGCCGGCGATCACCCGCAGCGTGGTCGGGTCGTCGGCCTCGGCCACGCAGTGGCCGGCGGTGAGCACCTTGGTGGGGGCGATCAGGGCACCCGTGCACCACTGCTCGCCGCCGGCCGTCTCCAGGGCCACGACGAACGGGTTGGCGGCGGTGGTGGTGTCGGTGCCCCCGTGGACGGCGGCGGCCGGGGTGGCGGCGACGGCCACCAGGGCGGCGGAGGCCAGCAGGACGGTCAACGGGCGTCGGTACGGCTTGCGCATCGGGTGGGCTCGCATCTCTCTCGGGCGGATCGCTCAGGGCGGAGGTCGTCGGGGCGAAGGTGGTCAGGCCGAAGGGGCGAAGGGGCAAAGGGGCAAAGGGGCAGCGGGCCGAAAGGGGCACCGGCGCTCGCGGTTCCGGTACCCACGATCGGGTCCCACCGCGGATCCCGGGCCGGCGGACCGGGCACCGGCGGCGGGTGGGCGGGCAGAAGCCCTGACGGGGGCGGGCGGCACGGCACCCGGACCCGAAAGTGGCGCAGGGAGCCACCGCGTTGACGCCCCGGCCGACGGGCGGCCCCTCAGTGCCGCACGGCCCCCGGCCCGGTGAGCCGGCAGCGGCGGGGCACCGGACGGACCGGGCCGCGGCAGTTGCCCCCGGTCCGCGCCACCCGACCGGAGCAGCGCCGGGCGCCACCGCCCGGCTCCGGCCGATCGGCCACCGGGCGGCCCCCGTCCGCACCGGCCCGGCACGGGCCCGGCCGCCGGAGCAGCACCCGGAGGGCGCCCGCCCCGAGCAGGAGCAGCGCGCAGGTGATCAGGATTCGGTGGAGGTGGACGGACACGTGGCTGCTCTTCTCCGCTGAGGACTCGGTCGGTACGGGCGGGCCCCCTCGGCCGAAGGGCGGACCGCCGCTGCACCGCACAGTGGCCCGGAAGGCGTCCCGGCCGCCAGACCCCCCGGGGAGTTCGGGACGCTGGAACGGCGACAGGTAGCGTGATCTGCGGATTCGGTGCCGCCTGGAACGCCGGACCGGAACGAGGGGGGCGCCGGATGAGCGTGGAGACCGACGAGTTCGCGTCGATGCTGAGGGAGCTGAAGGACCGTTCGGGCCGCAGCTACGGCACGCTCGCCACCCGGCTGCACGTCAGCACGTCCACGCTGCACCGCTACTGCAACGGCGCCGCCGTCCCCAACGAGTACGCGCCGGTGGAGCGGTTCGCCCGGGTCTGCGGGGCGGGCGCGGACGAGCTCGTCGAACTGCACCGCCGCTGGATCCTGGCGGACGCGGCCCGGCGCCGTGAGCCCGCCCGCGAACCGGTCCGGCCGGAGCCCGCCGAGCCGCAGCCGACCCCTGTGGTCACCGTGGCCCCTGAAGCCCCCGACGCCCCGCTTCCGGCGACCGCCCAGGAGGCGACGCTGCCGCCCGTCGACGCCCTGCACTCCGCGCGCAGCCCCCAGGGCGACCCCGCCGACGGCGAGACCCGGCGCCGCAGGCTCCCGTACCCGCGGATCCTGCTGAGCGCGGCGGCCGTGGCCCTCGTCGCCGCCGCGATCCCGCTCCTCGTCCCGAGCGGGCACGGCGGCACCCCGTCGGCGGCTCCCCCGTCCCCGACCGCCGCCGGCGCCCCCTCCACCCCGGCGGCCCCGGCCCCGGTCGCCGGGCCGCCGTCCGCTCCGGCGTCCGACACGACCCCTGCCGCGACCGCCACCGCGACGAGCGCGGCCACCCCGGCCCCGTTCCAGGTCACCGTCCTGACCGACAACTGGGGCAGCCCCTGCGGCCAGTGGTTCCTGACCGCCAAGGCGCCGCGCTCGGTGCCCGCGCCCCCGAGCCCCAAGCGGACGGACAGCTGGGCGGCCGCCCAGGAGGCCGTCCCCGCCGGGCACCTGCGGCTGCAGGTGACGGCGCAGGGCGACTCCGCCGTCCCGGTCGTCCTGCACGCCCTCTACGTGCACGTGGTCAGCACCCGCCCGGCCCCGAAGTGGAACGCGTACACGATGGGCTCCGGCTGCGGCGGCAGCATCACCCCGGCGGCCTTCTCGGTCGACCTCGACGCGGCGGCCCCCCGGCCGGTGGCCGTCCCCGCCCAGGAGGGCGAGGTGAAGGCCAAGACCGTCTCGGACTTCCCCTACCGGGTCTCGGCCACCGACCCCCAGGTGCTGAACGTCGAGGCCGGGACCGCCGGGCAGGACGTCAGCTGGTACCTGGAGCTGGAGTGGAGCAGCGGCAGCAGCCACGGCACCCAGACCGTCAAGGACGCCAACGACAAGCCCTTCCGCACCATGGGCCTGAAGGGCGCACCGGGCTACTTCTACCAGGACGACCGCGTGGGCTGGACCCCCACCTCGACCGAGGACTGACCCCGGGCCGCGCCCCCACGCCGGGAAGGCCGGCCACCCGGAGCGGGTGGCCGGCCTTCCCGGCGGACGGGCGGGGCGTCAGGCGGCCAGCGTGGCCTCCTCCGCCTGGGCGTCGGCCGGCGCGGCCTTCCTGTCCCGCATGACCAGGGTGGCGAGCAGGGCCGCGGCGAGGACGCCGACCGCGCTGATCGTGAAGGTGGTCGACATCGAGGAGGTGAAGGCCTCCCGGGCGGAGTGGACCAGTCCGGCGTCCCCGCCGGCGGCGGCCAGGGCGTCGCCGATCGAGCGCTTGGCCTGCGCGGAGCTGTCGGCGGGCATCTCCCGGGCGAACCGGCTGGAGAGCAGGGAGCCGAGGATGGCGATGCCGAGCGCGCTGCCGGCCTGCTGGATGGTGTCGTTCAGGGCGGAGCCGACGCCCGCCTTCTCGGCGGGGATGGTGCCCATCAGGGCGCCGATGGCGGCCGGCATCGCCAGCCCGGCGCCGAGGCCGAGCAGGCCGAGGGCGACGGCCGGGAGGGTGAACCCGGCGTCGGCGGAGACCGTGCTCAGGAGGCCGAAGGCGGCGGCCATGAGCAGCATGCCGACCAGGACGAGCAGGCGGTTGCCGATCTTCGCGGCGAGCCCGGCACCGGCGCCGTTGCCGATCAGCGCGGCCACGGCCAGCGGCACGAAGGCGAGGCCCGCCTTGACCGGGGAGTACCCGAGCACGAACTGCAGGTACTGGGTGAGGACGAGCAGCAGACCGCCGTTGCCGATCTGGACGAGGGTCAGCGAGAGCGAGCCGCCGCTGAAGTTGCGGTGCTTGAACAGGGCGAGCGGGACCATCGGCTCGGAGGTGACGTTCTCCCAGATCACGAACCCGCCGAGCGCGACGACGGCGACGATCAGGGTGACGGCGGAGCGGCCGTCGAAGGCGCCGTGCTGCGGGATCTCGATGATCCACCAGATCATGGCGGTCATGCCGACGGCGGAGAGCACCGCGCCCAGCGGGTCGGCCTTCTGCCAGGGGCCCTTCGACTCCGGCATGAGGGTCAGGGCGGCGACGACGGCGAGGACGACGACCGGGACGTTGGTGAAGAAGATCGAGTGCCAGGAGAAGTGGTCGATCAGGACGCCGCCGAGCACCGGGCTGCCGACCAGGCCGAGCATCGACACCGAGCCCCAGGCCGCCATCGCCTTGCTGCGCTCGTCCTCGTCGAAGACGGTGATCAGGATGGAGAGGGTGGAGGGCATGATCAGCGCACCGCCGACACCCATCGCGACGCGGGCCGCGATGACCTCACCGGGGCTGGTGCAGTAGGTCGCGGCCAGTGAGGCGGCGCCGAACAGCAGCAGGCCGATGATCATCACCTTGCGGCGGCCGAACCGGTCCCCGAGGCTGCCCGAGGTGAGCAGCAGCCCGGCGAAGACCAGGATGTAGGAGTCGAGGATCCACTGGGTGTCCTGGGCGCTCGCCCCGATGGACTCCGTCATCGACGGCACCGCCACCGTGAGCGCCATGCCGTCGATCACCAGGACCAGCGTGCTGAGGCAGAGCACGACGAGGATCCACCAACGACGTGGGTTGCGGGTTTCCATGGGTTGTCCCTCCGAGTTGCGCACGCTGTTCCTTCGCTGCGCACACTGTACGCAGGGCGGAACAGTGTGCGCAACCCACTGCACCTGTACGCTGGATGCGCACGGCGTACGCAGGAAGATGTGAAGAGGAGAACCGCATGGCCACCAAGGCGAACCCGGCCCCGTCCGTCTGGGCACGGCAGCGGCGGGAGGCGGAGCAGCCGGCGCTCAACCGGGCCGCCATCGTCCGTGAGGCGATCGCCGTGCTGGACGCCGACGGCATCGACGCGCTCAGCATGCGCAAGCTCGGCGCCCGCCTGAACGCGGGCGCGACGTCCCTCTACCGGCACGTGGCCACCAAGGACGAGCTGATGGAGCTCGCGGTGGACGAGGTCTTCGGCGAGAGCACCGTCCCGCCCGCCGACAGCCCCGACTGGCGGGAGGCCGTCGCCGAGGCCGCCGAGTCCTTCCGCGCGACCGCGCTGCGGCACCCGTGGCTCGCCTCGGTCCTCGGCCAGGCGGGGCTCGCCTACCTCGGCCCCAACCTGAAGGCCTACTCCGAGCGCGTGGCCGCCCTGTTCGTCACCGCCGGGTTCCCCGAGCCGGAGCGCGCGATCGAGACCGTGATCACCTACGTGATCGGGATGAGCACGACGGAGACGGCCTGGCTGACCACGGTGGCCCGCTCCGGCCAGACCGAGGCCGAGTTCATCGCGGGCCTGATCCCCACCGCCCAGGAGGCGGCGGCCGACACCGAGTACCTCTCCGCCGCGTACGCGGCGGCGATCGGCGTCGACCCGGTGGCCCTGCGCAACGAGAAGTTCACCTACGGCCTGAACGTCATCCTCGACGGCCTGGCCCTACGCCTCCCCGACCCGAGGTAACCGCCGGTGCGGCTGGGTCACCTCCGCGACTGAGGGGGTTGCGGCTCGACCGACTACGGGCCCGGGGGTCAGGTGGCCGGGGTGGCCCGGGGAATCTGCGCCGGGGCCTCGTCCCCGTCGGCCTGTTGCGGCAGCGTGACGGTGGGCCGGTGGCGGAGGTCGGCGACCGTGACCCGGAGGACGGCGATCAGGGCGAACAGCATCAGGACGCCGTGGGCCGGCATCGACAGGTACGGGTCCACGTCGCGGTTGATGAACTTGAGGTAGCTGCCGAACGAGGACAGCTGCACCAGCACCGGCAGGTACCAGAGCCGCCGGGGCAGCTGGAAGGCCACGATCACGCTGAGCACGTCGGCTATGTAGAAGTAGCGCTCGTGCATCGACGGCAGCAGGAAGGGCACCGCGATCGCGGAGGCGGTGGCCAGCAGCAGGATCCGGGTGTCCGTGAGCACCCGCCGCCCCGCCTGGCCGGCCGCGGCGGCGCCGGCCTGCCGCAGGGCCCACACCGCGAGCCCCACCAGCGCCAGGACCACCACGCCGGCGACCACGACGCCGATGCCCCGCGCGGTGTCCTGGGCGTCCTGCGGGACGGAGACGAACTGGTACACCGACGGCGCGTAGAGCGTGAGGTCCTTGTACGTGTCCGGCTGCCGGGTGTAGACGGTCAGCAGCTGCCACGGGTCCGCGCCGAGCAGGAAGGCGGGGATGTCGAGGGCCACGTACGCGGCCACGGCGGCGAACAGGCTCCGCCAGGGGATCCGGTTCGCCAGGACGAGCACCAGCAGGGCGGGGAAAAGGAAGACGGCCTGGAGCTTGAACGCGAGCGCGATCCCGAAGAACGCGCACGCCCAGGTGGGCCGGTCCCGGAGCAGGTGGTAGACGCCGCCCACCAGGAAGGTCGTGAAGATCGCGTCGGCCTGGCCCCACCAGCCGCTGTTGGTGACGACCGTGGGCAGGAAGAGCACGACCACCGCGGCGCCGAGGGCGCGCCACGGCCGCTGCGGCCACCGCAGCTCCACGATGCGGAACACGTAGGACGCCAGGGCGAGGTCGAAGAGGATCGAGACCCACTTGATCCCGGCGAGCGCCGTCACCGGGAGGTAGGTGAGCGCGGCCATGAGGTAGAGGTACGGGACGTTGTAGTCCGAGAAGTCGGCGTGGCTGAGAGCGTTGAAGCCGCCGTTCTCGGCGATGTACCGGTACCACGGACCGAGGAAGTAGTAGTAGTCCGACGACTCACTGTCCAGCAGGAGGATCCTGACGGTCAGCGCGGCCAGCACCGCCGCTGCCGCGGCCAGCGCCAGGACGATCGGATCGGCGCCGTCACGGCGCGACTCCTCGGTGGTGATGTCGGACATCGCACTCCGTTCGGTTGTCCACGACGCCCCCGAGGCCGTGGACCGAAGATCATATATACAGACACAAGTGCGCTGAGCGAAGGGCCATCAGGGCACGAACAAGGGCAGGTCGCCCTGCGGAAGTGGACAAAGTGACGGGAGTGGCGGAAGTCGCGGAAGGGGCGGGAGCAGGAAGTCGGACCGGTCGACTTCCCACTACTCCGACTTGAGCTCGAACCAGACGATCTTGCCCACGTGACCCGGACCCCGGGGCCGGGCGCCCCAGGAGGCGGCGAGGGCCTCGACGAGTTCGAGCCCGCGACCGCCCTCGTCCTCGGGGCCGGCCTGACGGGGCTCGGGCAGGTCCGGGTTGGCATCGGCGACCTCGACCCGGAGCGCACCGCATTCCGTGACGGCGAACCGGACGCCGATGAGGCGGTCGCGCGGGCCACGGGCGTGGCGGCACGCGTTGGTGACCAGTTCGCTGAGGAGGAGCAGGGCCGTCTCGGTCGTCTCGTCGGGCACCCGCCAGGCGTAGGCCTGCCGGAGGAGTTGCACGCGGGCGTGGCCGACGCTGCGGGGGTGGCGGGGGAACATCCACTCGATGCAAACGGGCTGAGTGATCATCAGTGTCCTTGGCGCGGAGAGCCTTTGGCGTCACCCGCAGGAGCGGAGATCGGCCATTTCACGGTCCGAGAATCGGCTTCCGGGCTTAGCCTCGGTAGTGACACTGGCGATTCAGCGAGGGAGTGACCCGCTGGTCGACCGCATGAGGAGGGGTACGGGGATGAGCGCGCCCGCACAGCCGCCGATGGCTTGGAAGTACTGTGGCGATCAGATCAAGCGCTGGCGAGAGCAATCGGGCGTCACGCGGGAGCAGTTGAGCCAAGCGGCGAGCTACGACGTCGAGAGCGTCCGGTCGATGGAGGCGGGCCGAAGGAAGCCGTCGTTCAAGCTGCTTTCAACGGCAGATGAGTTGTGCAACGCGCGAGGGATGCTGCTCGGCGCCCAAGACTTCCTGAAGCCCGAGAAGTTCTCATCGTACTCGCGGGGCTACACGCAGGCCGAAAGTGAGGCGATCGCCTTCCATGCATACTCAGCACTACTCGTACCTGGTCTGCTGCAGACCGAGGAGTACGCTCGCGAGACGATCAGCAACTCCTATCCGCCACTGGACGACGAGACAGTCGACGCCCGAGTCGCGGGTCGCCTGCAGAGGCAGGAGCGGCTGAGGCTCTCACCGACAGTTCTCCATGGCTTCGTGATCTATGAAGCCGCACTCCGCGCATCGGTCGGCGACGCCGGCCTCATGAAACGCCAGCTCAACCACATTCTCGACGTGGGCAGACTCCGCAACGTCTCCATCCAGGTGCTACCCGTCGATCGCGCGGCATACGCCGCCCTGAACGGCCCGATGGTCCTCCTTGAGACTCCCGAGCATGAGCAACTCGCCTATGTCGAAGGACAGAACTCCGGAGTCCTCTACGCCGACCCAGAGCGAGTGAACATGCTCGCGCAACGCCATGGCATGATCCGCATGCAGGCCCTCAGCATTGAGGAGTCGGAAGCGTTCATCAGAAAGATGGCGGAGGAGCTATGAGCGCCAGGCTCGAATGGTTCAAGTCCAGTTACAGCACCACCGACGGCGGCGAGTGCGTCGAGGTCGCCACCTCCGCCCTCACCGTCCACGTCCGGGACTCCAAGGACAAGGCCGGGCCCCAGCTCTCCTTCTCGCCCGCCGCCTGGGGGGACTTCCTCGTCTTCGCGGCCGAAGCTCAGGTGTCGGGCGTCGAGTGACTTCCTAGTGGAACGGGTGGGTGAACACCCCCCACCCACCCTCCCAACCACCGCCGTAGCCAGCCCGTATGACTAATCGTCACCGGTCGCCACGGGCTGCGCACGCCGTGTAGCGTGCGCACCAACGAATCAACCCCCGCCGGTGCACCAACACCGAACGGGGGTCTGACCGACACGATCGAAAGCAGTCGATCCTGTGGCTACCCACGACTTTACTGACTTCGGCGCTTCAGGGTGATGGCGGTGGGAGGTCGAGGGAGAGGCCGGCCCCGGTGAGGAAGCCGTCGAGGATATCGGGGCGGTACTGG